>NZ_JBFBJL010000053.1:0-69237 GCF_040686075.1 Streptomyces sp. NPDC086519
ACCACCGGACAACTCGCCGACCCCGACGCCATACGCACCCCCGCCTACTGGGCACACCACATACGCGCGACCGTACGCTTCGCCGACGGCATCCAGGCACTGGCCGCCTACGGCGTCACCACCTACCTCGAACTCGGCCCCGACAGCACCCTCACCGCCATGGCCCGCGAAAACCTCGACTCCGGCACGGAAAACCAGGCCGTGTTCGTGCCCGCGCTACGCCGCGACGGCGACGAACCCCGCACCCTCACCTCCGCCCTCGCCCGACTCCACATCGCCGGCGTTCCCGTCGACCTCGGCGCCCTCCACGGCACCACGGCCCGTCCCCCGCTCATGCCCGAGCTGCCGACCTACGCCTTCCAGCGCGCGCACTACTGGCTGACCGGCGAGGGCGGCCCCGGTGCCGCCGGTGATGTGTCGGCCGCCGGGGTGGACGGCCTCGGGCATCCGCTGCTGGGCGCGGTGGTCGAAGTACCGGAGTCGGGTGAGGTGCTGTTCACCTCGCGCCTGTCGCTCGCCACGCACCCGTGGCTGGCCGACCACGTCGCGGCCGGGGCGGTACTGCTGCCCGGTGCGGCCTTCGTGGAGCTGGCGTTGCGCGCCGGTGACGAGGTCGGCTGCGGTGCCGTCGAGGAGCTGGTGATGGAGGCTCCCATGGTTCTCGCGGAGGGCGCCGCCGCGCAGGTGCGTGTCAGCGTCGCGGCTGACGACGGTGCCGGCCGGCGCGCCGTGCGCGTCCACTCCCGTGCCGAGGACGCCGGGCTGGGAACGCCGTGGACGCGGCACGCCTCCGGCACGCTGCGTCCCGCGGACGGCACGGCCACGGTCGCGTCGACGGCCGGCCTGACGGTCTGGCCGCCGGCCGGCGCGGTGGCCGTGGACCCGGCGGACGTCGAGGGGCTGTACGACGGTCTGGAGCAGGCCGGGTACCGCTACGGGCCCGTGTTCCAGGGGCTGCGGGCGGCCTGGCGCGGTGACGGCGCCGTGTACGCGGAAGTGGCCCTCGCGGACGAGCACCGTGACCTGGCGGCGGCGTTCGGGCTGCACCCCGCGCTCCTCGACGCCGCCATGCACACCCTGGCCTTCCACGAGCGTGACGAGTCCGAGCCACAGCTGGTACTGCCCTTCGCCTACCGTGACGTGACGCTGCACGCGTCCGGTGCCTCGGCGTTGCGGGTCCGGGTGACCCTGAGCGGCACGCACACCATGACCCTCGAACTGGCCGACGGTGCCGGTGCCCCGATCGCGTCGCTCGGGTCGGTGGTGTCCCGGCCGGTCGACCCCGGGCAGCTCACCGGGACGGCGGCCACGGCGGACCGGATGTTCCGCGTCGCCTGGGAGGAGGTGCCGGCACGGGGCGAGTCCCGGGCCCTCCGTCCGGTGCCGGTGGCCGACGCCGGCGACGTGCACCGGCTGTCCGCCGCGCCCGAGACCCCGGACACACTGCTGCTGGACCTCCGCGGTGCGGCAGCCGACGTGCGGGAGACGGCCGATGTGCGGGAGGTGACCGGACGGGCGTTGCGGGTGGCGCGGGCGTGGCTGGCCGAGCCGTCGCTGCTGTCCAGCCGGCTGGTCGTGGTGACGCGGGGCGCCGTCGCCGTCCGGGAGGGCGAGCCGGCCGACCCGGCAACGGCCGCGGTGTGGGGCCTGATGACCTCCGCGCAGGCGGAGAACCCGGGGCGTGTCCTCCTCCTCGACGCCGACACAGGTACCGACACCGACTGGGGCACCGGAGCGCTCGCTCAGCTCCCTGCCGCCGACGAGCCGCAGTTGGCCCTGCGTGACGGTCAGTGGTTCACCCGGCGGCTCGTCCGAGCGGCGGCGGGTGACGTGCCGGACGCCGGCCTGGGCGACGGCACCGTCCTCGTCACCGGCGGTACCGGTGCCCTCGGCGCGGTCGTGGCCCGGCACCTGGTGGCGGTGCACGGGGTGCGGAGTCTGGTGCTGGCCGGACGGCGCGGGGAGCAGGCCCCCGGTGCCGCCGGACTCGCGGCGGAACTGGCGGCGGCGGGAGCCCGGGTACGCATCGCGGCGTGCGATGTCGCGGATCGGGACGCCGTGGCGGCGCTGCTGGGCGAGGTGCCCGCCGACGCACCGCTGACCGCTGTAGTGCACGCGGCGGGTGTGCTGGACGACGGGGTGCTGACCGCCCTGACGCCGGAGCGGCTCGACACGGTGCTGCGGGCCAAGGCCGACGGCGCGCGTCACCTGGACGAGCTGACCCGGGACTCCGGACTCGCCGCGTTCGTCCTGTTCTCCTCCGCCGCCGGTGTCCTGGGCAACCCGGGGCAGGGCAATTACGCCGCCGCCAACGCCTACCTCGACGCGCTCGCGCACCGGCGCCGCGCCGCGGGCCTGCCCGCCGTGTCGCTGGCGTGGGGCATGTGGGAACAGGCCGCCGGTACCGGTATGACCGGGCGGCTCGCGGCCACCGAGCGGCACCGGACGACACGGGGCGGCGTCGCCGCACTGGCACCCGCCGAGGGCATGCAGCTCTTCGACGCCGCGCTGCGCACCGGCCTGCCCGTGGTGGTGCCGATGAAACTGGACCTCGCCGCCCTGCGCGCCCAGGCCGCCGCCGGACCCGTCGCCCCGCCGATGCGGACCCTGGTGCCCCCGGCACGACGGGCGCCGACGGCCGCCGCCGAGGAGGAGCCGGTGTCCGCGCGGCTGGCCGGTCTGGACGCGGAGGAGCGGGAGGGCGTACTGCTCGGCCTGGTGCTACGGGAGGCCGGGCAGGTCCTCGGGCACGCGGCGTCCAAGGCGTCCACCGCCCTCGACCCGGACGTGGTGTTCACCGAGATCGGCCTGGACTCCCTGATGGCGGTGGAACTCCGCGACCGCCTGGCCCGGCACACGGCGCTGCGGCTGCCGCCCAGCTTCGTCTTCGACCACCCGACTCTGCGGATGCTGGCCCGGCAGTTGCGGGACGAACTGAGCGTTCCGAACGCGGACACGGACGCGAACTCATAGCGAGCGCGATGCGAACGAGAAAGGGATCGCACATGTTCAGCACCGATGCCTACCTGGCGCGGCTGGGATTCGACCGGCCACCCGCGCCCACCCTGGTGAACCTGCGGCGGCTGCACCGCAGTCACCTCACGTCCGTCCCCTACGACACCGCGCACACACACCGGCTCAGCGCGGTGAACATGGCGGACATCGACGTCGACAAGGCCTTCGAGGCCATCGTGCCGACCGGCGCCGGCGGCATGTGCCTGGAGCTGAACACCCTGTTCGCCCGGCTCCTGCGCGAGCTGGGCTACGACCTGGACGTGCTCAGCGGCGGCACCTACCTGCCCGGTGACACCTTCGCACCCGACCCGGAGCACATGCTGATGCTCGTCCGGATCGACGGCGAGGAGTGGCTGGCCGACGTCGGACACGCCGGGCTCTGCTTCACCGAGCCGCTGCGTCTGGTGGAGGACGAGCCGCAGTGGCAGTACGGCTGCGCGTTCCGGCTGGTGCGGCGGGACGGGTTCCTCGTGCTCCAGGCCAAGACGCTGGGACACGACTGGCGCACCACCTACCGTTTCACCACCGCGCCCCGGACCTACGACGCCTGGGAGGGCGTCGGCGGCGGCAACGGGCCGGCCATCCTCGCCGCGATGCGCCGGCGCCGGCGTGCCACCGAGCGGGGACAGGTGTTCCTCACCAGCAACATGTTCACGACCGTCGAGGACGGCCACGAGAAGGTCTCCGTCCTCGTCGACCCCGCACGGCGTGCCGAGGTGATCGCCACCTACTGGGAAGGCCGCGACTGACCCGTCCGGTGCCGTCGCCCCCCGCCCCGCCTCCGTCCCCGTTCCCGGCCGACCGCCGGCAGAGGAAAGTGATGCGCCCATGAAGTTCGGCCTGTTGTACGGTGCCCAGCTGCCCCGTCCCTGGACCGAGGACTCCGAATACCGGCTCTTCCACGACATGCTGGCGGAGATAGAACTGGCCGACCGGCTGGGCTTCGACCATGTGTGGTGTCCCGAACACCACTTCTTGGAGGAGTACTCGCACATGTCCGGGCCGGAGGTGTTCCTCGGCGCGGTCAGCCAGCGCACCAGCCGTATCCGGATCGGGCACGCCGTCGCCCTGATGCCGCCGGGTTTCAACCCGACCGCGCGGATCGCCGAGCGGATCGCCACGCTGGACCTGCTGTCCGGGGGACGCGTGGAGTTCGGCACCGGCGAGTCCACCACCCCCACCGAGCTGGAGGGGTTCGGTGTGGAGCGTGCCGTCAAGCGGGACCAGTGGGCGGAGGCGGTGGACGCCGTGGCCCGCATGTTCGTGGAGGAGCCGTTCGCCGGGTACGAGGGCAAGTACGTCTCGGCGCCGGTCCGCAACGTGCTGCCCAAGACCCGGCAGAAGCCGCACCCGCCGCTGTGGATGGCCTGCGGCAACCGGGATGCCATCCGGCTCGCTGCCGCCAAAGGGCTCGGCGCGCTCAACTTCTCCTTCTTCGGCCCGGCCGAGACCAAGAAGTGGGTCGACGCCTATTACGAGGGCATCGAGTCCGCGGACTGCGTGCCCGCCGGGTTCGCGGTCAACGCGCAGGTCGCCGCGACCATCCCGATGTTCTGCCACCAGGACGAGGCGACAGCCGTGGAACGCGGCGCCGACGGCGTCCAGTTCTTCAACTTCGGACTCGGTTTCTACGCCGGTTTCGGCGCCGCCGCCCCCGGCCGGACCCGGCTGTGGGAGACGTTCCAGCGCGACCGCGACCGCTACGGCATGGGCCGTGCCGCCTTCGGCAAGCCCGGTATGCCGCTGGGCAACCCGGCGCGCGGCGCGGTGGGCACCCCGGAGCAGATCCGGCGGTTCCTGCGGCAGCACGAGGAGGCCGGCCTCGACCAGGCGATCTTCCTGGTGCAGGGCGGCGGGACCCGGCACGAGCACGTCTGCGAGTCGCTGGAGCTGTTCGCCCGCGAGGTGATGCCCGAGTTCAAGGAGCGGCACGAGCGGGCCGAGCAGGCGAAGGCCGCCCGGCTTCGGCCCGCCCTCGACGCCGCCCTGGCCCGGCGTGAACCGCCCCGCACAGCCGATCCCGCCTACGTCATCCCCGCCCGCAGCCCCAACCCGGCCCCCTGACCCGCTTACCGACCCGCTTACTCACAAGGAGACGGCGTAACACCATGGCTCAGACACCCGAAGAAGAGATGCGCATCCTCGACCCGCAGAGCATCGCCGAGGAGCTGCGCAAGAACGGCCCGCCGCGGCGGATCGAGATGCACGGCACCGCCGCGTGGCTCGTGTCCCGGTTCGACGAGGTACGTGAGTGCCTCGCGCACCCCAGGATGAGCCCGGCCGCCGCCTACGCCGCCTCACAGGGACAGACGACCCCGGTGAGCGGGCTGTTCGAGGACACGCTGATGGGCACCAACCCGCCCGAGCACACCCGGCTGCGCCGGCTGCTGGGCACGGCGTTCACCGCGCGCCGGGTGGAGGCCCTGCGGCCGCGCGTGCAGGAGATCACCGACAGCCTGCTGGACGCCGTCGCCGCCGACGGCCGGGCGGACCTGGTCTCCGCGCTGGCCGTCCCGCTGCCCATGCAGGTGATCTGCGAGCTGCTCGGCGTGCCCATCGCCGACCGCACCGAGTTCCACCAGTGGTCCGACCTGATGCTGCTGCCGCCCTTCGACCCGGAGTCCGCCGCCCGCTCCGCGGACGCCTCCGCGAAACTGTGGTCGTACATGGAGAACCTGGCCGAGGAGCGGCGCGAGGACCCCAGGGACGACCTGATCAGCGCACTGATGTCGGCTCACGAGGACGACCGGCTCAGCCACCGCGAGGTGGTCTCCACCGCCCGCATGATGCTGATCGCCGGCTACGAACTGACCGGCAGCTTCATCAGCAACGCCGTCTTCTCGCTGCTGACCCGGCCGGACCAGCTCGACCTGCTGCGCGCGGACCCCGAGCTGGCCGGCCGGAACCTGGACGAGCTGCTGCGGCACGCCGGGCCCGGCATCCTCGTCGTGCGCTTCGCCAACGAGGACATCGAGATCGGCGGCGTCACGATAGCCGCGGGCGAGCAGGTGCTGCTGGACATGGACGCCGCCCACTCCGACCCCACGCACGTCACCGACGGAGAGCGGCTGGACCTCACGCGGGGCAACGTGATGCACCTCCAGTTCGGCCAGGGCGTGCACTACTGCATCGGCGCGCCGCTGGCCCGCGTGGAGGCGCAGACCGCGCTGGAGAGCCTGTTCCGGCGGTTCCCCGACCTGCGCCTGGCCGTACCGGCCGCCGAGGTCGGCGCCAAGCCCAACCCGTTCATCCGCTCCCTGACGTCCCTGCCGGTGGAGTTCGCTCCCCGGTGAGCACAGGAGACGGCGGTGCGGAACGCTGCCGATCCCGTCCGCCCTCCGCACCGCCGTCGACGCATCTGGGGTGCCGGACGCCCTGAGTGTCAGGACACCGGCACCGCAGGACACAGCGCCAGGAGTTCCGCCGGGTGACGCAGGACGACATCGGGGTCCGCGGCGAGCAGCGTCGCCTCGTCCGTCTCGCCCCACAGCGCGGCCACCGCGGTGACACCCGCGCCGCGGGCGCTGGCGAGGTCGGTGACGGCGTCGCCGACCATCACCGTCCGCCCGGGGTCGGCGCCCAGCAGGTCCATCGCCTTGAGCACGATGTCGGGCGCCGGCTTGGCCCGCGCCACCTCGTCCGAGCCGAGGACAGCGTCGAACCGGTCGCGGATGCCGATCGTATCCAGCAGCGAACGGGCCCGCGGGCCGCTCTTGCCGGTGGCCACGGCCAGCCGGACCCCCCGGCGGCGCAGCTCCCCCAGCAGCTCCGGCACGCCGTCGAACACCTCCACCAGGTGGGCGAGCCGGTAGCTCTCGCGGACAAAGGGGTCCTCCATCTCCAGCGGCAGCCCCATGATGCGCATGATGTCGGGGAAGTAGCGGCCCAGATGCCGGTTGTACTCCTCGAACGGCGGCTCGCCCGGGCCGACGACCTCCGCGTAGGCGAGGGTGAACGCCTCGCGCATCACCGCGAAGCTGTTGACGAGGACGCCGTCGAGGTCGAAGACCACCGAGGTGACGTCGGAAGGGGAAGGGACGGAAGGAACGGACTGGCTGATCATCGGGGACTCCCGTGGAACGTGGTCACGGCGCGCACCGGTGCGGTCACACCGGGGCGGACCTCCGGACCTCCTGGACGGTGCGGGCCGAGGTGTAGACCCGCTCGATGGCGCCGATGGTGCGGCGCGCCTCGTCGATCGCCCGGCCTCGTGCGGCCGGGTCGTGCAACAGGCCGGGCAGCAGGGCGAGCTGCCGGTCGTACTCGGCGCCGACCCGTTCCGTGGGCACGGCGAGCTGGCGCGTGGTGCCGTCGGCGGTGCGGGTCAGCACGGACTCCCCGAGGCGGTTGGGGCTGAAACCGAAGGTGCAGCGCAGGGTCGCGCTGCCCGCGCTGCCGTCGACGGTGACGCGGGTGGTGTCCACCGCCTCGTGCGAGGCCCAGCTCGCGTGCAGGACGACGGACCGGCCGTCGTCGGTGACGAGGAAGCCGCGCGCGGTGTCCTCGACGTCGGTGCCGCCGCCCTCGGCCGCGTCGCCATCGCCTTCGGCATCGTTGTCGTCGTCGCGCCAGGCGGCCCGGGAGGACGCCTGGGTGATGAAGTCGGCGGAGACGGTGCCGATGGCGTGCCGGAAGGCGGCGGTGCCCAGCAGCGGCACGGCGATGTCGAGGAGGTGCCAGCCGAGGTCGACCAGCGCCCCGCCGCCCGCGAGCGACCGCTGGGTGAACCAGCCGCCCCGGTCGGGCACCCCGCGCGCCCGTACCCAGGCCAGTTCGACGTGCCGGACCTCGCCCAGGCGTTCGGCGGCCCGGTACAGGCCGCGTACGTCGGCGCGGTGGCGGGCCGCGCTGCCGGCCAGCAGTACCGCGCCGCCCGCGCGTTCGGCGGCGGCCAGCCGTTCCGCCTCCTCGGAGGTCAGGCAGACCGGCTTCTCCAGGAACACCGGGATGCCCTTGGTGAGCAGTTCGCAGGCGACGGCGCAGTGCAGGTGGTTGGGGACCGCGACGACCGCGAGGTCCACCTCGGCGGGGTCGAGGTCGGCGACGGCCGCCAGCACCGACAGCCCGGTCGCGTCCGCCCCCTGGGAGCCGGTGACGGCGGCCCGGCCGCGCTCGTCGGGGTCGACGGCGGCGGTCACGGTGAAGGCGGGGCTGCGGAGCAGCCGGGGCAGCCAGACCGAGCGGGCGGCCCAGCCCAGGCCGATCACGGCGGTGCGGACGGGCGGCAGGGCCGGGGACGGGGCGCTCATGCGCTCGCGAGCACATCGGCGATGACGGCGGCGATCTCGTGCATCTGCTCCTCGCTGCCCAGCAGCGTACGGTGGTGCAGCCACACGGAGTCCCGGGTGAGGGCCTCGGAGTGCGGGCAGCGGCGGGCCAGTTCCTCCACGGTCAGCTCCGGCGCCGCAACCTCCCAGAAGGCGTCGGTACGGTAGACCGCGCGGAACCCGACGAACGCGGGCAGCCCCCGCTCGATGAGGGTGTCCACGACCCGTGCGCGCCGCTCCTCGGTGATGCCCGGCACCCGGAACATCGCCATGTAGTGCGGATTGCGGTCACCGCGCTCGTCGAGGGCCTGCGGGACGACGCCGGGGATCTCGGCCAGCAGCCGGCTCAGCACCGGCCAGCGTGCCTCGCGTGTGTCGATCTGTGCGTCGAGCCGGGCGAGCTGGGCGCGCAGCACCGACGCGGAGAACTCGTTGAGGCGGAAGTTGGAACCGGACGTACGATGGAAGTAGCCGCGGTCGGTGCGCGGCCGGCCGCAACTGTGCCGCACGAAGCCCTTCTCGTACCCTTCCGCGTCGGGGAAGAGCACCGCGCCGCCCTCACCGGCGGTCATCAGCTTGCCGTTCTGGAAGCTGAACGCCGCGACCGAGCCCAGCTCCCCGACCCGCTGGCCGCGCCACCGCGCGCCCTGCGCGTGGGCCGCGTCCTGGACCAGTGGTACGCCCGAGTCGGCGGACAGCTTGCCCAGCGCGTCCATGTCGCACATCTGGCCCGCCATGTGCACCGGCATGACGGCTGCGGTCCGCGGTCCGATCGCGGCCTCGACCGCCGCCGGGTCGACGCAGTACGTGCCCGGGTCGACGTCGACCGGCACGGCCACCGCGCCCAGCCGCTGCGCGGCCTGCGAGGAGGAGATGAAGGTGAACGCCGGGACGATGACCTCGGAGCCGGCGCCGACGCCGAGCACTTCGAGGGCGAGTTCCAGCGCGTGTGTGCCGTTGGTGACCGCCAGGGCGTGCGGGCTGCCGTGGGCGGCGGCGAACTCGGCCTCGAAGGCGTCCACCTCGCCGCCGCCGATCCGCCACCACTGGCCCTGTTCCAGCGCCCGTATCAGTCCCTCGCGTTCCGCGTCGTCGTACTGCGGCCAGCCGGGCAGCTCGGATTCCAGACGCACACCCTTGCTCATTTTTTCCCCACTTCCCTCGACGCGATATGCAGAGGAGATCGCTTTAACACGCTAACTGCCGACGGCAGCCGCGTCATTCCCCCTCAACACCCCCCTAGAAGCCCCTCAAAACGGCTCCCGGGGATTCGGCGGGCACTCGGCGGGGTGGGCGCCGCGAGGCCCGTGCTATAGATGGAATTCCGTGACGAACCTGGTGAGGTGCGCTGTGAGCAGGCTGTTGTTGGTGAACGGGCCGAATCTCGGAATACTCGGAACCCGCCAGCCAGAGATATACGGAACCGATACCTTGCAGGACATCGAACGCTGGGTGGGAGAAGAGGTCGCGGAGCGCGGCTGGAAAGTGGACTCCTATCAGTTCGACGGTGAGGCGGAGATCATCCGCACCATTCAGGGGAACTACGACACCGTCGGCGCAATCATCAATCCGGCCGCCCTGATGATGGCCGGCTGGGGTCTCCGTGACGCCCTGGCGAACTATCCGCGGCCGTGGATAGAAGTGCATCTGTCGAATGTGTGGGCCCGTGAGCAGTTCCGCCACGAGTCGGTGACCGGGCCGCTGGCGTCCGGCGTCGTCTTCGGGCTCGGCGCGCTGGGGTACCGGCTCGCCGCCCGCGCCCTGCTCGAGAAGGTGCCGGCCTGACCGCCGGAGCCGCCGGCCTGCTGGGCATCGACATCGGCGGCACGAAGGTGGCGTTGCGCGTCGAGCACGACGACGGTGGCGTGGAGGAGTCGTCCTTCCGGTGGGCCGGCCGGGCCTCCCGCCCCGACGACGATCTCGGCCTGCTGGCCCGGCACGTCGGGGAGTTGTGCGCGGGGCGCCCGCAGGGGCTGCGCGGCGTCGGGGTCGCCCTGCCCGCCACGCTCGACGCCGCCGGCACGGTCACCGTCTGGCCGGGCCGCCCCGCCTGGGCCGGGTTCGGCCTGGGCGCCGCCCTGTCCGCACTCTTCGGTGCCGCCGAGGTGGCGTGCGCCGACGACGGTGACCTGGCCGCCCTCGCCGAGGCGGACGCGGCCGGCTGCGCGGACCTCCTCTACCTCGGCGTCGGCACCGGTGTCGGTGGCGGTCTCGTGCTGGCCGGGCGCCCCGTTCCCGGCGTGGGGCGTGGTTCCTGCGAGGTCGGCCACCTCGTCGTCGACCGCGACGGACCGCTGTGCGACTGCGGACGGCGCGGCTGTGTGCAGGCGGCGGCCTCGGGCCCGGCGACGCTGCGCCGCGCGGCCCGGCACCAGGGGGCGGAGGTGCCGTTCACCGCTTTCCGGCAGGCCGTGTCCGACGGCGAGCCGTGGGCCGTGGCCGCGTTGCGGGAGAGCTGCGCCGCGCTCGCCGCGGCCGTGGCCGGCATCTGCGAACTGACGCGCCCCGCGCTGGTCCTCATCGGCGGCGGCTTCGCCGCGGCCGTGCCGGACCTCGTGCCGATGGTGGCCGAGCGGACCGCGGTCCTTCAACGCCCCGGGCACCCGCTGCCCCCGGTACGTCCCGCGCTGCTGGGCGGGCTGTCCTCCCTGCATGGCGCGGTGCTGCTGGCCCGGGGCCTGCCGGCGGGGTAGTTCAGCCAGGTGTCCGATCCATCCCGGCCAGTGTCGAAGCGACGGTCTCCTCGGGCACCCCGGACACCAGCCCGGGGCCGTCCGGGCCGTCCAGGACGAAGGTCAGCCCGTGCGTCGCCTTCTTGTCCAGCCGCATCACCTCGATCAGGCGCCGCGCGTCGACCCCGGCCGGCAGCGCGGTCGGCAGGCCGTAACTCCGCACCACCTCGAGGTGCTCGGCCGCCCGTGCCGCGTCGATCCGGCCGAGGGCCAGCGCGAGACGGCCCGCGAACACCGTGCCGACCGCCACCCCCTCGCCGTGCTTCAGCGTGAAGTCGGTCACGATCTCCAGGGCGTGTCCCAGCGTGTGGCCGTAGTTGAGGATGTGCCGCCGCCCCGAGTCCCGTTCGTCGGCGGCGACCACCGACGCCTTGAGCGCCACGCTCGCCGCGATCTGCTCCGGCAGCGGCAGCGCGCGCAGGTCGCCGGCGCCGATGAAGTGACAGCGGGCTATCTCCCCGTATCCGTTGAGCATCTCCCGCTCGGGCAGCGTGCGCAGATGGTCGGTGTCGCACAGCACGGCGGCCGGCTGCCAGTAGGCGCCCAGCAGGTTCTTGCCCTCGGGGAGGTTGACGGCCGTCTTGCCGCCCACGCTGGCGTCCACCTGGGCGAGCAGTGACGTCGGCAGGTGCACCACGGGCACCCCCCGGTGGTACAGCGCGGCGGCCAGTCCCACGACGTCGGTGGTGGTGCCACCGCCGCAGGAGACGACCGCGTCGGAGCGGGTCAGCCCGAACCGCACGAAGGCACGGCCCAGTTCCTCCACGGTCGCCAGTGTCTTGTCCGCCTCGCCGTCCCGGGCCCGCAGCACCACCGACGGCACCCCCGGGTCCGGCAGCCACTTCTCCGGCCGCGCGGACACCATCGCCACCCGCCGCGCACCGAGCCCGGCGAGGATTCCGGCCAACGAGTGCCGGACGCCCGGCCCGATGTCGACGGGGTAGGAGCGCTCGCCAAGCTCGACCATGACACGGGTGTGCGGCTGAGCCGACGCCGTCATGCGCTGTCCGTCCTTCCTCGTACGATGCCCGGCCGCCCACCGGCACCGGTCCCGGCACCATGCCTACCCGGACGCGCGCGGCGGTCAACCGCCTTCCGCCCGGTGCGTGTCCGGCCGGCCGACAGCCGCACGACAGCTCCGGCTCACGCCCTTCCGACCGTGCGGCCGCCGGCATCGCGAGCGGTCTGAACAGCACGTGCCCCGCGGCCGTACCCACGGCAGGTCACGCACCGCGAACCCCGGAAGGGAACGTCAGCATGACCAGCGCATCGCACCACCCCACAGCAGGACCGGCCCGGCGCACCGTCGTGGCGGCCGCCGGAACGGCCGGGCTCGCCGACCACGCCCGACACCGTCCACTCGGCTCTCCCTCGTGGTCCTGGCCGGTGACATCAGGGATGTGTGGCGAAGTACCTGGCGATGCCTTCGATCCCCGCGCCCACGGCGCGCTCGACGACAGGGGCCAGGGCCTCCGGAAGGATCTCCTGGCTGTAGACCACGCGTGAGCCGTGCGCGTCGGGAAGCACGTCGATGGTGCCCAGGTGGAAGTCGACGGGCAGGGGCATGCCCTCGACGAACCGGTACTGGAAGCGCCGCAGTTCGTCGTCCCGCGTCACCACCAGGGACTTCAGCGTGCCCTCAGGGGTGCTCAGGTGGCGGTGCACGCCGTCGAAGTGTGCCTCCCGCACCGCCGGAAACCACTGCGGGATCAAGTTCACGTCGGTGAGAACGGCCCAGACGCGGTCGGGGTCCTGTGCGACCCGGGTGTCGAAACGGAACGTTGCCATATCGCCTCCTTGTTAGAAGGGGTAGTGCGCCCGCTCGGTGGAGAGGGTGACCCAGCGGGTGTGGGAGAAGGACTCGATGCCCCAGCGTCCTCCGAAGCGGCCGTAGCCGGAGGCCGCGAAGCCGCCGAAGGGGGCCTGCGGTTCGTCCGCCACCGACTGGTCGTTCACGTGCACGATCCCCGTGCGGATACGGCGTGCCACCTTCAGGCCGTGGGTGCCGTTCTCGGTGAGGATGCCGCAACTCAGGCCGTGCTCGGTGTCGTTGGCCAAAGCCACGGCCTCGTCGTCGTCCGCGAAAGCCGTGACGGCGACGACGGGTCCGAAGGCTTCGGCGTGGTGCAGCGATGCGTCCTCGGGCAGATCGGTCAGCACGGTCGCCGGATACAGGGCGCCCTGCGGCGGGCCGCCGCCCGTGAGTACGCGCGCGCCCTTGTCGACCGCGTCCGTGACCAGGACGGCGACCCTGCGGGCGGCGGCCTCGTCGACCAGCGGGCCGATCACTGTGGAGGGGGTGCCGGGGTCGCCGCTCGGCAGTTCGGCGATCTTCGCGGTGAAGCGCCGGGTGAACTCGGCGGCGAGTGAGGTGTGCACCAGGATGCGGTCGGCGCACATGCAGATCTGGCCGGAGTTCATGAAGGAGGCGAAGGCGGCGGCGTCGACCGCGTGGTCGAGGTCGGCGTCCGCCAGCACGATCACGGAGTTCTTGCCGCCGAGTTCGAGCACGGCCGGCTTCAGGTGCCGGGCGGCGAGGGTGCCGATGATCCGCCCGACGCCGGTGGAGCCGGTGAAGTTGACGGCACGGACGCGCGGGTCCGCTATCAGCGCCTGGGCGATGTCGGCGGCGTCCGCCTTGTCGTTGGTGATGACGTTGAGGACGCCGTCGGGCAGTCCGGCGTCGCGCAGCACGTCGGCGACGAACAGACCGCACGCGATCGGGGCGTCCTCACTCGCCTTGACCACGACGGTGTTGCCCGCCGCGAGCGCGGCGGCGACCGCTCGGGTGCCGAGGATGACCGGCGCGTTCCAGGGCGCGAACGCCGCCACCACGCCGAGGGGTTCGCGGACGGCGAGGCTGAGCCCGCCCGGCTCCTGGGTGGTGAGCACGTCTCCGCGCGGGGCGGTGATCGCGGCGGCGGCCTCGCGCAGTATGTTCGCGGCCAGGCCGACGTTGAACAGCGCCCAGCCCCGGGTCCCGCCGACCTCGGCGGCCATCAGCTCCACGGCCTGCTCGCCGCGCTCCTCCATGAGGTCCGCCGCGTCCAGGAAGATTCTCCGCCGGGCGAAGGGCGCGAGCGCGGCCCACCCGGCGAAGGCGGCCTCCGCCGCGTCCACCGCGGCCCGCACGTCCTGCGGCCCGGCGGCCGCGACCGTTGCGTACGGCCTGCCGGTCCAGGGGTTGATGTCCTCCGTGGTCCGGCCCGAGACGGCCGGGGTTTCCTTGCCGCCGATCAGGAGGTTCCGGTGAAGTGGCATGGGGTCGTGTTTCCTTCGTGTTCGGTCCGGTGCGGATCGGCGTGTCAGGCGCCGATCATGCTGAAGCCGCCGTCGGCGTTGCGGTAGACGCCGGTCATGTGGGCGGCGGCGTCGGCGGCGAGGAAGAGAGCGGTACCCGCGAGTTCGGCCGGTCCCGGGACCAGGCCCATCGGCATCTTGGCGATCATGTCCTCGCGGCGGCCGGACCTCCAGTCCGCGCGGCTGAGCAGCGTCTCGGTCTCGATGAAGCCGGGGGCGAAGGTGTTGACCCGTAACGACGGGCGCGAAGGCCTGGGCGGAGGACTTGGTGATGCCGAGGATGCCGTACTTCGCGGCGGCGTTTCGTGCGCGGCAGCGAGAAGAACACCGTGCTCGGGCTGCGTCGTTGCAGTGGCCATGACTTCGTCCCTGCGGCTATCGGATCAAGCGAAGAATGTGATTGATTCGCTCGGGCGGCTGTGCTGTGCTGAGGAAGCCAGCCTCATGGAATCTGAATAAATCGGGCTGACCAGCTCGTGACGGCCATCATGTCCCCAGCGCGTCTTCGGCGTCCAACGCCGAAATTCGCATGAAACGATCGGAGTCTGCGATGGATCTGCGGCAGATGGAGTACGCAGTGGCCATTGCCGACGAGCTCAACTTCACCCGGGCCGCGACACGCTGCCGCATCGGGCAGTCCGGGCTCAGCCACCAGGTCACCCAGCTGGAGCGCGAGGTCGGCGCCCGCCTGTTCGATCGGACGAGCCGCAGCGTGCGGCTGACCCCGGCGGGCCAGACCTTCGTGGCCTGCGCACGGCGTGTGCTCAAGGCGGTGCAGGAGATGCACGCCGAGATCGCCTCGCTCGACGGACCCGTGCGGGGGCGGCTGCGCGTCGGCTCCGTGACGCTCACGGCCGGCGACGTCGACCAGCTCGGCCTGCTGCGGGAGTACCAGGAGGCGTACCCCGCGGTCGAGGTCACCCTCTCCGACGCCGACGGGGTGGAAGCCGCCGCCCAGCTCCTCACCGGTGAGCTGGAGGTCGCCGTGGTCGCCCTGCACGAGCACCAGTTGCCCCCGGGCATCGCGTACCACCTGCTGCGCCTCGTGCCGCTGGTGGCCGTCGTGGGCCGCTCCCACCGGCTGCGCGGGATGGGCGTCACGAGCCTGGGCAGGCTGGCCGACGAACGCTTCCTCGAATGCGGTCCCGACACGGGCCTGCGCGCGCAGGTGGACGCCGCGTTCGACCGCGCGCGAGCCCGCCGCCGAGGTGTCTGCGCTTTGCGCAGCGCGGGGGATCTCGCCTCGCTGGCGTTCGAGGGCATCGGAGTGACCGTCGTGCCGCGCCCGGTGGCCGACGCGATCGTCCCGGCCGGCCACGCCGACTGCGTCCTGCGCCTCGACGACCCCCAGGCACTCCAGCCCCTGGCCCTCGCCCACCGCGACCCGGCCCCCGCGACACCCGCCGCCCAGGCTTTCCTGCGCCTCGCGCTCACCCGCCTGCCCGGGGAGGGGGCACCCGGGCTGGAGGAGGTGCCGGACGCGGCCGCAGCCGGGTAGCGGCGACGGGCCGCTGCCCGGCCCGGCGAACCGGGGCCCTGGGCCACAGCGTTCAGCAGGCAGAGGCGCCCGCGCGGCTCCGCAGGGACACAGCCGTCTTCGCGGTGATCTCGCCGAAGGCGCCGCCGGGGGCGGTTTCGACCACGGCGAGGCCTGTCCGGCGTGACGGCGCGACGCCGAGGTCGGCGACGACGCGGTGGGCCCACCGTTCGCCGGTCAACGCGGGGTGCACTCGGTCAGGATCTTCGGGCTGCCGTCCTCGGCGGTGTGTTCCACCAGGATCCACCAGGACCATCCGGACGATGACCCGGCCGGGCACGGTGGGCGAGGTCCGTCGCCCCGCCCGTGCCCCTGACCGTCTTCCGGGGATCGTCCAGGTGGCCGGTTCGAAGCGGAGCCGACCGCCTCCGAGACCGCGATATCGCCCCTTTCCCACCCAAACAGCAGGCCTCGGCAGGCGCCCGGCATCCAGGTCCTCGTTGATCCACATCTTCGATCTCGATCGGACGAGGGCTAGGCAGGACCTGTTCGTTGGCCCATAGTCGTCACAACCCGGCGCCGGAGCCGCACCACCCGCTCCGGGACCGCGCACACGCCCGGCGCTGCGGCCCGCCGCGACGCCCGGCCGCCATCGGCGCCCCGCTCCGGGCCTGCCACGGGTACCGGCCGGCCCGGCCACGACGGCCGCACCACCCCGTTCCCCTCCCGACACGCCCTGTGGAGTTCCCGCATGCCCGCACCCGTGCCTCCGCTCCCGTCCCCGCCGTCCGAGGCGGTCGCGGACACCCCGCCCGAGCAGACCGTGTCCGGCCCCGGCCACCGGCTTCGCCTCACGCTGCTGATGGCCGGAGCCTGCCTGCCCATCCTGGGCGCCGTGCTCATCGCTCCCGTCCTGCCGCAGATGCAGGACCACTTCGCCGACGTGCCGGGCGTCGATGCGCTCGTCCCCATGGCGCTGACGATCCCCGCCCTGTCGCTGGCGCTGCTGGCGCCCTTCGCCGGCGTCCTCGTGGACCGGGTCGGCCGCAAACGCCTGCTCGTCGTCGCGACCGTGGTGTACGCGATCCTCGGCACCGCCCCCCTGTGGCTCGACTCCCTCGTCGCCGTCGTCGCCAGCCGCGCCCTCGTCGGCGTCGCCGAAGCCGCCATCATGACCTGCTGCACCACGCTGCTCGGCGACTACTACTCCGGCCGGCAACGCGACCGCTATCTCGCCATGCAGACCATGTGCGCCGCGATCTCCGCGACGGCCTTCTTCGTCCTGGGCGGCGCGGCCGGATCGGCCGGCTGGCGCATGCCGTTCTGGGCCTACGCCGTGAGCCTGCTGCTCGCCCCCGCCATGGCCGCCTTCCTGCCCCAGCCCCAGCCCAAACCCCAACCCCAAGGAAACGCCCGCGCGGACCAGCCCTCTTCCACCGCCTCGGAGCCGAGGGTCAAGCGGCCCTTCCCCTGGCGTCCGCTGGCCGGCACGTGTGCGCTGACCGTCTTCGGCGCCGTCCTCTTCTACACCGTTCAAGTCGAGATGGCGTTCCTCCTGGACGACATGGGCGTGACCGCCTCCGGCCTGATCGGACTGGCCAGCGCCGTCTCCAGCGCCGCGATCGTGATCGGCGCCGTCGTCTTCGCCAAGGCCGGCCGCGCCCCGCAAGCCTGGCTGCCCACCGCCTTCGGCCTGTGCGCGCTCGGCTTCGCGGTGATCTGGCTCGCCCCCGACCCCCTTGTGCTGACCCTCGGTGCCGTCATCAACTGCTTCGGCGGCGGCGTCATGCTGCCCAGCCTGCTCACCCTCGCCATGTCCAAGCTCGAGTTCGCCGACCGCGGCCGCGGCACCGGCCTGTGGACAGGTTCCTTCTTCCTCGGCCAGTTCCTCTGCCCCCTGGTGGCACTCGCCCTCACCTCCGCCGTCGGAAGCCTGGCGAACGCCCTGGGTATGCTCGCCCTCGCCGGGGCCGTCGGCGCCGCCGCGCTCGGTCTCGCCGCCCGACGGCGCGGGACGGGAGCCGCCCCGGAGCCGATCCGGCAGACGGCGGGCTGACCCGTCGCGGCGCCGGTCCGCCGCGAGCACCGCACACCCACCGAGGTCGGCATCGCGGACGTGCCCGCGATGCCGATCGTCACACGTTCCGCCGGAGACACATGCTGAACCTGATCGCCGCCATCCGTCGCAAGCCGGGCATGACGCACCGGGCGTTCCTGCACTACCTCCAGCACGTGCACGGACCTCTGGCCGCCGCCGATCCCCTCAGGATTCGGCGCTACGTCCAGAACCACGTGTTCGACGCGTCCTTCGGCAGTGAGGAGGACCCGGCGTACCTGACCGAGTTCGGCCGGGACTCCGTCACCGAGTTGCTGTTCGAGGACATGGAGGCGCTGGCCGCCACGATGTCCGCCCCGTACTCGCGCGAGGTCGTCGGCCCCGACGGCGCCCACTTCAACGACCTGCCCAGTGCCCTGGCCATGCTCACCCGTCCCGCTGTCCTCATGCCTGCGCCGGCGCCCGACGGGGCCGGAGGGCACGTGAAGGTGCTCCACTTCGTCCACATGGCAGAAGGGCCGACTCCCGACCGCTTCCCCGAGCGGTGGCGGACCGCCCATGAGGAGGTGCTGGCCGAGGAAAAATCGCAGGCCGAGGTGTTGCGCGGATGTGTGCTGCACCGGCGGGCGCCGGGGGCCGAGAGGGCGCTGCGTCATTTCGGAAGCGCGGACCAACCCGCGTACGCGGGAGTCGCCGCCCTGTACTACGACTCCGAGGACGAGGCCCTGAGCCACTTTCCCTCGTACGAACGTTCACTGCGGGAGCGGTCCACCGAGACCGGCGGCCTCTACGACCCGTCCCGCTCGTTCGTCCTCTACAGCCGTGAGGTGACCATCTTCTGAGCCACCGCCAACGAATCCGGCCGGCGAGGACGTCCCGTGCAGGACCACAAGAACCGCCGGCCCGGCGGGCGTCACGACTCCCTCACCCGATGGCCGTTTGCCGTCGGGCACCGTTACGGCAGCGCCCGGCTCGGCGCGTGCACGGGAGCCATCGCCCGGGACGTGCCCGAGACGGCCGGCGCTTTGGCGTACTCGGCCTCCTCCATCTGACGTAGATCCATCCAGCTCTCCGATCGCTGCCTGCGCATTCCACTGTTGGACACCCCCGCGACACCGACAGCATCATCACTGTTACGAGCACGTGAATGCCAGATATCGCGGCGCAGCGGGCGCCCCTTCCCGGCAGCCCCCGTCCCAGTCGTGCGACATCGCGGACAGTCGCAGACAGGCATCAATCCAAAACCTCGTTCGGTCAGCCATGCATTGCAGGAGGAATCCAATGGCCGCTGTCCCCACCCAGCCGGACACCACGCCCACCCAGGTCGGCACCCAACCGCCTCCGGAGACCATGCAGTGGCCGGACACCCCCAAGTTCCGGGGGTTCTTCGCCCCCTCGCGGATCGAGGCGGACGTCTACGACCTGGAGGTCGAGGGCCGCATCCCGCCCGAGCTGAACGGCGCCTTCTACCGGGCCGCCGCCGACACCCAGTACCCGCCGCGCTTCCCCAACGACGTCTACATCAACGGCGACGGCATGGTCCACATGGTGCGGTTCGACAACGGGCATGCCGATCTGAAGACCAAGTACGTCCGCACCCGGCGCTTCGAGCTCGAACGCGCCGCCCGCAAGGCCCTGTTCGGGGCCTACCGCAACCCCTACACCGACGACCCGTCCGTCGCCGGCGTCGACGACGGCAACGCCAACACCTCGATCATCTGGCACGCCGGCAAACTGCTCGCGCTCAAGGAGGCGGCGCTGCCGTTCGAGCTGGACCCGGTGACGCTGGAGACCCGCGGCGTCTACGACTTCTCCGGCCAGATCCCCGGCCGCACCTTCACCGCGCACCCCAAGCACGACCCGCGCACCGGCGAACTGATCGCCTTCGCCTACAACGCCAGCGGCCTGCCGGACAAGCAGATCCACATCCACGAGATCTCCGCCGACGGCAAGGTCACCCGCTCGCAGACCTTCGAGGTGCCCTACTCCTCGATGGTGCACGACTGGCTGGTCACCCGGGACCACTTCGTCTTCACCATCTCGCCCATGGTCGCCGACGCGGAGCAGCTCAAGCGGGAGGAACAGTACTTCGTCTGGGACCCGAACCAGGGCACCTACGTCGCGATCATCCCGCGTGCGGAGGGCGTGAGCGGCATCCGCTGGTTCCGCAGCGAGCAGCTCATGGAGACGCACTCGCTGAACGCCTGGACAAACGGCGACACGCTGGTCGCCGACCACTTCACCACCACGAGCGGCTGGTTCTCCCAGTTCCCGAGGACGACCGTCGGTCTGCTGCCCGAGCAGCCCCCGTTCCTGCACCGCTGGACCTTCGACCTCACCCAGGGCGCCGCGCACTGGGACGACGCCACCCACACCTACACGAGCGAGCAGCTCATCGCCTCGCCGGGCGACATGCCCCGGGTCGACCCGCGGATCCTGATGGAGAAGAACCGGCACGCGTGGATCGGCGGCATGCACCCGGACGTCCCGAAGTGCGAGATCGGTCCGATGGGCCCGCCGTTCAACTCCCTGATCCACCGCGACGACGACACCGGCGAGACGACCTTCTGGGCCCCCGGCGAGCACGCCGCGCCCGAGGAGCCGGTGTTCGTGCCGAAGTCGGCCGACGCCGCCGAGGGCGAGGGCTATCTGCTCGCGCTGGTCGGCCGCCGCGACCAGAACCGTCACGACCTGGCCATCCTGGACGCCCTGGACATCGCGGCCGGTCCGATCGCCACCGTGAAGATTCCCTTCCGGCTGCGGTACGGCTTCCACGGCACGTGGGTTCCCGCCGAGGAGCTCCAGCGGTGACATCCCGGCAGCCAGAACCCCGGCTCACCAAGTGGGGCCATGCCTGCGTCCGCCTCGAACAGGCCGGGGTCACCCTCGTCATCGATCCGGGCGAGTACACCGAGCCCCGGGCCCTGGACGGCGCGGACGCGGTGCTCGTCACCCACGAACACGCCGACCACTTCGACGAGAGCCGCCTGCGCGCGGCCGCCGAGGCCGACCCGGCCCTGCGGATCTGGACCAACCGGTCCGTGGCCGCCAGGCTCGACGGCCTCGGCAGCCGGGTCACCGTGGTCGGCGACGGCGACACCTTCGACGTCGACGGCATCGGTGTCGAGGTACACGGCGAACTGCACCAGCTCGTCCACCCCGACCTGCCGCGCGTCCCCAACGTCGGCTTCTTCCTCACCGGTACGGTCTTCCACCCCGGCGACGCCTTCACCGTCCCGCCGAGCCCGGTGGACACGCTCCTGGTCCCCGTCCAGAGCCCCTGGTCGCGGACCGGTGAGGTCATCGACTACATACGGGAGATCAAGCCCAGGCTGGCCGTGGCCGTCCACGACGGCGGCCTGAGCACCATGGGCTGTGCCGTGGTGAACGGGATCGTCGGCGCCACGGTGGGCAAGGACGCCGTCACCAGCTACGTCCGGCTGGAGACCGCGGCGCCGGCCGACCTGTCCCGGCTCCCGGCCTGAACCGACGTGCACCACCCCGCTTCCCCGGCCGCGCGACCAGGGCCCGTACCAGGACGACCGGCCGGGTTACGGCGCACCGGTCGCGCGGCCGGGCGACCGGGTCCCCCTCACCCACCGGTACCGTCCTGACGCAAGACCCACAGTGGCTGCCGTCGTGGAGGAGGCGTACTTCGACGGCGGGCACCGCCACCTGAGCGGGCCGGGGGGAAAGCCCAAGTCGTTCGTCGTGACGCAGGACGACACATTGCGGCGCTTCCGGTACCGAGTCGTCGAGGGTCTGCCCGAACCGGCCGAATTCCACCTCGGCACCATCGACGTGTTCGCCGACGGAGACGGCTCACGTGTGATCTACAGCCCCCGCACCGCGCGATGACCAGGCCGGGCTTGGAATCCAGCGCCGGATCGGGCCAGCGCTCCCGCACCTGCGAGACCACCGGATCGCGCTGTCCCGGTCGGACAGGCGGGCATCCGCGCTCATGGACGGTTCCGCACGGTCCTGGAGCCGCGCAGGATGCAGCGCGGGTGGACGAGGGTCACCGTGCGGGCGGGCCGGGCGGGGCCGGATACGCTGGCAAGATGCTTGAGAATCTTCCTCCCTGCCCGAAGTGCTCCTGCGAGTACACCTACGAGATGAACGCCCTGGTGGTGTGCCCGGAGTGCGGCCACGAATGGGTCCCGGCCGAGACCGGCGCCGAAGGCGGCCATGGCCCCGGGGAGCGCGTCGTCAAGGACGCCGTCGGCAATGTGCTGCAGGACGGCGACACCGTGGTGGTCGTCAAGACGCTCAAGGTCAAGGGCAGCCCTACGGGGCTCAAGGCCGGGACCAAGGTGCGCGGCATCCGGCTGGTCGACGGGGTCGACGGCCATGACATCGACTGCAAGATCGACGGGCTCGGGGCGATGCAGCTCAAGTCCAGCGTGGTCAGGAAAGCCTGACCCCGCGACCGGCACCCCTGCCCCCGGCGGGGCTGTCCGAGTCGTAGACTGATGCAGAATTGCATAATTTCGCAATTGCTTACATGCTGGGTTGACTGTGCTCGCAGGTAGTCGCGGGCGCAGTCGTCCGTGTCCGCCGCCGGGGTGGGGCTTGCAGAGGAAACCGAGGAGCCGTGTCCGTTCCGCCGTACCAGGCCGAGGCCGAGTTCTTCAGGATGCCGGGGCATCCTGCACGGATACGGGTGCCGGAGTTGTCGCAGGACCGGCCGATGCCGGTGCGCGAGGTGCTCGCGGCGTTCGAGGCGGAGCCCTCCGCCCTGCTGCGGGCCGCACGCCGGATCCTGACCGAGATGCCGGCGGGGCGGGGCGAGCTGCCGGCCGAGCCGCGGGAAGCCGGGGTCGCCGCGCGATGACCACGGCATGGGGCCGGGTGTGGGCCCGGATCGCCGCGTCGCTGCCCGGCCGCAGCGATCCGGACCGGCTGCGGCGTGACCCGCGCCGGGACCTGCCGGCCGGCCTGACCGTCGCCGTCGTCGCCCTGCCGCTCGCGCCGGGCTTCGGTGTCTCCTCCGGGCCGGGTGCCGAGGCCGCCCCGGCCGTCGCCGGTTTCCGCCTCGCCCGAGCGGAGGCGTGAGTGTCCACGCGGCTCGCGGCCCTGCCGCACCGGCACGTGCTCACGATGCCCAATGACCCCACCGCCGTACGGGTGGCCCGCGAAACGGCCGAGCAGGTCGTGCTCGAATGGGGCATCGGACTGCGCCACCCCGCCGTGGACCCGGCCCTGCTCATCCTGAGCGAACTGGTCACCAACAGTGTTCGGCACGCCGCCGACCTCTCCCCGCAGGTCACCGTGATCTACGCGGCGGGTGCCGACTGCCTGGCCTTCGCCGTCCACGACCGCCACCCCTCCCAGCCGCCGTTGTACGGGGCGGTCCCCGGCACCGGCACCGGCGGCCTGGGCACCGTCATGGAGCTCGTCCTCACCCTGGGCGGCACCGCGGTGATCCGGGCGGACGCCGACGGCGGCGGCAAGAGCATCTGGATCACTCTCCCCCTCTGAACCGGACCACGGCCCCGGCCGGCCACCCTCACAAGGAAGTTGACCATCATGACCATCGACTGGCGTTACACCGTCGAGGAGAACTTCGGTGTCCTGTCCGTCGCCGGCTACCTCGGGGCGGAGGCGGTGCGCCGCTTCTCCGGCGCCATCGGCTGGGCGCTGGCCCGCGGTACCGGCCCGGTCGTCGTCGACCTGACCGAGCTGCGCAGCTGGTCGACCGAGGGCCAGCTGGCCATCACCGAGGCCGCCCGCCGCCTCGCCGAGGCGGGCCGCAGCCTGGAACTGGCCGCCATCCCCGCCGACGGGTCCCTCGTCCCAGCCGGCGACTGCCCGCCCATCCCGGTCCACGCCGACCTGCCCGCCGCCCTCGGCGCGCACAGCACACAACGCGGGGAACGGGCGCAGGGACGCACGGTGTGGCGCACCACCGGATGGCCGACCGCCGAGCAGACGGACAGCTGACTCCTCCGGCTCATCCGGGTACGAAAGCGCCGTCGCCGTCCCGCACGGGCACGAGGGCGCAGGCGTCCTCCGCCGCGGTGATCGCCACGCACCGGGGACGGCAGACCGGGCACTTGGACCAGACGATGCCGAAACCCGCGCAAAACGTGACTCTCACGCGAACTTCCCTCACATGACCTCAGTAATTGCTAACGTCGGCAATTACTGAGGTCATCACTGCTGAAATCAGTGGCTCTCGTCCCCGGTGCGGATTCGGCCTGGCCGCTGCCGCAGGCGAGGACGGGCCGCATGTTGTTGACGAGTGGGTGGATCGGATGCGCCGAGGCCGGGCACGGCGGGGCCGTGCTGCTGTACGGGGGAGGAGACGCCACGGTGAGTACGCCGCTCTACCACCTCAAGGCCGAGTTCTTCAAAACCCTCAGCCACCCCGCACGCATCCGCGTCCTGGAGCTCCTGAGCGAGCGCGAACACGCGGTCGCGGAGCTGCTGCCCGAGGTGGGCATCGAGGCCGCACACCTGTCCCAGCAGCTGGCCGTGCTGCGCCGCGCGAACCTGGTCGTGACCCGCAAGGAGGGCTCGACCGTGTACTACTCGCTGACCAGCCCGCCCGTCGCCGAGCTGCTGCGGGTGGCCCGCACCATCCTGTCCGGGGTACTGGCCGGGCAGGCTGAACTCCTCGCCGACCTGCAAGCGGCCCGGACCGAGCGGAAACCGCCGTCGTGACGACGGCCCTCGCACGGCACCCAGGCGGAGATCCGCCACCCAGGCACAAGCACCAGGAAAACGCCGTAACTCCAGTCGCGGGGTGACTCACAGGTCACCTGCGGACATGTCCTCACCGTAAGGGAAGGGCTCATGGGCCTGTTGCGCAAGATCCGCACCACCGGCCGGGTGGCCGAGCCGGCACCGCCGCGCCCCGAGGAGGAAGCACCCTCCGCGGCCGAGGAACTGCGCGGGTCGGTGCAGGTGCGGTGTGTCGACGCAGGCTCCTGCAACGGCTGCGAGATCGAGATCGCGGCCGCCTTCAACCCGCTGTACGACGCCGAGCGGTACGGCGCCCGTCTGGTGGCCTCGCCCCGGCACGCGGACGTGGCGCTGGTGACCGGGCCGGTGACCCGGAACATGGCCGAGCCGCTGCGCCGCACGATCGCCGCCATGGGCGAGCCGAAGCTGGTCGTCGCGGTCGGGGACTGCGCGATCAACTGCGGTGAGTTCGCGGGCGGTTACGGCGTCGAGGGCTCCGTCGCCGATGTCCTGCCGGTGGACCTGGCCGTGCCCGGATGCCCGCCGGAACCGGACCAGATCGTGGCGGCGCTCAGGAGGGTGACCGGACGGTGAGCGTGATCCCGGCCGCCCTGGCGACGGCCACCGCACTGGCCGGGGCAGGCGCGCTGGCCGGGATCGTGCTGCCGTACCGGCTGCGGATCCCGGCCGTCGGAGTGCTGACCGCGGGTGTGGGGGTGGGCGGTGGCGCGGCGGGGGTGGCCGCCCTGGGCGGCAGCGGCTGGGCGGACACCTTCCCCGGGGTGCTGCCGCTGGCCGGGGCGCCTGCGGCGGTGGATGCGCTGGCAGGGCTGTTCATGGCGGTGGCGGGGGCCGTCGTGGCGGCGGTCGCGGTGTACGGCATCGGATATGCGGCCGGGCACGGGCCGCACGGGCTGGGCTCGCGCACGGCGCAGGCGGTGCTGCCGCCCTTCGCCCTCACCTTGGTGCTGGTACCGGTGGCGGCGTCGGTGTCCACGTTCCTGGTGCTGTGGGAGCTGATGGCGCTCGGCTCGCTGCTGCTGGTGCTCGCCGAGCACCGGGAGCGGGCCTCGGTAGGGCAGGCGGGCGTCTGGTACGCGGTGATGACGCATCTCGGCCTGGTACTGCTGCTCGCCGGGCTGGCGCTGTTCGCGGCCGGGGCGGGCGGGGAGACCTTCGCCGCCCTGCGGGCAGGCGCGCACACCGTCTCCCCCGCGGTCCGGGGGCTGGTGTTCGTGCTGGTGGCGCTGGCGTTCACGTCGAAGGCGGGCGCGGTGCCGCTGCACGCCTGGCTGCCCCGGGCCCATCCCGAAGCCCCCAGCCCCGTCTCGGCGTTGATGAGCGCCGCCATGGTCAACCTCGGAATCTACGGCCTGGTCCGCACCGGCCTCGACCTGCTCGGCGGCGGACCCGCCTGGTGGTGGCTGGGGCTGATCGCGGTGGGCGGCGCCAGCGCGGTGTACGGGATCCTGCAAGCGGCGATGGCCTCCGACCTGAAGCGGCTGCTGGCCTACTCGACCAGCGAGAACATGGGCCTGGTGCTGATCGGGGTGGGGGCGTCCGGGCTGTTCGCCGCCTACGGTGACCGGCCGCTCGCCGCACTGGCCCTGTGCGCGGCTCTGCTGCACGTGGTCAACCACTCCGCGTTCAAGGCCCTGTTGTTCTGCGCGGCCGGCTCCGTCCTTCGGTCCACCGGTCTGCGGGACCTCGACCGGCTGGGCGGTCTGCGCTCCCGGATGCCCGTCACCGCCGCCCTCTTCGCGGTGGCCGCGCTCGGTGCCGTGGCGCTGCCGCCGGGCAACGGGTTCATCAGCGAGTGGCTGCTGCTGCAGTCCCTGATCCACGGCCTTGCGGTGCCGGGCGTCGCGGTGGCGGTCGTCCTGCCCCTGTCGGTGGCGCTGATCGCCCTGTCGGCCGGTATCGCCGCCGCCGCGTTCGTCAAGGCGCTCGGGGTCGGCTTCTTCGCCCGGCCCCGCAGCGAGCAGGCCGCCTCGGCCGAGGAAGCGCCCTTCCTGATGCTGGCCGGGATGGGGCTGCTCGGGGCGGCGTGCGCGGTACTGGCGCTGGTGCCCGGGCTGCTGGGCGACAGCCTGGACCGGGCTGTGGGCGCCACGGGGCTGCCGGGCGGCGGCGCGGTCTCGGGAGGCGGGCTTGAGGTGCGGCTCGCCGACATCTCCGCGGCGCTGTCGCCGGTGTGGGTGGTGGCCGCCCTGGCCGTGGCGCTGATGCTGGCCGTCGGTCTGCCCCGGCTGTACGGGCGCAGACGGCGCCGGGCGAACGCTCGGCTGTGGGACTGCGGTGGCGGGGCGCCGACGCCGCGCATGGCGTACACGGCGACCTCGTTCGCGGAGCCGTTGCAGCGGGTTTTCGACGACGTCCTCGCCCCGGAGCAGGACCTGAACGTCACACCGGTGCGGGAGTCGGCGTACCTGGTGGAGCGGGTGCGTTTCCAGCGCCGGGTGCCCGACCGGATCGAACACCGGCTGTACGAGCCGGTGTTGCGGGCGCTGAACACGGCCGGGCAGTCGGCCCGGCGGCTGGCGGGCGGCAGCGTGCACCTCTATCTCGGCTACGGCTTCGCCGGCCTGGTCCTGCTGCTGTTGGCCTTGGCCGTGGGCTGGTGAGGGCGGACAGATGAGTGCTGCTGTCGGATACGCGGCCGTGGCCGGGCAGGTCGTCGTGGTCGGCGCCGGGGCGCCGCTGCTGACCGGGTGGATGCGGCAGGTCCGAGCCCGGCTGGAGGGCCGGGCCGGGGCCGGGGTGCTCCAGCCCTGGCGGGACGCGCGCAAGCTGCTGCGCAAGGAGCCCATCACCCCCGTCGGGACCGGGCCCGCCTTCCGGGCCGCCCCCGCCCTGCTGGTGGCGACCACGGTGGTCGCCGCCGCCCTGGTGCCGCTGCTGTCCACCGACACCCCGGTCAGCTCCCACGCGGACCTCATCGTGGTGGTGGCGTTGATCGCGCTGGGCACCCTGGCGCTGGCCCTGGCCGGGCTGGACACCGGCACCGCGTTCGGCGGGATGGGCGCCTCCCGGGAGATGACGGTGGCGGCGCTGGTGGAACCGACCATCCTGCTGTCGGTGTTCGCGCTGTCGATTCCGGCCGGCACCACCAACATCCCGGCCATCGTCAGCGGCGCGGTCGACGAGCCGGCCCGTCTCGCCTCCCCGGCGGGTCTGCTGGCCACCGCCGCCCTCTCGGTCGCCGTGCTCGCGGAGACCGGGCGGCTCCCGGTCGACAACCCCTCCACCCACCTCGAACTGACCATGATCCACGAGGCGATGGTGCTGGAGTACGCGGGTCCCGACCTGGCGCTGGTCGAACTCGGCTCGCAGTTGCGGCTCACCCTGCTGCTCGGCCTGCTGTCCTCGCTGTTCGTGCCCTGGGGCATCGCCACCAGCGCCTCGTGGGCCGGCCTGGCCGTGGCCCTGGTGCTGTTCGCGGCGAAGCTGGTCCTGCTGGGCGCGGTGCTGGCCGCGGCCGAGGTGTTCTGGGCCAAGGTCCGGCTGTTCAGGGTGCCCGAACTCCTCGCCGGATCCTTCCTGCTGGCGGTCCTCGCGGTGGCCACCTCGTACTTCCTGAGCGGAGCGTCATGACCGGCGGCCTGTTCACCCAGCTCCTCGACCTGGCGTGCGGCGCCTTCCTGCTGGCGGCCGTGGTGGTGCTGTGGCGGCGCGAACTGGCGGCGATCGTGCGGTACTTCGCCCTGCAGGGGGTGGCACTCGCCGTGCTCGCCGTGCTCCTCGGCATTCACGAGGCGCGCTGGGATCTGGTCGGTGTCGGGCTCGGCATCGGTGTGCTGAGGGCGGGTGTCCTGCCGTATCTGATGCGCCGTGCTCTGTCCGCGCTCAGCGCCGACGGCGTGCACAGCGAGGAGGTACGGGAGACCCAGCCCCTGGTCAACGTCGCCGCCTCCCTGCTGACTGCCGCGCTGCTGACCCTGCTGGCCTACGCCGTCGCCCGCCCGCTGACCGAACTGCACCCCACCCCGGCGACCCGCGCCCTGCCCGTCGGCCTCGCCGTGGTGCTGATCGGTTTCTTCGTGCTGGTCACCCGCAGGCGGGCCCTTGCCCAGGTGGTCGGCTTCCTGCTCCTGGACAACGGCATCACCGCCACCGCGCTCCTCGCCACCTCCGGGGTGCCGCTGATCGTCGAACTCGGCGTCTCCTTCGACGTGTTGCTGGCGGTGCTGGTGCTGCAGATCCTCACCACCCGGATGCGGGAAGCGTTCGGCACCACCGACATCGACGACCTGCGGGAGCTGCACGACTGATGAACGCCACCGCCTCCGCCCTGCTGCTGACCGCGCCCGCGGCCGTTCCGCTGCTGGTCGCCGGGGCGTACGCGCTGCCCGGACCGCGCACCCGCTCGACCGTCACGGCGTTCCCCGCGCAGCTCGCCGAGGCCCGGCCGCGGGTGTCCCCACAGGGCGCCGTCCTGGTCACGGAGGCCCCCGAACCAGGCCAGGTGCCTGACCGGCACGGATGGGACCGGGCCGGTCTCGTCTCACCCGTCGCGATCCTCACGTGCGGGAGCCTGCTCGCCGCCGGCGTCCTCGCGAACGGGCCACGAACGGCGTACTCGGGACTGCTGCGCGCGGACGCGCTGACCGCCTGGATGCTGCTCGTGGTCGGCGCCGTCGCCCTGATCGCCTGCGGCTCGGCACCCGCGTATCTCGCCGGTGAGCGGGCCGCCGGGCGGGCGAGCGAGCGGACCGCGTGGCGCTACCACGCTCTCGTCCACTCCTTCCTGGCCGCGATGTGCCTCTCCGTGGTGACCGCCAACCTCGGTGTGCTGTGGGTCGCCGTCGAGGCCACGACGATCATCACCGCCTTCCTCGTCGGCCACCGCCGCACCCGGACGTCCGTGGAAGCCGCCTGGAAGTACGTGGTGATCTGCTCGGCCGGCATCGCGCTGGCCTTCCTCGGCACCGTCCTGATCTACTACGCGGCCCGGCAGGCCGGCATCCCGGAGGCGTGGGCGCTCGACTGGCCCACCCTCGTCTCGCGCGCCGACCGCCTCGACCCGGCCGTCACCCGGCTCGGCATCACCCTGGTCGTGCTCGGCTTCGGCACCAAGGCCGGGCTGATCCCCTTGCACGCCTGGCTGCCCGACGCCCACAGCCAGGCCCCCGCACCGGTCTCCGCACTCATGTCGGGCGTCCTGCTGTCCGTGGCCTTCGCCGCGATCCTGCGCTACCGGGTCATCGCCGACGCCGCCCTCGGCCCCGGCTTCATCCGTGTCCTGCTCGCCGCCATCGCCCTGCTCACCCTCGGCCTCGCGGCCGGTCTGCTGCTCGCCCAGCGCGACTACAAGCGGATGCTGGCCTACTCCAGCATGGAGCACATGAGCCTGATCGCGCTGGCCGCGGCGATCGGCAGCCCGCTCGCCCTGTCCGCCGCGCTGCTGCACATCGCCGGCCACGGGCTGGCCAAGTCGGTCGCCTTCTGTGCCTCCGGCCGCATCCTGCACATCACCGGCACGGCACGGATCGGAGGGGTACGCGGGCTGCTGGCCAAAGCGCCCGCGACGGCCGGAGTGTTCGGGCTCGCGGCGGTGGCGCTGATGGCGTTTCCGCCCTTCAGTCTCTTCGCCTCCGAACTGGGCATCGCCCGCGCCGGGTTCGCGGCCGGTACCGGCCTTGCCTGGGCCACCGCGGCGGCCCTGTCGCTCGTCCTGGTGGCTTTCGCCGCGCTGGCCGCCCGCACGGCCCGGATGCTGCTGGGGCCCGGATCACCGGGCGAGGAGAGTCCGTCCGCTCTTGGGCCCCTGATGCTGGGCCTGGCCGCCTGCGCCGCCCTGGGCGTCACCCTCGGCCCGCTCACCGGCCTGCTGCACGCCGCCGCCCACGCGATCGGAGGCCAGTGACGCGATGCGCAAGAGCTACCAGAGCAGCGCCGCCACCCTGCCCCAGCATGCCGAGAACCTGCTCGCCCAGGGCCACCGGCTCGTCCTGGTCGCCGCGCACATCGACCAGGACGGGCCACGTGTGGTGTACCTGTTCGCCTCCGGGCCGCCCGATACGCGCGTGGAGCTGAACGTCCGTCTCGACCCCGACCGGCCGGAAGTGCCGTCGCTGGCTCATCTCTCCTTCCCGGCGGGCCGGTTCGAGCGGGAGATGCGCGACCTGTTCGGCATCGTCCCCCAGGGCCACCCCCTCCCGCGCCGTCTCGTCCGGCACTTCCACTGGCCGCGCGGCTGGTACCCGATGCGCCCCGATGCCGGGCCCCCGCCTGCTTTCGGCGAGCAGGAGGGCCCGTACCCCTTCCTGGAGGTGGAGGGCGACGGCGTGTACGAGATCCCGGTCGGCCCGGTGCACGCCGGGCTGATCGAACCGGGCCACTTCCGCTTCTCCGTGGTCGGCGAGACCATCCTCAAGCTCAAGGCCCGCCTCTGGTTCGTCCACAAGGGCATCGAGAAGCTGTTCCAGGGCCGCGGCGTCGCCGCCGGCCTGCCGCTGGCCGAGCGCATCAGCGGCGACACGGCCGTCGGACACGCCCTGGCCTACTGCCTGGCCGTCGAGGAGGCCACCGGCACCGAGGTCCCCCAAGAGGCGCAGCGCGCCCGCGCGATGCTCCTCGAACTGGAACGGATCCACAACCACGTCGCCGACCTCGGCATGCTCTGCAACGACGTCGGACACGGCATCCTCAACGCCCACGCCCAACGGGTGCGCGAACAACTCCTGCGCCTCAACCGGGACATCACCGGGCACCGGCTGCTGCGCGGCGGCGTCGTCCCGGGCGGCGCGGCCCTGCGCGCCCTGCCCGACCCGGCCCGGCTCAAGGCGATCGGTGAGGACATCCGCGAGATCACCGGCCTCGCGCTCGGCCACTCCACCGTCCGCGACCGCTTCACCGGCACCGCCGTCCTGCACACCGCCGCGGCCCGGGAGATCGGCTGCCTCGGCTACGTCGCCCGCGCCAGCGGCATCGCCGACGACGCGCGCGTGACGCACCCCTTCACCGCGTACGGTGAGCAGCTCAAGGTGCCCGTGCACGACGGCGGCGACGTCCTGGCCCGCTTCTTGGTCCGCGCCGAAGAGATCGACGTGTCCCTCTCCCTGATCGAGCACTTCGCCGACGGGCTCGCGGCCCCCATGGCCCTGCTGGCGCCCCCACCGGCGCCCGGTGCGGGCCCCCGCAGCGGAGTGGGCCTCGTGGAGGGCTGGCGCGGCACCATCGCCACCCGCGTCGAACTCGCACCCGACGCCACCCTGACCCGGGTCAAGCCCGTCGACCCGTCCTTCTTCAACTGGCCCGCCCTACCGGTCGCGTTGGCGGACACGATCGTCCCGGACTTCCCGCTGACCAACAAGAGCTTCAACCTCTCCTACGCGGGCAACGACCTGTAGCGGTTCCCGCCCCGCAGCACCGTGCGCCCGTGCGGCCCGTGGGGGCATGCGGGAGAAGCATGGGTGCGCCCGCCCATGGGGACGCGGGGCGCGCCGCTCCACCTGGGCCGGCCGGACAGCTGATCTGTCACCGTGTCGTCTCCTCCTTGTTCCCTGTCTTGTTCCCTGTGAGGTCCACGCCGCTACGACACGACGCTGAACCGCACGAGGACGACCTTGCCGTCGTGGTCGACGGCGGGTTCCGCGCTGACCTCGCCGTCGTAGTCGGCGGCCAGCTCGGCCACCATCCGCAGCCCCGCGCCCATGCCCCCGTCGCTGAGATCCGGCAGTCTCGGTTCGGCGTCCGCGACGCTGACGACCAGTTGCCCGGCCGCGACGGTTATCCCCACGTCCATCACCGGCGACCCGGGGGCGTGCCGGAGCACGTTCGCGACCAGCTCGCTGACCACGAGCAGCACGGCGTCCGCGAACGCTGAGCCCGGTGCCACCCCGGCGGCGGGAAGGTGCTCGGAGACCGCTTCCCGGGCCCGGCGCACCGCCCCGGGTCCCGGCCGGAACGAGGCGATGTGCCGCTGCACCGCGGGCAGTGCGTGCTCGACGGCCGCGTCCGGCCGCCGGCGCCGCCACGGCGGCCGGAATCCGCCGGTGTCGCTCACCGTGCCGGCTCCGTGGCGCGCAGCTCGTCCAGCAGGTCCTGGCGGCCGGTCAGCAAGGCGGCCAGGATCCGCCGCGCGGCGGCGAGGAGCTCGGCCACATCGCCCCCCGCCAGCTCGTACACCACCGTCGAACCCGTGCGCGTGGCGGTCACGATGCCCGAGCGGCGCAGCACGGCCAGCTGCTGGGACAGGTTCGACGGCTCGACCTCGATCGCGGCCAGCAGTTCGCGCACCGGCTTCTGCCCGTCCTGCAACAGCTCCAGCACCCTGATGCGCACCGGGTGACCGAGCATCCGGAAGAACTCGGCTTTCGCCTCGTACAGCGGAACCGGCATCCCGTTCACCCCGCGTCCACCCCGTGCCTCCGCGCCGGCAGCGCCTCGGCGACTTCGTTCACTGCGACCTCCGGGCTCCGGCCCACCTAGACTCCACGGCAACTAACCAATTGAAGAACTCTTCAATTGTAGAGCTCCGGACGAACGCCCGCTCCGGCCCGTGCGGGAGTCAACGGCGTGGACATGAGCCGCGACAGGGCCACGGGGGCCTTCACCTCTCCATGACGTCCGGAGTATTGACACCCCATGAAACAACTCAACGGGTCGCCGGCCACTCTCCGGCGCGGCGTCCGGCAGCATCCCGGCATCCGTGCTCCGGCGGCTGTCGGGGACAGTCACCGAGGGGAACCACCCGACCACGTCGTCACATTGGCGCCGCGGACGCCGGGCGCGGCTTCAGAAGTCCGGGCCCCTGAGGCGTGCTGAGCCGCCCAGGACGTCCGGCCCGGCGGGCCCGGCACCTGCCGGCAGCCGGCTCAGAGCAGCCGCCGCGCTCTGCGGCCAGGACCGCGGCGAAGCCGCCGGGAGCGTCGAAAGCCCGGCTGCGGTACGAGTCGACGGTGCCGTTGCTTTCACCGATCCGCCATGCCTTGGCGTTCCCGCCGACCTGAGCACCGAACCGTTCCCCGGCCGCCCGGTCGATCCCACACTGGCATCGCCGGCGACGGGGCCGGTTCGATGAAAGGCTTCTCACGATGCCCATGTTCAACGACGGGATCTCCGAGACCGAACTGCCCACCGACGCGGTCGTGACAACCGACGTCGTGGTCGTCGGTTCGGGTCCCGCGGGCGCGTCCGCCGCGCTGCTGCTGTCCACCCTCGGCGTCGGCACGATCATGATCACGAAGTACCGGTGGACGGCCAACACCCCCCGCGCGCACATCACCAACCAGCGGACCATGGAGGTCTTCCGCGATCTCGGCATCGAGGAGCAGGTGCTGGCGGACGCCACCGAGCACGACCTGGTCGGTGACACCGTCTTCTGCACGAGCATCTCCGGTGACGAGATCGGGCGGATCCACACCTGGGGCACCCGCCCCGACCGGGAGGCCGACTACCGGCTCGCCTCGCCGTGCCTGACCGTCGACATCCCGCAGACCTACCTGGAGCCGATCCTGGTCCGCAACGCGGCCCAGCGCGGCGCCCAGACGCGGTTCTCCACCGAGTACCTCTCCCATGTCCAGGACGCCGACGGCGTCACCGTGCAGGTGCTGGACCGGCTCACCGGCCAGGAGTACGGCATCCGCGCGAAGTACCTGATCGGCGCGGACGGGGCGAGGTCCAAGGTGGCGGCGGACCTCGACCTGCCGTTCGAGGGCGCGATGGACATCGCCGGCTCGATGAACATCACGTTCAAGGCCGACATCGCGCGTTACGTCGCCCACCGGCCGTCCGTCCTGTACTGGGTCATCCAGCCGGGTTCCCATGTGGGCGGCATCGGCGCCGGACTCGTGCGGATGGTCCGTCCGTGGAACGAGTGGCTGATCGTCTGGGGCTACGACATCGCCGAGGAGCCCCCGGTCGTCGACGAGCAGCGCGCCAGGCAGATCGTGCGCAATCTGATCGGGATCCCGGATCTCGAGGTGGAGATCACCGGCACCAGCCTGTGGGGCAACAACGAGATGTACGCCACGCGCTTGCAGTCGGGCCGGGTCTTCTGTGCGGGCGACGCCGTCCACCGGCACCCGCCGAGCAACGGCCTGGGCTCCAACACCTCCGTCCAGGACTCCTACAACCTCGCCTGGAAGATCGCCGCGGTGCTCAAGGGGCACGCGGGGCCGGGCCTGCTGGAGACCTACACCGCCGAGCGGGCACCGGTCGCGGAGCGCATCGTGAAGAGGGCCAACAAGTCCAGCCGTGAATTCGTCGACATCTTCGCGGCGTTGGGCGTCCTGGAGGCCAAGACCGGGGCCGAGATGGCTGCCGCCATCAAAGAACGCAAGGCCAACACTCCTGCGGGCGCCGCCAAGCGGGCGGCCCTCGTACGGGCGATGGAACTCAAGAACTACGAGTTCAACGCCCACGGGGTCGAGCTCGGCCAGCACTACACCTCGGCCGCTGTCCTCTCCGACGGTGCCGAACCGCCCGCCCCGGCCCGCGACGCCGACCTCTACTACGAGATGTCCACCGTCCCCGGCGCGCACCTGCCGCACGCCTGGGTCGGCGACAACGCCCACCGCCACGCCCTGATGGACCTGGCCCCCTACGACCGCTGGACCCTGCTGACCGGCATCGCGGGCGAGGCATGGCAGGACGCCGCCGAGAAGGTCGGCCACGAGCTCGGCGTCCCGCTGGGCACCGTGGTCATCGGCCCCGGCCAGGAGGTCACCGATCTCTACTACGACTGGGCCAAGCTGCGCGAGATCAGCGAGAGCGGTGTCCTGCTGGTCCGGCCCGACAAGCACATCGCCTGGCGGGCGGCGGAACTGCCCGAGCGTCCTGCCGACGAACTGCGCGATGCCCTGCTCTCGCTCCTGGGAAGGAACTGACCCGTGCGGTTCGTACACGACACGCTGCCGCAGCGGGTGAGGTTCGCCTCCGGCGCCGCGGCCGAGGAACTCGCCGCCGAAGTCGCCACCCTCGGCGCACAGCGGGTGATGGTGATCGCGGGGACGGCCGAGGCGGAACCGGCCGCCCGCGTCACCGCCGGCCTTCCCGTCGTCCACCGGCACGACGACGTCGCCATGCACGTCCCGGTGGAGGTGGCGCGGCGGGCGCGGGCCGCCGCCGTGGAGCGGGAGGCGGACGCCCTGGTCAGCGTGGGCGGCGGCTCGACCACCGGCCTGGCCAAGGCGGTCGCGCTGACCACCGGGCTGCCGATTGTCGCGGTACCCACCACGTACGCCGGCTCGGAGGCCACCGCGGTCTGGGGTCTGACCGAGAACGCGGTCAAGACCACCGGCTCCGATCCGAAGGTCCTGCCCCGCGCGATCGTCTACGACGCCGCACTGACCCTCGGTCTGCCCGTCACGCTGAGTGTCGCCTCGGGCCTCAACGCCCTCGCGCACTGTGTGGACTCCCTGTGGGCCCCTCGAACCGACCCCCTCAACCAGGCCCTGGCCGTCGAGGGCGCCCGGGCCCTGCGCACCGGTCTGCCGCTGGTCGCCGCGGAACCGGACGCACTGGAAGGCCGGGAGAAGGCACTGTACGGCGCCTACCTGTCCGCGGCGGCCTTCGCGTCGGCAGGCTCCGGTCTGCACCACAAGATCTGCCATGTGCTGGGCGGCATGTTCAACCTGCCGCACGCCCAGACCCACGCCGTCGTCCTGCCGCACGTCCTGGCATTCAACGCTCCCGGCGTTCCGGACGCCGAACGGCGTCTGGCGGCATCCCTGGACGCGCCCACCGCGACGGAGGGGCTGGCGCGGCTGTATGACGAGCTCAAGGCCCCGCGCTCGCTGCGTGAGCTCGGCATGCCAGCCGACGGCATCATCGAAGCAGCCCAGGCCGTGCTGGCGGCGGCCCCCGCCGGCAACCCCCGGCCCGTCACCCTCGACGCGATCACCGGCCTCGTACGCCTGGCATGGGAAGGAGCCGAACCCCGATGACCCACGTCACCACCCCCGGCACCCCGGTCTCCGCCGCGCAGCTGGAACGGGAGGCCGACATCACCCGCCAGGTGCTCGAGTCCTTCGACGGCTGCGCGGATCCGCGACTGCGGCAGGTCCTGCAGTCCCTGGTCCGCCACCTGCACGCGTTCGTCCGGGAGGTCCGCCTCACCGAGCGGGAATGGGACACGGGCATCGAGTTCCTCACCCGCACCGGGCACATCACCGACGAGCGCCGCCAGGAATTCATCCTGCTCTCCGACGTGCTCGGGGTCTCCATGCAGACGGTCGCCGTCAACAACGAGGCCTACGGCGACGCCACCGAAGCCACCGTCTTCGGACCGTTCTTCGTCGAGAACAGCCCCGAGATCGCCCAGGGCGGCGACCTCTCCTTCGGCGCGGCCGGACAGCCGTGCTGGGTGGAAGGCACCGTCACCGACACCGCCGGAGAACCGGTCCCCGGAGCGCGGATCGAGGTGTGGGAGGCCGACGAGGACGGCTTCTACGACACGCAGTACGGCGACGAGCGGATGGCCGCGCGGGCGCACCTGTTCACCGACGCCGAGGGCCGCTACCGCTTCTGGGGGCTGACGCCGACGCCGTATCCCATCCCCCACGACGGACCGGTCGGGGGTCTGCTGGAGGCGACGGACCGCTCGCCGATGCGGGCTTCGCATCTGCACTTCATGGTGAGTGCTCCCGCCCTGCGCACCCTGGTGACGCACATCTTCGTCAGCGGTGACGAACTCCTCGACAGCGACTCCGTGTTCGGTGTGAGGGAGTCGCTGGTCAAGGACTTCCACGAGCAGCCGCCGGGTACGCCCGCGCCGGACGGACGGGATCTGGGCGACCGGTCGTGGTCCCGGGTCCGCTTCGACATCGTGCTGGCGCCCGACGGCAGCTGAGGGGGCCGGGCATCAGTTTCCGGCCTGCGCCCGGGCCTGACGCAGCACGTCGGTGGCACGCAGCCCGAAGTGCTGCCTGAACCGGTGGGAGAAGTGGGAAGCCGATCCAAAACCGCAGCGCGCCGCGACTTCGGCCACAGTCGTCCCTCCTGCCTTCTGCAGCAGCATCCGGGCGCGCTCCAGGCGACGGTGGAGCAGGTACTGGGGGACGGTCGTACCGCCCGAGGCGAAGACCCGTGAGAGGTGACGCTCACTGATTCCGACTCCTCGGGCGACGCGGCCCGCCGAGAGAGCCGGATCGGCCAGGTGCTCGTCGATGTATGCCTTGGCGACGGTCAGATGGACAGCGGTGAGGGACGGTGTCCGCCCGGTCACCACGGCGGCGAGCAGGTCCAGCAGGACGTCCTCGTCCACCCCGGCCGAGGTCTCCGGGCGCAGCGCCCGGGCGGCCAGGGTGGCGAGGGTCCTGGTCTGGACGACGCCCTCGTCGACGACGAGCGGCTGCGGCAGGGACGCCGGCCCGCCGAGCGCGCGCCAGACGTCGTGGGGGACCTTGACCGCCAGCTCCTCCAGGCCGTGCGAGAAACCTCGCATGAACGGCTGGTCGGCATCGCACACCAGCAGTTGCCCGGGGTGCAGCAGCCGGACGCCGTCGTCGTGGTAGAAGAACGCGTCGCCGGCCACGGTCAGGTAGCAGGCCACGGCGTACGACGGGACGCGGCGGATCTCTGCCTGGGGCCGCTCGACGACGTGCGGGCTGCCGCTCACCCTGGCCACGTGCACCCTGGGGAGCTGCAGATTGATCTCCGTCGCGTCCAGGGCGGTGTCCTGAAGGGCACGGCAGCGCAGCCCTATGAGGGCCGTCGCATTGTGCTCTTCCCACAGGGCGACACGTTCGGCCTCGGGAAGACCGGCGGTACTGAAGCGCGCCGGAACCCCTGTCATCCCGCTCGTCATCCCCCCAGGGTAGGCATCGGGCGCTCAAACTACTCCAGGTCGTGGGCGCATCGTTCGATCACGGAGGAGACCTGCTCGACCGCGGGGGTGCTGCCCCGGGCGTGGCCGGCGAGCACCAGGTCGACGGACTCGTTCTCGGTGATCGGCACGTAGGCCACGCTGCCGAGGCTGAGGCTCTGGACCGACGCGGGGACCAGGGCGACGCCGTGTCCCGCTGCCACGAAGACGACCAGGGTGGCCGTCTCGCCGACTTCCATCAGCGAGGAGGGCTGGAATCCGGCACGCCGGCACGCGGCCAGGACCCGGTCGTGCATGGAGGAGCGAGCGGGGTGGATGACGAAGGGTTCGCCGGCCAGGGATTTCAGCGAGATGCTCGGTCGGCCCGCGAGCGGATGGTGGGACGGCAGCACGGCCACCAGGGATTCGGAGCGCAGAAGCGTGGTGCGGATGTCCTCGTGGCCGGCCGTGCCGCGCAGGACGGCAAGGTCGTAGGTGCCGGCGCGCAGGCCTTCGACCAGGTCGGGGGTGAGGAGTTCACCCCGAAGGTCCATGGTGATCCCGGGTAGCCGGGCGTGTACCGTACGTGCGACGCGCGGCAGCAGGTCGTAGGTGGCCGTGCCGATGAAGCCGATGGAGACCCGGCCCGCGCGGCCGGTGGCCAGTTCCGTCATGTGCCGTCGGGCTCGTTCCTCCTCGGCGACCAGGAGGCGCGCGTGCTCGACGAGGTGCCGGCCGGCCTCGGTGAGCGCGACGTGCCGGGTGGAGCGGACGAACAGCGCGATCCCCAGGTCCTTCTCCAGCTGTTTGATCTGCTGCGAGAGCGCGGGCTGCGCCACGTGCAGGCGGGCGGCCGCACGGCCGAAGTGGCATTCCTCTGCCAGTGCCAGGAAGTAGCGGATCTGCCGTAGCTCCATCATCACCTCATTTTATAAGCCACGGTTATCAAACGATCGCCATTAGGTCTTGGACGGACTGACGGACGGGCTCATACGGTGACGAGGTGAGCGACAGTTACCTCTACTCGGCGGCGCGAACTCCCTTCGGACGGTTCTCGGGCGCACTCGCCCGGGTCCGGCCCGACGACCTCGCGGCCCACATCATCAGCGGAACGCTGGCCACAGTGCCGGACCTGGATCCGGCGGAGATCGACGACGTCGTCTGGGGCAACGCCAACGGCGCCGGCGAGGACAACCGCAACGTCGGCAGGATGGCCACCCTGCTCGCGGGACTTCCCACCTCGGTGCCCGCCACGACCGTCAACCGCCTGTGCGGATCGTCCCTGGACGCCGCCCTCATCGCCTCGCGCGCCATCGAGAGCGGCGACATGGACATCGTCCTCACCGGCGGCGTCGAGTCGATGACCCGGGCGCCCTGGGTGCTGCCCAAGCCCGAGCGTGCCTTCCCGGCCGGCGACACGACCGCGGTGTCCACGACGCTCGGATGGCGCCTGGTCAACGAGCGCATGCCCAAGGAGTGGACGGTCTCCCTGGGCGAGGCCAACGAGCAGCTGGCCGACCGTTTCGCGATCTCCCGCGAGCGCCAGGACGAGTTCGCCGTCCGCTCCCACCGTCTCGCCGACGAGGCCTGGAACGAGGGTTTCTACGACGACCTGGTCGTCCCTGTCACCCACGCGGACGGCACCGTTCTGCGGCGGGACGAGGGAATCCGTCCGGGATCCTCCGCGGAGAAGCTCGCCGCGCTCAAGCCGGCCTTCCGCACCGACGGCGTCATCACCGCGGGCAACGCCTCTCCGCTGAGCGACGGCGCCTCGGCGGTGCTGCTCGGCTCGGGCTCCGCCGCGGACCGCATCGGCAGCGCTCCCCTCGCCCGCGTCGCGGGCCGCGGCGTGTCCGCGCTGGACCCGCAGATGTTCGGCTTCGCCCCCGTCGAGGCGGCGAACAGGGCGCTCAAGCGCGCCGGCGTCTCCTGGTCCGACGTCGCCGCCGTCGAACTCAACGAGGCCTTCGCCGTACAGGCGCTCGCGTGCATCGACGCCTGGGAGGTCGATCCGCAGATCGTCAACACGAAGGGCGGCGCCATCGCCCTCGGCCACCCCCTGGGCGCGTCCGGAGGCAGGCTGCTGGGGACTCTCGCCCGCCGTCTGCAGGAATCCGGGCAGCGGTGGGGGGTCGCGGCCATCTGCATCGGCGTCGGCCAGGCGCTGGCCGTCGTGCTGGAGAACGTCGCCGGGAGCAGCCGATGACCGCGCGGCTGTACGCCGACGCCGACGAGGCGGTCGCGGATGTCCGCGACGGCTCGACGGTGCTCGTCGGGGGCTTCGGCATGGCCGGTATGCCCGTGGCACTGATCGACGCCCTGATCCGGCAGGGCGCCAAGGACCTCACCGTCGTCTCCAACAACGCCGGCAACGGCGACACCGGCCTCGCCGCGCTGCTTGCCGAGGGACGGGTCCGCAAGGTGGTCTGCTCCTTCCCCCGCCAGGCCGACTCGTGGGTGTTCGACGGTCTCTACCGGGCCGGAAAGATCGAACTCGAGGTTGTTCCGCAGGGCACCCTCGCGGAACGGCTCAGGGCGGCCGGAGCCGGTATCGGCGCGTTCTTCTGCCCCACCGGCGCCGGCACCCTGCTCGCCGAGGGCAAGGAGACACGCGAGATCAACGGCCGCCTTCAAGTACTGGAGTACCCCATCAGCGGAGACGTCGCACTGATCAGCGCCCACCGGGCCGACCGGATGGGCAACCTGGTCTATCGCAAGACCGCCCGGAACTTCGGGCCCGTGATGGCCACCGCGGCCACCACCGTGGTCGTCCAGGTCCGCGAGATCGTCGAGACCGGCGCGATCGACCCGGAGACCGTCGTGACGCCGGGCATCTACGTCGACCGTGTGGTCAAGGTGGCTGATCACGCATGAGCCGCACTTCTTCACGGACCGGTGGGCAGGGCCCGCTGAGCAAGCACGACATCGCCGCGCTGATCGCTCGCGACATCCCGCACGGCTCCTATGTCAACCTCGGTATCGGCCAGCCGACCCTGGTCGCCGACCATCTCTCCCCCACCGCGGGCGTCGTTCTGCACACCGAGAACGGCATGCTCAACATGGGACCCGCCGCGCAGGGGGCCGAGATCGACCCGGATCTGACCAACGCCGGCAAGGTCCCCGTCACCGAACTGCCCGGTGCCGCCTACTTCCACCACGCCGACTCCTTCGCGATGATGCGCGGCGGCCACCTCGACATCTGCGTGCTCGGCGCCTTCCAGGTCTCCGCACGCGGTGACCTGGCCAACTGGCACACCGGCGCCCCCGACGCCATCCCGGCGGTGGGCGGGGCCATGGATCTGGCGATCGGTGCGAAGAAGGTCTTCGTGATGATGAACCTTTTCGCCCGGGACGGAACGCCCAAGCTGGTGTCCGAGTGCGGTTACCCGCTCACCGGGCTCGCCTGCGTGAACCGCGTCTACACGGACCTGGCGGTGTTCGACATCACCGAGCACGGTGTGAGCGTGCGGCAGACCTTCGGCATCGAAGTGCACGACCTTGCCGATCGCCTGGGCCTGCCGCTCCTCACCGGGTCGCCGCGGCAGCCCGCTTGACAGCGGGCTGCCGGCCTGGCCGAGCTGAGTGCCGTCCGCGCGGACAACGGCGCGAACGACATGCCCGGTTCTCCTTCGAACGGGCGTAGTGGCGGGACTCCTCGGCCCGGTCTCCGCGGGACGCCACCGCGCTCAGTCCAGGATCGCGAGAGCGATCGTCTCTGCCAGCTCGGCCGGCATCGACAAGAACGCCGAGTGCCCCGACGGCAGCTGATAGGTCCTGCCCGCCCGCGCCGCCATTCCCTGCTGGAATGCCGGCGGGATCGCGTTGTCCAACTCACAGGCGATGTAACGGGATTCCACGTTCTTCCAGGACGTGGCGGTCAACGGCTCGCTGAAGGACCTGATGCTCTGCGGCACGAGCCGCTCGGCCGCCCAGGCGGCGTCCTCGTCCGTCACCCCGTTGTAGAAGTACTCCCGGTGCCCCGGATTCGGGGGCAGGGTGCCGGTGTCGCCGGCCGGAAGGGCACCGCCGGACTGGTTGGCCAGCGAGTCGCCTTCCTCCAACTGGAACGCGGCCAGGTAAACCAGGTGGGAGACGTTGTCCGCCTCGGCGGCCGCCTGCGTTGCGGGGATTCCGCCGTAGGAATGCGCGACAACGGCCACCGGCCCGGGGATCGCCGAGAGCGTCTCGCGGATGACACGAGCGTCGTCATACATGCCTGCGGTCCGCTCGGCCTGCGCCGACGCGCTCGGGAGGTCGACGGTCGCGACGTCCCACCCTCGCGACGCGAGTTCGGGGACCAACTTCTCCCAGCACCAGGCACCGTGCCAGGCCCCATGAACCAGCAGGATGGTGGGCTGACTGTAGGTGTCAGCAGACATGCGTCGTCCCCTCGGGTCGCCATTACCTGACGAATTCCATGAATTCGGCTTCCATGAATTCGACCGAAAGGATCCGCGTCAGTCATCGCCCGGCAGGCTTCACGAAGCGAATGCCGCGCCGCATTGGCCGGGCATCCTTCCAGCACCGACCACGCTAGAGGGCCGCATGTGCACCGTACATGCTCAGGAGTCCGCACCACATGTCCGTGCGTTCCGGCCGACCCGGCGGCGATGCGCGCGGGCCCGCCCTGCGGTCCGCACACGCTCGGGCAGCCCGCAGGAGCCGAGGTGTCCCGGCGTCCTGCCCGTGCGAGCGCCGTCACTCCGAGGTGATCCGCACGACGGATTTGCCCGCGGCCGGGGCCGTCTGCTGGGAGATCATCTCGGGCACCGCCCGGAAGTCGTACACGCGGCCCACCGGTGTGCTCAGCGCACCCCTGTCCGCCAGGTCCGCCAGACGCTCCCAGACGACCGCCTCCGCCGCCGGGCTGCCAGGCGTGGCAAGGACGCCCACGGCCGAGTAGTTGCGGAGCAGCATGTCCATGGAGTCCAACGGCACGGGCTTCCCGCCGGCCACGCCGATGAGCACCACGCGCCCGTTGCGCGCGATCGCCGCCAGCGCGGCAGCGGCCGTCTCGCCGCCCACGGGGTCGAAGACGACGTCTGCTCCGCGGCCACCGGTGATGTCCGCGACGCGTGCCGGCAGATCGTCGGATCGGTGATTCAGGACATGGTCGGCGCCATGGCGCTTGCAGAAGTCCAGCTTCTCCTGGCTCCCGGCGACAGCGATCACCGTCGCCCCGAGCGCTTTGCCGAGCCGCAGAGCGGCTCCGCCGCTGCTTCCGGCGGCGCCCAGCACCAGCAGCACCTGGCCGGCTTCGATCGGGGCTCGGTCCACCAGCCCCGCGTACGCCGTGCGGAACGCGATCGGGAATCCGCCCGCCTGCTCGGTGGTCATCCCCGCCGGGATCCGGATGGTGGATTCCTCGCGGAGATACGTGTACTCGGCGTATCCTCCCCAGCCGTCGAGAAACCCGGTGATGCCGGTCACTTGATCGCCGACGGAGAACCGCGAGCCGGACGGCACGGCGACGACCTCCCCGGCGGCCTCTTCGCCGAGACCGAAGGGCGGATCTCCCATCAGCGGGAAACGACCTGCGGCCATCATCGCGTCCGGATGTCCCGCCCCGGCCGTGAACACGCGTATCAGCACCTGCCCCGGTGCGGGCTCGGGCCAGGTCAGGTGCTGGAGTTCGATGGAGTCCGCCGGTGAACCGAATTTAACCAGCCGCCATGCTCGACCAGAAAACATCGTCGCGATCATCCTTTTTGCTCGTTCTTCCGGCATCAGCATCACACGACGCCGACACCTTCCTCACCGATTCCATCCGCCACATCAAATATCCGGAGGAACGGGCATGAAATCCGGAGGGACAAGCATGCTCAGGAAGATCGTTGCCGCCGTTCACCGTCCCGACCGCCGCCGGGCCGAAAGTCACGGCAAGCGGGCTTGCCTGCGATAGTGGCCCGGGGCCACGCCGATGACCCTCTTGAACGCGTGACTGAAGGCGCTTTCCGAACCGTAGCCGTATCGCGCCGCGAGAGAGGCGATCGTGGGGTTGCCGGTGCGCAGTTCCCGTGCGGCCGAGCGGATCCGCCAGGTGGCGAGGTACTCAAGAGGCGGGGTGCCTACGAGGTCACTGAACCGGGCCGCGAAGTGCGATCGCGACATACCGGATTTCGCTGCCAGTTCGGGCACGGTCCATGGGTGGGCGGGGAATTGGTGCATGAGGGAGAGCGCCGTGCCGATGGCGGGATCGGCCAGAGCGGTCAACCACGCCCGGCCGGTGGGGCCCTGAGCCTCGACATAACTGCGCAGCACCTGGACGAGAACGATGTGCGCCAGCCTTTCGACGATCAGGGAACTGCCGATCTTCGGGACGGCAGTCTCCTGACGAAGCATGTTCAGCGCGGTGCGGATGGCTCCGGCTTGGTCCGATTCCGCCGGAACGTGCACCAGTGGCGGCAGCACATCGAGGAGGACCGCCGCGTTCGCGGCGTCCAGGCGAAACCCGCAGCCGACGACGACCGAGTCCACGAGGCCGTCCGAAGGCCCGACACGGACGGTGTCGCCTTCCCTGAAGCCCGTGAAGACATCGCCGCTCGGTCGTGCCGGGACCGCGGGATCGCTGGAGAGACGGTACGGACGGCCGTTGCCCAGCAGATAGCAGTCGCCCTCCACGGCCCGAACGGGCGAGGCTCCTTCGGTCTCCACCCAGCACTCGCCCTCCAGCACGGCTCCCAGCTTGATGTGCCGATATCCGGCGAAGGAGATCCCCCACGCGCCTACCGCTTCCAAGCGCGCGAAGTCGGCGCTGCGCAGGTCCAGAAGTGCGAGAGCGTCGTTGAGGGGGTCCATCGGCTCCCTTGTCGGCGTGCGGCGGAGCCTCGGCGGTGAGACTTCGAACGAGGTGGGCTGTGACAGTCAGACAGGATATGCCAGTAGCGACTCCCGGCGAACCGGCGGAAGACCTGAGCGGGAAATACCAATTCGAACAATGCGCAGGGCTCCACAATGTGTGCGCCGTCGTCCGGACGCATTCCTGCCGATTCCCGCACAGCAGCCGCACCTGCCTCCCACGGGGAGCCGGAAGTACCCATGAAGAATTCGGTACGAGGGACCGAGAGCGCACGCGCGAAGCGGTGAGAGCCGCGTTTCGCGGTCAGCTTCCGCCGAAGTCCTCCAGTACCTCGCGGGCCGCCCGCGCGCCGGAGGCGAGCGCGCCCTGGACGGAACCCGTGCCGCGGTGGTCCCCGCAGACGTAGCGGCCGGGCCCGGTGCGGCAGGTCCGGGTCAGCGGCCAGGGCGGCGGCATGGCGGGCAGCGCGTTCTCGACGGTGCGCGCGGCCAGCAGGTCCCAGGCGCCGGCGTCGGCGCCGTACATCTCGGACAGGGCCGCGACCACGGCCGCCCGCACGAGCTCGGTGTCGCCGCCCAGCACCGAGGTGGCGACGAGGGCGCTGCCGCGCGGGGCGTACTCGGGCGCGACATCGCTGAGGACACAGGTGTTCAGTACGCGGCGGCGGGTGTCGACCAGGAGGACGGGAGAACCCAGTGGGGAGCGCGGGGCGACGTGGTAGTACGTGGTGACCGTGCGGTGGCCGGGGACGGTCAGGCCGGGCAGCAGCCGTGCGGCGGCGTCGGCACCGGTCGCCACGACGACGGCACGCGCCGGCAGCTCCGTACCGTCTGCCGTGACCGCCCCCCGGCCGGCGAGCCGGGCCACGGGGGTGCCGAGCCGCACGGTGCCCTCGGGCAGGGCCGCGGCCAGGGCGCGCGGGACGGACTGCACCCCGAAGGCCGGCAGGCTCAGCGCACCGCGCAGCATGCTGCGCCACACCAGGTGGAACACCCGGCTGGAGGTCTCCAGCGAGTCCTCCAGGAAGACGCCGGAGAGGAACGGCCGGAAGAAGCCCTCCACGAACGGGGTGGAGAAGCCGGCGTCGGCCAGGGCCGCGCGGGTGGTGCGTTCGGTCGCGTGCTTGAGCGCACGGGCCGGGGCTAGGGCATCGCGGGCGCCGAGCGCGGCCAGGGCCGCCAGGTCGCGCGGCCGGGCGAGCCGCCCGGACAGCAGCGACGCCACCGCGTCGGGGCGGCGGCGCGGGTCGGCCAGCAGGACCCGTCGGTCACCGGTGTGCACCAGGACGCCCGGCAGGAAGGGGCGCGGGTCGAGGAAGCGGGCGGGCACACGGCGGCGCAGCTGCGGGTAGGCCGGGTTGACGACCTGGAAGCCGCGGTCCACCGTGAAGCCGTCCAGGCGGTCGGTCCGCATCCGCCCGCCCACCGCGTCGCCCGCCTCCAGCACCCGCACGCGGAGCCCGGCGGCGGCGAGGTCGCGGGCACACGCCAGCCCGGCCACCCCGGCACCCACCACGACGACGTCCGCGACCACGGATCCAGCCGCCACGGTCACCACCTCTCCTCGCTCCTCAAGGGCCTGTCGCCCGGTGGCGCCTGCCGTGCCGGCCCGGCGCGCTCCGCTCCCCCAGCGCCCCGCAGGTGCGCCACTCGCCAGGCCGCCCGCAAGGCCCCGTACACCCGGCCGGGGGCTCGGGGCGGCGCGCCCGGGCACACAGCGGATTCCGCGCGGCCCGTCGGCGGGTGACGACGCCGCCTTCCGCATCGGCGCCTTATGCCTTCCCCGAAGTGCTTCCCCGTCGGCGGCCACCGCGGATGCGCTCGCACCCGAACGGGGGACTGCCGTCGACCGGCCGCATCCGGCACCGGCCGACGGGCCGAAACCATCCGAGAGTGACCCCACCCGAAGCGGAAGTGAGCCCCATGCAGACCTCGGTCGTCGTCTTCACCTGCGATCTGCGCCTGTCGGACCACCCGCCGCTGCGCGCGGCCCTGCACGGCGGAGGCCGGGTGGTGCCGCTGTTCGTGCGTGACCCGTCCGTGGACAGAGCGGGCTTCGCCGTGCCGAACCGGCTCGCGTTTCTCGCCGACTGCCTGCGGGACCTGGACGCACGGCTGCGGGAGCGGGGCGGCCGGCTGGTGCTGCGCGAGGGCGACACGGTCACGGAGGTGTGCCGGGTGGCCGCCGAGGCGGACGCCGACGAGGTGCACATGGCGGGCGACGTGAGCGCCTTCGCGCACGCGCGGGAACGGCGGCTGCGCCGGGCGTTGGAGGCCGCCGGGCGGCGCCTGTACGTGCACGACACGGTGTGCACCGCCGTGGCGCCGGGCGCGGTGACACCGGCCTCCTCCGACCACTTCGCGGTGTTCACGCCGTACTACCGGCGCTGGTCCGCACAGGGCCTGCGGGACGTGCTGGACATGCCGCGCGCGGTCACCGTGCCGCGGGAGGTGGGCTCCGCCCCGCTGCCGGAACGCGGCGACGTGAGCGGGGTGTCGCCGGGGCTGTGCGCGGGCGGCGAGACGGAGGGACGGCGCAGGCTCACCGCGTGGCTGCGCTCCGGCGTGGACGCCTACGAGGAACGGCACGACGACCTGGCGGGCGACGCCACCTCCCGGTTCTCCCCCCACCTGCACTTCGGCACGCTGTCACCGGTCGAGGTGGTGCACCGGGCCCGCAGGGCCGGCGGCGCGGGCGCGGAGGCGTTCGTACGGCAGATCGCCTGGCGCGACTTCAACCGCCAGGTGCTCGCCGCGCGCCCCGACGCCGCCGCACACGACTACCGCACCCGCCGCGACCGGTGGCGCTGCGGGAAGGACGCGGAGGCGGACGCCGAGGCGTGGCGGGCGGGCCGCACCGGCTACCCGGTGGTGGACGCGGCGATGCGGCAGCTGCGCCACGAGGGCTGGATGCACAACCGGGGCCGGCTGCTGGCCGCGAGCTTCCTCACCAAGACGCTGTACGTCGACTGGCGGGTGGGCGCCCGGCACTTTCTGGACCTGCTGGTCGACGGCGACATGGCGAACAACCAGCTGAACTGGCAGTGGATGGCGGGCACGGGCACCGACACCCGGCCCAACCGGGTTCTCAACCCCGTCACCCAGGGCAAGCGGTACGACCCGGACGGAGCGTATGTGCGGCGCTGGGTGGAGGAACTGGCGCACGTGGAAGGGGCCGTCGTGCACGAGCCCTGGAAAGTCCCGGCACTGGAGCGCGCGAGGATCGCCTACCCCGAGCCGGTGGTGTCCCTGGCGGAGGGCCTGGACCGCTTCAAGCGGGCCCGGGGGCGCGCCTGAAGTCCGCGAGGAGGAGGTTCGCAGGGCCGCCGGCACCACACGCGCCACCTCGCGCAGGTACGTCGCGGCACCCGCATCGCTCGGAAGGAGCCCGGTCCCCGGCCGGGTGGCCGCCCGGTGCGGCGCAGGGCTCCGCGTCCCCGCCGAGGACAGCCCGCGGTGGGAGGACGGGGACGCGCCCATCCGCTCACCCCGCGGTGCACAGCGCGCGCAGCGCTTCCACCGCCTGCGCCAGTCCGGCCGGCCTGAGCACCCCGTCAGGCTGAGACCGGCTCCAGCCGGGGCCGCCCAGCAGCACCGCCGGACCACGCCGCGCCCCCTTCATGCCCCAGCGTAGCCCGGCGACGTGCCGGGCCAGGGCAGGGGCCGCCCGCGCGCGCTCCTGGGCCCACAGCACGACCGCGACCGGGCCGAGCCGGCGCACGGCCGCGTCCAGCGCCTCGAAGGGCACCGCGGCTCCCAGCATGCGCACCGGCAGGCCCGCACGGCCGAGCGCCGCGTGCAGTGCCTCCAAGGGGAGCGTGTGCTGTTCGCCGGGCACGCAGGCGAGCAGGACGCAGCCTGCCGCCGGCGAGGCCACCGGGACGGCGGGCGGCGCGCTGCGGCGCAGCACGGTGGAGACATGCCAGGCGAGCAGGTGCTCCACCTCCACGTACTGGTCCTCGGACGAGGCCCAGCGGCGTCCTACGGCGTGCAGGGTGGGAACCATCACCTCCTGCCAGGCGACCACGACGCCGTAGCGCTCGACGGCGGCGGTGAGCAGCTTGTCGAGGGCGGGCGCGTCCAGCCGTACGGCGGCGCGTGCCAGCCCGCGGCACTCCTGGCGCACGTCACCGAGGGGCAGCGCGCCGGCGACCCGCGACCGCCCCGCGGGCGGTGGGGGCGCTGAAGCAGCGGCGACGTCCGCCGCGGGGAGCGGGCGGGCAGCGAACGCACGGGCGGCGCGGGCCGCTTCGGCCGGCGGGACGCCGGTCGCGGTCAGCCGGCACATCTCCTCGACCGTCGCCACGTCCGCCGCCGTCCAGCGGCGGTGCCCGCCCTCGGTGCGTGCGGTCGGTCCGATGCCGTAGCGGCGGTCCCATGAACGCAGGGTCATGGGGGAGACACCGAGGCGGCGGGCCAGCACCCCCGTGGTCAGACCGGCGTCACCCGGTAGGGCGGGTGGCTTCGGCGATGGCTGCGCGGCGGAGTTCACGGCGGTTCGAGCATTCCCTTCTTCCTGGTCTCCGGCGAGCCGGAGCAGGTCTCCCACGCTCAGCTCGCCCTCGAACGGCCGCCACGTCGCGGCGTCGTGACGCGGGCCGTCCGCGCGCGGACCGTTCCGGTGCGTCGCCGCGGCCGTGCGTGAACCGCCCGGTCAGCGTGCGCGCTGCGCGGCCTCGAAGTCCAGGCTCCGCCCCAGGCGCAGCAGGCCGCGCCGGGCGTGACTCTTGACCGTACCCAGCGGCCAGCCGGTGACGTGGGCGATCTGGGTCTGCGTCAGGTCGTCGTAGAAGGCCAGGCACAGCACGCGCCGCTGGGCCTCGGGAAGGCGGCGCAGCTCCCGGGTGACGTCCACGCGGTTCAGTACGGCGTCCTGCGCGTACGACGGGTCCGGCGAGCGGACCGGCTCGCGCGCCGCCGCGGCGGCGGTGTCTGCGCGCCGGGTGCGGGCGGACAGCGCATCGGCGATCTTGCGCCGGGCGATGCCGACGAGCCAGGCGGGCAGCGGCCCTCGGTCCGGACGGTAGCCGTGGCGGCCGCGCCAGGCGGCGAGGAACACCGTCTGGGTGACGTCCTCGGCCTCCGCGCCGTCGCCCAGCGACTGCCGCGCGAGGGACAGGACGAGGGGGGCCCAGCGGCGGTAGACCGCCTCCAGGGCGCCCTCGTCGCCTGCCGCGAAACGCAGGGCCAGATCGTCTTCCGGGTCCGGCACGGGCACGGGCGGGACTTCGGTCACGGTGAACGCGGTCATGCGGCTGCTCCTTGTGCGGGCGGGCTCCCTGCCTCACCGTCACCGTCCGTCCGGCACCCCGGTGGCATCAAGTCGCATCGGATCTGCATCGTGTCCCGCCCGGGAACCCTGCGTGCCCGCCCGGCCGGCGGCCGTCAGGAGTCGCCCTCCCGCCGGAGGACGGCCCAGGGTCGCCGGCCCTGAGCCGGTGAGCGGCCGTCCGGCGCCTCGGTCCCGGCGCCGGGCCGGGTGGGCCACCACACGCGGTCCCCGGCGTCCCGCACCAGCGCCGGCACCAGCAGGGAGCGCACCACCAGGGTGTCCAGCAGCACGCCGAAGGCGACGATGAAGGCGATCTGCACCAGGAACGCCAGCGGAATCACCCCCAGCGCGGCGAAGGTGGCGGCGAGCACCACCCCCGCCGAGGTGATGACCCCGCCGGTGGTGACGAGCCCGCGCCGGACACCTTCGCGGGTGCCGTGCCGCAGGGTCTCCTCGCGGACCCGGGACATCAGGAAGATGTTGTAGTCGACACCGAGGGCGACCAGGAAGACGAACCCGTACAGCGGCACGGACGGATCGGTGCCGCTGAAGCCGAACAGGCCGTGGAAGACCAGCGCCGCCACGCCGAGGGTCGCGGTCAGGTTGAGGGCGACGGTCAGCACCAGCAGGACGGGCACGGCGAGGGAGCGCAGCAGCAGCACGAGAATGGTCAGGATGACGGCGAGCACCACCGGGACGATGACGGTGCGGTCGCGTTCGGCCGCGCGCAGGGTGTCGTACTGCTGCGCGGTGTAGCCGCCGACGAGGGCGTCCGCGCCGGGCAGCGCGTGCAGCGCGGTGCGCAGCCGGGCCACGGTGTCGCGGGCGGCCTGGGTGTCGGGAGCCGCCTTCGCGGTCGCCTCGAACCTGACCCGGCCGTCCACTGCCTGCGGCTCTGCCACCGGGCGGCCCTGGGCACCGGTCGCGGTCACCGCCGCGACGCCGGCGGTGTCGCGCACGGTGCGCCGCACGCGGTCCGCGGAGGCCGCGTCGGCGAGGACCACCACGGGGGTGCCCGCGCCGCCCGGGAAATGCCGGGCCAGGGTCTGCTGGGCGGCGACGGACGGCACGTGCCGTACGAACGTCTCGTCCAGCGGCACGCCCCGCAGGTCCAGGGTGAGGGCGCCCGCCGAGCAGACGAGCAGTCCTGTCAGGGCGAGCGCCCACACCCGGCGCGGCGCCCGGTCGACCAGGCGGGCCACGCGCTGCCACAGTTCGGTGGCGGCGGCCCCGCTCTCGGGCCGGGCCGGCCAGTAGGCGCGGCGGCCGAGGAGGGCCAGGACGGCCGGCAGGAAGGTGAGCGCGCTCAGCACGGCGCAGACGATCCCGACGGCTCCGACCGGACCGAGGGCCCGGTTGTTGGTGAGGTCGCTGAGGAGCAGGGCGAGCAGACCGAGGGCGACGGTGCCGGCACTGGCGAGGACGGCCGGAGCCGAGCGGCGCACGGCGGCGCGGGCGGCGGCGTAGCGGTCCCGGCCCGCGGCCAGTTCCTCCCGGCAGCGGGCGGTGACCAGCAGCGCGTAGTCCGTCGCGGCGCCGATGACGAGAATCGAGAGGATGCCCTGCACCTGACCGTCGACGCGCACCAGGCCGCGGTCGGCCAGCGCGTAGACGACGGCACAGGCCAGCCCCAGGGCGAACACCGCCCCGGTGATGACGGCGAGCGGCAGCAGCACGGAGCGGTAGACCAGCAGCAGGATGACGAGGACGGCGGCCAGGGCGACCGCGAGCAGCACCCCGTCGATGCCGGAGAAGGCGTCCGCCAGGTCGGCCTGGGTCGCGGCCGGACCGGCCAGCTGCACCCGGGTGCCGGGCACCTTCTCGGCCGCCGCCCGCACCCGTTCCAGAGTGGGTGCGAGCCGGTCGCCCAGATCGGGGCGCAGCGGCACGACGGCCTGGAGTGCGGCACGGTCCTGCGAGGGCAGGGCCGGGGAAGGAAGTCCGGCCGTGCCGGGTGTGCCGGCGAGCGCGGCCACCGCCGCGCTGGCCGGCCGCTGCTGCCCGCTGACGGCCTGCCCGCCGTCGGCGGTCCACACCACGATCACGGGCAGGGTCTCACGCTGCTGGAACGCGGCCTGCTCGCGCAGGACGCGGGTCGACTCGGCGCTGCGTGGCAGGAAGGCGGCCTGGTCGTTGGTGGCGACTTCGCCGAGTCGTCCGGCGAAGGGTCCCAGCAGGGCCCCGATCACCAGCCATACGGCGATCAGGGCGAACGGGACGAGCCCGCGGGTTCGGCGGTGCGGGGGCGTCAATGTGACTCCTCGGGGCGAGCGGCAGAAGAAAACTCGACGGTAAACAATCTCAATGATTGAGCTAAGTCAATCGCTGGGATGTCTCGCCCCTGCTTCTCCGGCCACGGGCAGTCCGGATGCAGCTGTCACCGCTCTCGGTGCGGACGGCCGTCTCAGCGGCCGACGGGCTCCCCGGGCACCTCGGCGAGGGCGTCGTTCAGCGCGGTCAGGAACCGCAGGGCCACGGCCAGTTCGTGGTCGTCGAAGTCCGCCCCGGCCCGGCGCAACGCGTCGGCGAGCGGGCGGAAGTGCGTACGGGCGGCGGCGCGGGCGTCGGCCGCGTAGTACAGGTGCACCACCCTGCGGTCGCTGTCCTCGCGCACCCGGCGGACGTGTCCGGCACGCTCCAGCCGGTCGACACAGGCGGTGACCGCGCCCGAGGTGAGGCCGAGCAGGGCTCGCAGCCTGGTGGGGGTCATCGGCTCGGGAGCGTCGAGGATGGCGGCCAGCGCCTGCACGTCGGTGGCGTGCAGGTTCTGCCGGGCCGCGTACTGCTGGATGACCCGGCCGACCTCACCGTGCATGCGGCGCAGCTGCACCGCGAAGGCCGACAGGTCGCCCGGAAAGGCGGGGAGATCACCGGCGGACGTGTCGGCGGCGGAGGGATCGGCGGCCACGGTGTGCGGGGCCGCGTGGGCCGCGCCCGCGGCTCCGCCGCGTCGCCGCGCCGGCTGCCCTCCGCTCGTCTCCGTGTTCACCGGCGCATCGTATCGGGGTGCTCGCGGGTCACGACGGGGGCGCATCCGCATCGGTGCGGCGGCCGGACACCGCGAAGCGAGGCGGAGGCACGCAGACGACGGCGGACCGGCCCCTGTGTCCGGCGCCCAGGGCAGGCGGCCGCTTCGGGGGGAACCGCCGTCGCGCACCGCCCGGGGCCCTGCGGCAAGCCGGGAGAAGTGTCCGGGGCCGCCGGTGAGGGCCCGGCCGCTATCCGTCGCCGCGCAGGTCGAGGAGGGCCACGACCCGTTTTCCCGGTGGCGCGGGAACGGTCCGCACCTGGCCGCACAGCCGCCGGACCAGACGCAGGCCGTGACCGCCCACCCGGGCCGGGTCGTCCTCGCGCAGGGCGGGCGGGGACGGCGAGCAGTCGCGGACGGCGATCAGCAGGCGTTCCGCGCCGGGCTGCAGTTCCAGGACCAGTTCCCCCGGGCCGGGGGCGTGCCGAATCGCGTTGGTGACGAGTTCGCTGACCACGAGCTGGGCATCCTGGCTAGGCCGGTCCTCGGGACGGTGTCCGTGACGGGCCAGGAAGGCGCGCACCGCGCAACGCGCCTCGGCGATGGACGCGCGGGCTCCGTCCCACGCGACGCCGCACCGGCCCGGTCGTGCAAGGGGTTCCTCATCCGCTTCCTGCTTCTTGATCGGGACGGCCATGAGTGGGTCTCCGGCAGGTGTGGTCCGTGTCGTGTGTGCACACCGGGTACTGGCGATTCCGGGTTCGGCTACCCGTGATGGCCTTCTTCATGAGGACTCCGCGCCGTCTCCGCCGGGACGGGCGTCGGTGACGGTGAACAGCTCCCGGGTGCCGCTGATCTCCAGGAGCCGGCTGACGGGGGTCCGCAGGGGGCCGACCAGCACCAGGGCCCTGCCGTCGGCCTGGTGGCGGTGACGGGCCCGGATCAGCGCGTTGAGCAGCATGCTGTCGGCGAAGGTGACCTCGGCGAGGTCCACCGCCGTGACGGGCATCGCCGCCCGGTCGGCCGCGTCCCAGGCCCGCTCGAACTCACCGGCGTCGTCGTAGTCGACCTCACCTCGCACGGTGACCACGAAGGTCTGCTCACTGCGGTCGATGCGCACACTCAGACAGCGGGCCGCGTGCATGGCGCCATCCTCACGTCACCGGTGCCGGACGGACGGACGGGGCCGGAGCGCACGGCCGGGCCGCCTTGCGCGGGCGTCGCCACGGGTGGGGCGGGGATCGTCATGCGGTCCGTCCCGGCGGGTATACGGATGGCTGCGAGATTCGCCGGCAGGCGCACGCCACCGTCCGAGAGCGGTGCGTGGCCGGCCGCCCCGGTCGTGGGCCGGGACCCGCTTGCGGTCACTTCCGGGGCGGTGGCGTTCGAGACGTACGGCACGGTCACCGCCGACCGTGCCGACGGGAGGTGGCCGAGGGATGTGAGGGCAATCCGAAGAACAGTTGCCGTTTGACAACAATAGCCATGAGGCAAGAGAGTAGCCGCGTCGGACGTACACGGGGAAGGACCTGGAATGATCCGGTGGGCGGAGAACCGCTCCGAGCGCCGTCCGCCACCGTCGTGAAGCGGTGGGGGCACCGGTGCCGTGAAGGCTCTTTCAGGCGGTCCGGCTGCCGGAGTCCTGAGCCTCGTCGGGTATCTGCGTGGCCGCGGTCGCGCAGAACGCCTCCAGGCCCTCCAGCAGGGCGACACGCTTGGCCGCGGGCATGTCGGCCAGCACCTTCTGCAACTCGCTCTCCCGGCGGGCGCGCAGATCGGCGAGGAAGAAGCGCCCCCGGGCGCTGAGATGGAGCCGTACCTCGCGCCGGTCCTCCGGGCTCGCCACGCGCTCCACGAAGCCCGCGGCCTGAAGCCGGTCACACAGCCGGCTCGTTGACGGAGGCGTGGAGGCGAGGAACTCGGCGAGGGTGCGCAGATTGATGCCGTCGTGATGCTCAAGGATGTGCAGCACACGCAGTTGCGAGGCGGAGGTGGGCGCGGTCGAGGCCCGCCCCCAGACCACCTCCAGCAGCTCGACGGCCCGCGTGGTCACGCGTGCGACCTCGTCGGGCTCTGGGCGGCGGCGGAAGGCAGTCACGGTCACACTCTCGCAGGCACTGGGGCGCTTCTCAGCCTACTAGCAGCCGACGCCGGCCAGGGACACCACGGGACGACAGACGCGGCTCTTCGCGGAGCCCGGCCTCGGCCGGACCCGCACCTTGTCAGGAGAAGGAATGGTGCACTCACCGTCGTGAACAGATTCAAAACCGCTGAACACGCCCTGCGCACAGCGGCTCCCCACGAACTGCTGGACGCCGTCCGCGTCGTGCTGACCGAGCGATACGACGTGGAGGACGTCGAGCTGTTCATGGCCGACTACGGCCTGACCGTGCTTCAGCCGGTGTCGGGAGCGCCGCACGACCTGGAACCGGTCCCGGTGCACGGCAGCCCGGCCGGGCGGGCCTTCGGCTCTCAGGTGCCCTACCGCGAGGACGGCCGGGGCCGGCCGGCACGGGTCCATCTGCCGGTGAGCGTGCGCGGCGACCGGCTCGGCGTGCTGTCCGTGACGCTGCGGGACGGCGAGGCGGCGTCCGACTGCGTCCCGGAACTCGCCGAGATCGCCGACGCGCTGGCGCACGAGGTGGTCGTGGCCGAACGCGACACGGACCTGTACCTCCAGGCCCGGCGCAAGGACCGGCTCACCCTGGCCGCGGAGATGCAGTGGCACCTGCTCCCCGGCCGCTCCTGCTCCCGGCCCGAGTACGACCTGGCCTGCCAGTTGGAGCCGGCCTACGCCGTCTTCGGCGACAACTTCGACTGGTCCGCCACGGCCGACCGGCTGATGCTGTACGTCACGAACGGCATGGGCGAGGGGATAGAGGCGGCCCTGCTGACCAGCCTCGCCGTCAACGCCCTGCGCAACGCCCGGCGCGCCGGCATCCCCATCGCGGACCAGGCGGCCCTGGCCGACCAGGCCGTCTACGCCCACTACCGGGGCCGCAGTTACCTGTCCGTCCTGATGCTGGACCTCGACCTGGCGACCGGCCGGGCGAGCGTCGTGGACGCCGGCTCCCCGCAGTTGCTGCGGCTGCGCGGCGGCACCGTCGAGCACGTGCCCTTCGAGGCCCAGCTGCCGCTGGGCATGTTCGAGGAGACGGACTACGTGGCGCAGGACTTCGCCGTCGAGCCCGGGGACCGGCTCATCTTCGTCAGCGACGGTGTCCACGCGGTGCACTCGCCCAAGGGCGAGACATACGGGGAGCGGGCGCTCGCCCGGGCCATCCAGTCCACCCGGCTGCTGCCCGCCGCCGAGGTGCCGCGCGCCGTTCTGCGCGAGCTGGCCGGTCATCGCGGCGAGGCCGCCGTGGCGGAGGACGACGCGTTGGTCGTCTGCCTGGACTGGCGGGGGCGGCAGGCGTCGTGACCTGACAGCCGCCGGCCCGGGAGAGCCCGGGCCGGCGGCGAAGGGTGGCGCCGTGGGGGTACGACCGTCTTGTCGCGGCCGGCGCGGGACGGCACGTCAGGATCCGGTGCCGTCCTCTTTCCCCGTCCTGGCGTCCTGCGCGTCGAGGAAGCCCTGAAGACCTCGGCCGAGGGCCTCCCGCTCGGCCGGTTCCATGGCGCCGAGCACGACGGCCAGTCTCCGCGAGCGGCGCCACGCCACTTCGTCAAGCGCCTGCCGGCCCTGCCTGGTCAGGCGCAGTCGCACCACACGCCGGTTGCGCGGATGCGATTCCCGCTCCAGCAGACCGGCGGCCTCCAGCCGGTCGCAGAGCCGGCTGGCGGTGGGCGGCCCGATGTCCATGGCCCCGGCCAGAGCGGTGAGGTTGAGTCCCGGTTCCCGTTCCAGGGTCTGCAGGGCACGCAGTTGGTGCGGTGACAGACGCGGACTCGCGCCCTGCGCGGCGGCCGACCACAGGTTCGCGAGACTCTCCACGGCGTCGGCCATCGCCTGGGCCAGTGCCAGGGGGCCGTCCCGCGGTCCGCCCCACGGGCCGTCCCCGGAACCGTTCAGACCAGTCACGAGGCATCGCCTTCAGACATCGCCCGCATGCGGGTACCACCCCCGTTCCCTCGCGGTACCCGGCCCACGGCCGGACCAGCCCCCGGCGCTCTCGGCCTCCACAGCATCTGCACGGCCTTGCGACGCGTCCGTGCGTGCCGCCGGTCAGGCGGAGAGCAGCGAGTCGTCCTCGACGCGGGCGCCGGGCAGGCGGTACCGCGCCACGACGAGGGCGGCGTCGACGTCGCTGGTACCGGTGGCCACACACAGCGTGTAGGCGATGTCGGCCATCCGGCGGCGTACGGTCTCGTCGCCCTGGTCCGCATGCAGGGTGCGCAGCGCCTCGTACTGCTCGATCAGGTCCGTCAGCACCGCGGGGTGTGCCATGAGCATCGCAAGCCTCCTGCATGTCGGCGGTTCACATGGATCATGCAACGGCCCGGCTGCCCCGGTCCCGGCACTTCATTCCTTCGGCGGCCGGTGGCCGGGTGCCGCCCGGCCGCCGCCACGCGTCGGCCGGGCGGCACCGAGCAGCGGATCGTCGAAGAGCGCGAGCCGGGCGGTGACACACTTGCCCACGGGCTCGCGGCGCGTCTCGAAGCCCTGCACCACCGCGAGCACGATCTCCAGACCGTGCTGGCCCACCCGTCCGGCGTCGGCGGCTCGGGCCAGCGGCAGCGTGGGCTCGGTGTCCCAGATCTCGATCTCCACCATGCCGTCGACGACGCGCAGGTGCAGCAGCACCGGTCCGGGCGCGTACTTCAGCGCGTTGGTGACCAGTTCGCTGACCACGAGCTGCGCCAGGTCCATGGTGCGCGCGGTGACCGGCAGCCCGTGCTCGGACTGGGCCCTGGTCAGGAACTCCCACGTCCGGTCCCGCGCGCCGGCGATACAGCCGGCCGCCCCGTCCAGAGCGATGGTGACGTCGGCAGGTGCGGGATCCGGCATCCGGGAACACTCCTCGGGCGGGACAGGCTCCGCCCTGCCGATGACATGCGATACCCCGTTCATGGGCGCGCGTCTACCCGGTACTTGCGACCGTATGCCTGCGCCGCCGGAAGTCGGCCGGGGCGGCGGGTGCATCACCCCGGGAATCCGGGGCAACGGTGGCTTCAGGAAGGGGGCTCAGCCCGGACCGAGGGTGTGAAGGACGGAAGTGGCAGACAACGCAGGCAACCAGGAAGCAGTGGAACGCGGCCAGTTGTCCGTGGTCCGCGCGGATGTCGACGGCATCGTCGTGCTCGGCCTCCGCGGAGAGATCGACTACCAGAGCGTGGGCGCCCTGACGCGGGGGATGCCTCCCATGGATCCCGCCACCGGCTCCGGCTCCCGGGTCGTCGTCGACCTGAGCGGGGTCACCTTCATGGATTCCAGCGGTGTCAACGCGCTGGTCGCCGCCCACCACGCCACGCGGGCCGCGCGGGGATGGCTGCGGCTGGCGGGCGCCCACGGCGCTGCCCTGAGGACCATGCAGCTGGTGGGACTCGAGTCCATCACCCCCTGTCACCCGACCGTCGAGGACGCCCTCGCGGCGTGACGCCCGGGGCCTCGTGACCGGCGCGGTCCGCTCCCGCGCCGGCGCCGTCCCACCCGCGGGCAAACCTGTTCCGGTACCCCGGCTCTGCCTTGTCATGCCGCTTGTTCCGGGGGGTTTCCGGCGGGCCGCGGCTTTCCGGCCGGGCTTTTGTTGTCGCACGACAACTGAGTTAGTCTGCGATCGATTTCTCGTCGGCGGGAGCCGTCGAAGGGGCGTCGCCACCGGTGGTGGGGCTGCACGGCGCCGGCCTGGTCCCGGGTCCTCGGGGCGGGGACCCCTGCGAAGCGGAACGAGGGTGGGGATGACCGGCACGGCGATGGACACCCAGGTGCACGGCGGCCCGCGTGAGCAGGAGCTCCGGCAACTGCTCGCCGGGCTGACGGCGGTACGCGACGGTGACTTCGGCACCCGCCTGCCGTCCGACGGATCGGGTCTGCTCGGGGACATCGCCACGGTGTTCAACGGCATGGTCGACCAGCTGTCCGTGTTCACCTCGGAGGTGACCCGGGTCGCCCGCGAGGTGGGCACCGAGGGCACGCTGGGCGGTCAGGCCGAGGTGCCGGGGGTCTCCGGCACCTGGGCGGACCTGACCGAGTCGGTCAACGCCATGGCGGGCAACCTCACCACGCAGGTCCGCGACATCGCCCAGGTGGCCACCGCGGTGGCCAGGGGCGACCTCTCCCAGAAGATCGATGTGCCCGCGCGCGGCGAGATCCTCCAGTTGAAGGAGACCGTCAACACGATGGTCGACCAGCTCTCCGCCTTCGCCGACGAGGTCACCCGCGTGGCCCGCGAGGTCGGCAGCGAAGGGCGCCTCGGCGGCCAGGCGCAGGTGCCCGGGGTCGGCGGTGTCTGGCGCGACCTCACCGATTCGGTCAATTTCATGGCCGGCAACCTCACCTCCCAGGTCCGCAACATCGCCCAGGTGACGACCGCGGTCGCGCAGGGCGACCTCTCCCAGAAGATCACCGTCGACGCCCGCGGCGAGATCCTCGAACTCAAGAACACCATCAACACCATGGTCGGCCAGCTCTCCGCCTTCGCCGACGAAGTCACCCGGGTGGCGCGGGAGGTGGGCACCGAAGGGCGCCTCGGCGGGCAGGCCGACGTCAAGGGCGTCAAGGGCACCTGGCGCGACCTCACGGACTCCGTGAACTTCATGGCGGGCAACCTCACCGCGCAGGTCCGCAACGTCGCCCAGGTGGCCACCGCGGTGGCGGGCGGCGACCTGTCGAAGAAGATCGACGTCGACGCCCGGGGCGAGATCCTGGAGCTGAAGACCACCATCAACACGATGGTCGACCAGCTGTCCTCGTTCGCCGCCGAGGTCACCCGCGTCGCCCGCGAGGTCGGCAGCGAGGGACGGCTCGGCGGCCAGGCCGAGGTGGAGGGCGTCGAGGGCACCTGGAAGCGGCTGACGGAGAACGTCAACGAGCTGGCCGGGAACCTCACCCGGCAGGTCCGCGCGATCGCGGAGGTCGCCAGCGCCGTCGCCGAGGGCGACCTGACCCGCTCGATCACCGTGGAGGCCTCCGGCGAGGTCGCGGAGCTCAAGGACAACATCAACGCCATGGTGGGGTCGCTGCGCGAGACCACCCGGGCCAACCAGGAGCAGGACTGGCTCAAGACCAACCTCGCCCGCATCTCCGGTCTGATGCAGGGCCACCGCGAGCTGCCCGTCGTGGCCGAGCTGATCATGGACGAGCTGACCCCGCTGGTGTCGGCCCAGTACGGCGCGTTCTACCTCGCGGAGGACACCGAGCGCGGGCACGAACTGCGGCTGGTGGGCTCGTACGGAGCTCCCGACGACGCGGAGCGGCCGACCCGTATCCCGGTCGGCCGCTCCCTGGTCGGGCAGGCCGCGCGCAACCGGCGTCCCATCACCGTGGACGAGCTCCCGGAGGGCTACGTCACCATCTCCTCCGGCCTCGGGCAGGCGCTGCCCCGCGCCCTGGTGGTGCTGCCCGTGGTGGTCGAGGGGCAGGTCCTGGGCGTCATCGAACTGGCCTCGCTCACCCGGTTCACCCAGATCCACCAGGACTTCCTGACGCAGCTCATGCCGACCATCGGCGTCAACCTCAACACCATCGTGGCCAACGCCCGCACCGACGAACTGCTGGAGGAGTCCCAGCGCCTGACCGCCGAACTGCAGTCCCGCTCCGAGGAGTTGCAGGTGCAGCAGGAGGAACTGCAGCGCTCCAACGCGGAGCTGGAGGAGAAGGCGTCCCTGCTGGTCGACCAGAACCGCGACATCGAGGCGAAGAACCTTCAGATCGAGCAGGCCAGGCAGGAGCTGGAGACCCGGGCGCAGCAGCTCGCGCTGGCCTCCAAGTACAAGTCGGAGTTCCTGGCCAACATGAGCCACGAGCTGCGCACACCGCTCAACAGCCTTCTGATCCTCGCCCAGTTGCTGGCACAGAACCCGTCGCGCAACCTCACTCCCAAGCAGGTCGAGTACGCGGGCATCATCCACTCGGCGGGCTCGGACCTGCTCCAGCTGATCAACGACATCCTCGACCTGTCCAAGGTGGAGGCCGGCAAGATGGACGTCGCTCCGGAACGGGTCCCGCTGCGCCAGCTGCTGGAGTACGTCGAGGCGACGTTCCGGCCCATGACCTCGCAGAAGAGCCTGGACTTCGCGGTGGCCACCGCCCCGGGAACGCCCGCCGACCTGCTCACCGACGACTCCCGGCTGCGCCAGATCCTGCGCAACCTGCTGTCGAACGCGGTGAAGTTCACCGAGCAGGGCGGGGTGCGGCTGCAGATCGAACCGGCCGCCGACCGCGAGGTGCCGCCGCAGGTGCAGCGCGGCGGTCCCGTGGTGGCCTTCCGGGTCATCGACACCGGCATCGGCATCCCCCAGCAGCAGCTGGAGACGGTCTTCGGCGCGTTCCAGCAGGCCGACGGCACCACCAGCCGCAAGTACGGCGGCACCGGGCTCGGCCTGTCCATCACCCGGGAGATCGCCCATCTGCTCGGCGGTGCCGTCACGGTCGACAGCACCCCCGGTCAGGGCAGCACGTTCACGCTGTATCTGCCCGTCGCCCGCGCCGACTTCGAGGAACTCCTGGAGGCCGGGGGCCGACCGGTGGAGCCGTCCCGGGACGAGGCCGGCGCCGAGCAGCCGTCGGCGCCGCGTGCGCCGGCCGCGCCCACGGCGGCCGCCGAGCCGCGCAGGCGCCGGCTGCTGGTGATCGAGGAGCGGCCGCGCGGGCTGCTCACGCTGGTCGCCGAGCGGGCCGTGGCGGACATCGCGCAGGGCCCCGACGATCCGCACGGGGCGATCGACATCATCACCGCGGTCGGGTCACAGGAGGCGGCGAGCACCCTGGCGGCGCAGGCCTGCCACTGTGTCGTCCTGGAACTCGGCATGCCCGGCCAGGAGGGCGCGGGCTTCCTGGAGGCCATGCGCGGTGATTCGGCGCTGGCCAGCGTGCCCGTCCTGGTGCACACCGGGCACCGGGTGGATCTGGCCCAGGAGCAGGGACTGCGGGCCCTGGCCGGTGACCGTCCGCTGGACTTCCTGTCCAGCCTGGACGACCTGCGCGAGCGCATCACGCTGCACCTGTCGGCCGAACAGCCCGGCGACGTGCTGTCGCTGGTGCGCGCCGAGGAACCGCACCACCCGGCCGCGCAGGTCGTGGACGACGCCTTCCTGGGCCGCACGATCCTGGTGGTCGACGACGACGCCCGCAACCTCTTCGCCCTCAGCGGGGTGCTGGAACTGCACGGCTTCCAGGTGCTGCACGCCGACAACGGCCGCAAGGGCATCGAGATGCTGCTCGCGCACCCCGACATCTGCCTGGTCCTGATGGACGTGATGATGCCGGAGATGGACGGCTACGCCGCCACCACGGAGATCCGCGCCATGCCGCAGTACGCCGAGCTGCCCATCATCGCGGTCACCGCGAAGGCGATGCCGGGCGACCAGGAGAAGAGCCTTGCCTCGGGCGCCAACGACTACGTCACCAAACCCGTCGACACGGGCGACCTCATCGCCCGCGTCCGGCGCTGGCTGCCCGGGTGACCACGCGTCACGGCCGTATCCGCCACCAGCCGACCGCGTGACGCCCGGGGGCGTCCCAGCCGAGGAACAGACTGACCGTGAGTGATCTCCGTCAACCGCCCGAACCGGCGGGCACACGACTCCCGGCGGGCGGCCGCCGCCCGCCGCCGGAGACCGGCCCGGCCGACGCCGCCGGGGGCGGGGCCCCCGCCGCCGACACCGCTGGAGGCGGACCCAGCTCCGCCGAGGGCACCGCCGACGGGGCCGCCGCGGATGCCGCTTCCGGCGCGGGCTCCAGCGATGCGGCTGCCCTCTCGCCGCTGCCTGCCGCCGACGCAGCCACCACCGACCCGGCCGTCGCCGACGAGGGCGGCGGGACGGCCGGGTCCGAAAAGCCGTCCCCCCTCGGCAGGCTCACCGCGACCGTGGAGCGGCTGCGCCGGGAGGTGCGGGCGGCGCAGGCGGAGGCCGACGGACGTGCCCTGATCGAACTGGCGAAGGGCATCCTGGTCGAACGGCTGCGCTGCGGTCCGGCGCAGGCCGCCCGGCAGCTGGCCGAGCTGGCCGGACAGGCGGGCGTGACACCGCTCGAATTCGCGGTCGACGTCATCAACCAGGCGGCCCGCGACCGGCTCTCGGAGGTGACCGCGGATTTCCTCGCGGCGACCGCGGCCGGCCCCGGCGCCGGGGAACCGGCGGACGTCCGCACCTCGGCCGTACGGCTGCGGGAGGCCGAGAGCGGCGTGCTGGCCGCCCACGACACCCAGGCCGTCGCCGACTCGCTGCTGGAACACGCCCTGACGCCGCTGGGCGCGCGGGCGGTGGCCATCTGGGCGCTGGGCTCCGACGGTTCGCTCGCCCTGGCCGGCACCGCGGGATTCTCCGCCGCCGAGGCCGGGCGCTGGCGGCATGTGCCACCGGGCGTGACCACCGTGGCCCGCCGGGGGCTGGCGGAGCGCGCGCACCACTGGATCCGCAGCCTGGCCGAGACGGGCATGCCGTCCATCGGCCAGCACGATCACCCGGAGGGCGGCCGGGTCGCCGTACCGGCCGGGACCGGCGGACGGATCCACGGTGTCCTGGAGATCGCCTGGCCCACCCCGCTGGAGCCCCCTCCCCCGCCCGTCGTCCGCCAGATCGAGGCGCTGGCCGAGCTGTGCGCGCACACCCTGGAGACCTACGACCCGCAGGCCGCGGACGCTGCCGAGGGCCCGCGCCTGCTGCCCGACGTCACGGAACTGATGGACCTGGCCGACGGACTCCACGACCCCGCCCTGGTGCTCGTGCCGGTGCTGGACGCCGACGGCGAACTCGCCGACTTCCGCATCCATCACGTGAACGGCCGCTTCCTGGACCCGGCCGGCCGCCCCCGGGGCGTCGTCAACGGGGCCCTGCTGCTGGAGACGTACCCGATGACCGCCGGTCACAGCGAGCTCTTCGAGCGGACAGAGCGGGTGTACGCCACCGGCGAGCCCTACCGTGCCCGCCGCATGCGGCTGACCGCCCTGGTCGGCGACGTCCCGCTGGCGGCGGTCGCCGACATCAACATCAGCCGGCACGGGAGCTGCGTCCTGCTCGTCTGGCGCATCGAGGACGAGACGGCCCGCCTGGCCGGCCTGCTCCAGCACGCCCAGCGCCTGGGCCGCATCGGCGGCTTCGAGGAGAACCTGCTCACCGGTCAGATCACCTGGAACGGGCAGCTGTACCAGCTCTACGGCAGACCCGCCTCCGCCACCCCGGTGGCGCTGGAGGAGCTGCCCGCGCATGCCCATCCGGACGACGCCGTGGCCATCGGACGGTTCCTGCGCACCCTGCTGCACCATCGCCGGGCCGCGTCCACGGCGTTCCGTCTCCAGCGGCCCGACGGGGTCACCCGGCACATCCGGGTGGTGGCCGAGCCGGTCCTCGACTCCGACGGCCAGCTGTACGTCGTACGCGGCGCCTACCAGGACATCTCCGCCCATCACTGGACCGAGGTCGCCCTCGCCGCCACCCGCGACCAGCTCGCCCACACCGAGCAGCAGGCCAGCGAGCGCAACCGTCTCGCCCTGCAACTCCAGCACGCCATCATGCCGCCCACCCACACCCCGCTGGCGGTGCCGGGGCTGGACCTCGCCGTGCGCTACCGGCCCGCGGAGACCCAGCATCTGATCGGCGGCGACTGGTACGACGCGGTCCTGCTGCCCTCCCGGCTGGTGCTGCTGTGCGTGGGGGATGTCGCCGGGCACGGCATCGACGCGGCCACCAGCATGGTCGTCCTGCGCAACGCGCTGCGCGGGCTCGCCGTGACCGGCGCCGGCCCGGGACAGTTGCTGTCCTGGCTCAACATGGTGACGCACCGCCTGGCCGGCTCCGTCACCGCCACCGCGGTGTGCGGACTCTACGACCCCGACCGCCGCACCCTGCGCTGGGCCCGGGCCGGCCATCTGCCGCCCGTCCTGGTGCGCGGCGCGGCGGCGGAGCCGCTGCCCCTGGTGCAGGGCCTGCTGCTGGGCGCCCTGCCGGAGGCCTCGTACCAGGAGCACGAGGTGCAACTCGCGGTCGGCGACACCCTGCTGATGTACACGGACGGCCTGATCGAACGCCGTGACCGGTCCGTGGAGGAGTCTCTCGCTCAGTTGCTGAAGGCCGCGCGCACGGTGCCGCCGGCCCTGGACCAGCAGGTGGACCGCCTGCTGGTGCACAGCCGGTCCGACACCGACGACGACACCTGCATCGTGGGCATCCGCGTGACCCCATGACTGCCGGCGCCCGCACCGGGTACCCGCACGAAGGGAGGTACCCGATGTTCGAAGCAACCGACATCCGAGAGTGGCGCGGTCACGACGTCGTCGACACCGGCGGGCACCGGATCGGCGTCCTGGAGTCGGTCTACGTGGACACCACGACCGACAACCCCCGCTTCGCCACCGTGACGATCGGGCTGCCCACCCGCCGCCGTCTGGTGTTCGTCCCGCTCGCCGAGGCGACCGTCGGCCCGGCCTATCTGAAGGTCGCCTACCGCAAGGACGTGGTCAAGAAGGCTCCGTCGATCGAGACCGACGGTGAGCTGCCCGCCGCCCGGGAGCCCGCGGTCTTCGCGCACTACGAACTCGACTACGTCCCGGGCGCGGGCGGCGAGCGCCGCCTGGCCCGCCGCTGACCCACCGAGTCCGTCCGGGAGAGCCGATGAGTCTGTTCCTGCTCCTGATCCTCGTGGCCCTCGTGCTGGGCATCGTCGGATTCGCCGTCCACGGGCTGTTCTACCTGCTGGTCATCGGCGCCGTCGTACTCCTCGCCGACCTCTTCCTCGCCGGGGTCCGCCTGCGGCGCGGCGGCCGGCATCACCACATCGCCCGCTGACCGCCGGCCGCGGGCTCCGCGGGCCTGTCACCGCCGACGCCGCCGACGCCGTCCTGCGGTGTTTACTAACGAATGGTTGAGCAGTCCAGACTGATAAACCTACTGTTAGTAGGTGTGAAGGCAGACCTCGCCGCCGAGGGCGGCGCTACACGTGACCTGAGCGACGCCACCCGGCTCGCCTCCGATCTGCGGCTCGCGGTGGGCCGGGTGACCCGGCGGCTGCGGCAGGCGCACGCCGTGGGAGATGTGTCGCTGTCGGGCGTGTCCGTGCTCGCGCGGCTCGCGGCCGAGGGCCCGGACTCCCCGACCTCCCTCGCCGAGACGGAGCGGGTACGGCCGCAGGCCATGGCCAGCACCCTCACCCGGCTCGAACAGCGCGGACTGGTCAGCCGTACCCCCGACGCCACCGACGGGCGGCGGAGCATCGTGGCCGTCACCGAGCAGGGGCGGGCCGTGCTCGCCGAGCGGCGCTCCGAGTCGGTCCAGCGGCTCGCGGCCGTCCTCGACACCTTCTCCGACCAGGAGCGCGCGACGCTCGGGGCGGCCCTGCCGCTCCTCGGCCGGCTGGCGGAGCGGCTGTGAGCGGCCGCGGGTGGTCCGCCGCCCTGCGCCCGGCCCGCCGCACACAGACCCCGGCCGGGCCCGGTTACAAGTGGGTGGCGCTGTCGAACACCACCCTCGGCGTGCTGATCGCCACGATGGACGCGTCGATCGTGATCATCTCGCTGCCGGCGATCTTCCGCGGCATCGGGCTCGATCCGCTCGCGCCGGGCAACATCGGCTATCTGCTCTGGATGATCCTGGGCTATCTGCTGGTGTCCGCCGTGCTGGTCGTCGTGCTCGGACGGCTCGGCGACATGTTCGGGCGGGTGAAGATCTACAACCTGGGCTTCCTGATCTTCGCCTGCGCCTCGGTCGCGCTGTCGCTCGATCCGTTCCGGGCCGGGGCCGGCGCCCTGTGGCTGATCCTGTGGCGGATCGTGCAGGCCTTCGGCGGGTCCATGCTCACCGCCAACTCGGCCGCCATCCTCACCGACGCCTTCCCGGCCCGGCAGCGCGGCATGGCCCTCGGCATCAACCAGATCACCGCGCTGGCAGGGCAGTTCCTCGGTCTGCTGGCCGGCGGGCTGCTCGCCGCCGTCGACTGGCGGGCGGTGTTCTGGGTGAGCGTCCCGGTCAGCATCACCGGCACGATCTGGTCCTACCTGAGCCTGCGCGAGACCTCGGCGGGCCGGCCCGGCCGGATCGACTGGCTCGGCAACCTCACCTTCGCGGCCGGCGCCGGCATCCTGCTGGCCGGGATCACCTACGGCATCCAGCCCTACGGCGGCAGCGCCACCGGCTGGGGCAACCCGTGGGTGCTCACCGGCCTGACCGGCGGTGCCGCCCTGCTGCTGGCCTTCTGCGTCATCGAGACGCGGGTCGCCGAACCCATGTTCAACCTCGCCCTCTTCAGGAACAGGGCGTTCGCCGCGGGCAACGCGGCCGCCCTGCTGACCGCGATCGCGCGCGGCGGGCTGCAGTTCATGCTCATCATCTGGCTACAGGGCATCTGGCTGCCGCTGCACGGCTACGCCTTCGAGGACACCCCGCTGTGGGCCGGCGTCTTCATGCTCCCGCTGACGCTGGGCTTCCTGATCGCGGGGCCGGTGTCCGGCTACCTCTCGGACCGGTTCGGCGCCCGGTTCTTCTCCACCGCGGGACTGGTCGTCGTCACCGGGTCGTTCCTGGGGCTGCTCGCGCTGCCCGTCGACTTCGGCTACGGGCTGTTCGCGGCGCTGCTGCTGCTCAACGGCCTCGGCCAGGGCATGTTCTCCGCCCCGAACACGTCCTCGATCATGGGCAGCGTGCCGGCCGAGTACCGGGGCGTCGCCTCGGGCATGCGCTCCACCTTCCAGAACTCCGGTACGGCGCTGTCCATCGGCGTCTTCTTCTCGCTGATGGTGTCCGGGCTCGCCTCCTCGCTCCCGGCGACGCTGAGGAGCGGCCTCATGGCGCACGGCGTGCCGGCCGCCTCCGCCGCGCACGCCGCGTCGCTGCCGCCGGTGAGCACGCTCTTCGCGACGTTCCTCGGCAACAACCCCATCGAGCACCTGCTCGCCTCCGAGGGCGTCCTGGACCAGGTCACCCAGGCCCAGCGGTCCGCCCTGACCGGCCACACCTTCTTCCCGCAGCTGGTCTCGGGGCCCTTCCACCACGGCCTGGCCGTCGTCTTCGGCGTGGCCGCCGGCATGGCCCTGGTCTCCGCGGTGGCCTCCGCCCTGCGCGGCGGCCACCGTCCCCCGGACGAAGGGCGCCAGGCGCCCGCCGCGAAGGTCACCGCGCGTTCAGAGCGGTGAGGACCCGGTCCGGGGTCAGCGGCAGGGTCCGCAGGCGGACGCCCGTGGCGTGGTGGACGGCGTTGCCGATGGCGGCGGGGGTGCCCACCACGCCGATCTCGCCGATGCCCTTGCTGCCCACGGGGTAGGCACCGCACCGGCACAGGGCCGCTCAGCCGCTCGCGGATCTCGGTCCGGTCCAGCGGGACGGGCCGGCCGGCGGGTGTGGCGGGGTCGGTGACCTGGGAGGGATGTCCGGCGGCGGCCTCGGCGAGCGCGCCGACGGCGGAGCAGATCTGGCCGGGGGTGCGGTAGCCGCACTGGACGGCGTCCCGGTCGAGGAAGGCCCGTTGCAGCGGGTGGGGGTCCTCGCCGTCGGCGGACAGGCCCTCGATCGTGGTGATCTCGCTGCCGTCGAGGGCGACGGCGAGCAGCAGACAGCTGTTCACCCGGCGGCCGTCGGCCAGCACGGTGCAGGCACCGCACTGGCCGTGGTCGCAGCCCTTCTTGGCGCCGGTCAGGTCGAGGTCCTCGCGGAGCACGTCGAGGAGGACCCGCCGGTGGTCGAGGAGCAGGGTGTGAGGTTTGCCGTTGACCCGGAGGGTGGTTTCGGACCCAAAGGCCACGATCTCCTCGGTCTGCCGGGCGATACCGCGCAGGCGCGCGCTCATGGCGCCACCCCCGTGGACGCCATGACCGCGGCCCGCGC
>NZ_JBFBJL010000054.1:0-65993 GCF_040686075.1 Streptomyces sp. NPDC086519
CGATCTCGGCCGCCACCCCGCTTTCGGCCTTCGGCCTCGTCCTCAAACGCCGGACGGGTTGGATTCGGTGGCCGAGCCGGGTGCTACAGGTAGTCCTCCAGCCGGCCCACCGTCAGTCCGCTCGCCTGCACCCGGCGCAGCAGCCGGGTGGTGCGCTCCCTGAGGGGCGGGCCGAGGGCCTCGTCGGGGCCCACCAGGATGATGTCGCCGGGGCGGAGCTGCTTGTCGCCGTGCCGGTAGGTGATGCCGTCGGGGGTCATCGCCGCCCGCCACAGGACCACCGCCGTGACACCGCAGTCGGCCGCCGCGCGCAGGGTGGTGGCGTCGTAGGTGCCGTAGGGCGGGCGGAAGAGGCGGGGGCGGATGCCGAAGCGGGACTTCAGCTTCTCCTGCTGGCCGCAGATCTCGGCGCGCTGGCCGGCGTACGGCAGGCCGGGCATGGCCGGGTGGTCGAGGGTGTGGTTCTGGACGCTCGCGCCGACCGACTGGAGGCGGGCGAAGTGGCCGTAGCCGGGGCCGACCACGCTGTCCGTGAGGAACATGCTCACCGGCAGGCGCAGTTCGCGGACCATGTCCACGAAGCGGGGGTCCTTCTCGGCGCCGTCGTCGTAGGTCAGGAAGACCACCCGGTCGGACGTGGGGATGTGGTCGACGACCGGCGGGCGGGCGGTGTGGAAGGACAGCGGGTGCAGCGGCGGGCGCGGGGCCGGGGAGAGCGGGGCGGCCAGCCCCCACCGGCGGTACGCCGGCTCGCCCGCCGGGCCGTGCGGGTGCACCCGGTCGGCCGCCTTCCTGCCGAGCCGTTCGATGGGGTCGACGGACGGCGCGCAGGCCGACAGCAGGAGGGCGGCGGCCAGGAGCACGGCCGCCGCCCTCGGTCGGCTCACAGGTAGTCCTCCAGGCGCGCCACCGCGTAACCGTCGCGGGTGACCTTGTTCAGAAAGCGGCGCATGTCGTCGACCATGGTGCCGTCCCAGTCGTCACGGCCCCGGAAGTGCGTGAGGACGATGTCTCCGGGGTGCAGTCCGCGGTCCCACTCGCGGTACTCCCAGTGGTCGACGTACACCTCCTCGTCCCAGATCGGCGCGTACTTGATGCCGCAGGCCTTGGCGGCGCGCAGGGTGTCGCCGTTGTAGTTGCCGTAGGGCGGGCGGAAGACCGTCGGCGCCTTGCCGAACTGCCTCTTCATGATGTCCTGCATGCCGCAGATCTCGTGCTTCTGCTCGTCGTAGGTCAGACCGGGCAGATAGGGGTGGGTGAGGGTGTGGTTGTTGAGGGTGTGGCCCTCGGCCTGCATCCGGCGGAAGTAGCCGTAGTCGTCCTTGACCAGGTAGTTGCTGAGGAACGCGGTGTAGGGGATCCGCAGCTCGCTCATCATCCGCAGGAAGTCCGGGTCCTTCTCGGCGCCGTCGTCGATGGTGAGGAAGACGATCTTCTTCTTGGTGGGGACGGTGGTGAAGACCGGGGGCAGGTCGTCCTCCACCTGGCCGTCCACCTCGAAGCCGTCGCGAGCGGTGATCCTCGGCCTGTGCTTGGGCGGGGCCGGGGGCCGCAGGGGGACCGCGTCCAGCCCCCAGCGCCGGGCGGCGGCGACCAGGGCGGCGTGGGAGTCCGGGGCGGCGGCCCGGTGGGCCTGCTGGCCCGCGGCGGGACGGACCTCGGCCTGGTCCGCCGGTCCGGCGCAGCCGGAGACGGCGACGGCGGCTGCGACGGTGAGGGCGGCGATGGCCAAAGTCACCCTATTTTTGTCATTTTGTACGACTGCTCGCATGGTGCCGGATCCTTCCAGCCACCTCCCCGGAACCCCGGCAGACACCGCGGCCGGCGGCGAACCATCCACCGACTGGCCGACAATGACCCGGTGAACGACCACCTCTCCCCCCTCCTCACCCCCGAGGGCCGCGCCCTCCTCGACGAGGTGCGCGGCACCGCACCCGCCGACGAGCTCGCGGTCGCCACCCGGCTGCGCCGTGAACACCCCGCCGAGCTGGTGTCGGCGGCGCTGGCCCAGGCCCGGCTGCGGCAGCGGGCGGCGGCGAAGTTCGGGGCGGCGGACGCGGGCCGCATGTTCTTCACGCCGAACGGGGTCGAGCAGTCGACACGGGCGAGTGTCGCCACGTACCGGGCCCAGCGGCTGAAGGCGCTCGGGGTGACCTCGGTGGCCGACCTGTGCTGCGGGATCGGGGGCGACGCGATCGCGCTCGCGCGGGCCGGCATCCGCGTCCTCGCCGTGGACCGGGATCCGGTGACGGCGGCCACCGCGCGGGCGAACGCCGACGCGCTCGGGCTGGCCGACCTGATCGAGGTCCGGGAGGCGGACGTCCAGGAGGTGGACACGGCCGGCCACGACGCCGTCTTCGTCGACCCGGCCCGGCGCGGCGGCCGTGGCCGCATCTTCGACCCGGAGGCCTACTCACCGCCCCTGTCCTGGGCGGTCGGGACGGCCCGGGCTGCACGGACCGCCGCGCTGAAGATCGCCCCAGGCATCCCGCACGAAGCGGTCCCGGCGGACGCCGAGGCGGAGTGGATCTCGGACGCGGGGGACGTGAAGGAAGCCGTCCTGTGGTTCGGCACCGGTGCCCCGGGGGCCGTCCGCGCCACCCTCCTGCCCGGACCCCGCACCCTGCTGGGCCGCGGTCTTCCCGACCCCGCCGTCCGCCCGGTCGGCCGCTACCTCTACGAGCCGGACGGCGCCGTCATCCGCGCCCACCTGGTCGCCGAGGTGGCCGAGGAGCTCACCGGCGGACTGATCGACCCGACGATCGCCTACGTCACGGCCGACACCCTGCGCACCACCGCCTACGCGACACCGTACGAGATCACCGACGAACTCCCCTTCAACGTCAAGAAGCTGAAGGCCCTGCTGCGGGAGCGCGAGGTCGGCAACCTGACCGTGAAGAAGCGCGGCTCGGCCGTGGAACCGGAGGAGCTGCGCAGGAAGGTCAAGCCGCAGGGCCCGAACGCGGCGACCGTGTTCCTGACCCGGGTGGCGGGGGCGCCCACCATGCTCGTCGGCACCCCCGCGCGGCCGGCCGCCGGGCCGTCCTGAGCCCGGCTACGCGGCGCACTCCCGCGCCCTGGCCAGCAGCAGCTCCCGCTCCCGCTCGTTGCGCGCCAGCCCCGCGGCCCGTTCGAACTCCGCACGGGCCTCGGCCGTACGCCCGAGGCGGATCAGCAGGTCGCCGCGCACGCTCGGCAGCAGGTGGTAGTCCCTCAGGGCGGATTCGGCGGTCAGCCGGTCCACGATCGCCAGGGCCGCCGCGGGGCCCTCGGCCATGGACACGGCCACCGCGCGGTTCAGCTCGACGACCGGGGACGGCGACCGGGCGGCCAGCAGGCCGTACAGGGTGGCGATGGCCGCCCAGTCGGTCTCCTCGTACGTGTACGCGTGCGCGTGGCAGGCCGCGATGGCCGCCTGGAGGGCGTACGGCCCCGGGGCCCCGGTCGCCACGGCGTCCGCGCGGGCCAGGGCCCTGATGCCGCGCGCGATGAGCATGCGGTTCCAGCGGCGGCGGTTCTGGTCCCGCAGGAGAACCGGTTCGCCGTCGGGGCCGGTGCGGGCGGCCGTGCGGGAGGACTGGAATTCGAGGAGGGCGGTGAGGGCGTGCACCTCCGGCTCCTTCGGCATCAGCCCCGACAGGACGCGGGCCAGCCGCAGCGCGTCCTCGCACAGCGACGGGCGCAGCCAGTCGTCGCCCGCCGTCGCCGCGTACCCCTCGTTGTAGATCAGGTAGATGACGTCCAGGACCGAGCCGAGCCGGGCCTCACGGTCGGGCCCGTACGGCACCTCGAAGGCGATGTTCCTCGTCGCGAGGGTGCGCTTGGCGCGGACGATGCGCTGGGCGATCGTCGGCTCGGGGACGAGGAAGGCGCGGGCGATCTCGGCCGTGGTCAGGCCGCCGAGGAGACGCAGGGTGAGCGCCGTGCGGGCCTCGGGCGACAGCACCGGGTGACAGGCGGTGAAGACCAGGCGGAGCAGGTCGTCGTCGATGTCGTCCGGGTCGGCGGGCTCCTCGGGCGGGGCCGCCGTCGCCGTACTGCGGCCGATCTCCGCGAGCTTGCGGGCGTAGTTCTCCCGGCGCCGGACGAGGTCGACGGCGCGGTGGCGGGCGGTGGCCATGAGCCAGGCGCCCGGGTTGCCGGGCACGCCGTCCCGGGGCCACTGCTCCAGGGCGGCGACGAGCGCGTCCTGCGCCAGTTCCTCCGCGAGGCCGATGTCCCGGACGATCCGGGCGACCCCGGCGATCACGCGGGGCGCTTCGAGCCGGAAGACGGTCTCGATGGCGTGGCGGGGGTCGGCCTCGGGGGGCTGTGTGCTCACAGCCCCCCATGCAACACCCACCGTCGGACGTACGCCAGGAGGGTCAGCCCTCCGCGATCTCCCGGACCTCGCAGGTCACGGTCCAGAACTCCTCGTGCACCTTGAGGAACCGCTTGGTCCACTCCAGGGCCTCGGCCTTGTCCTTGCACTGCATGATCGCGTAACCGCCGATGACCTCCTTGGCCTCGGTGAACGGCCCGTCGGTGACGGAGATCCTGCCGCCCTCCCAGTGCACCCGCGTGCCCTGGGAGGTAGGCGTGAGCCCCGCGGTGTCCAGCATCACGCCGGCCTTGGTGATCTCCTCGATCAGCTCGCCCATCCGCTGCATCAGCTCCTGGCTGGGCCCCTCGGCGGGAGCGGTGGTCTCGTCGATCCGCACGAGCGACAGGTAACGGGGCATGGTGACTCCTCGGGTTTCCGGCGGGGTCTCTCCCCGCATCTCACCCTTGCGTCGAACGGCCCTCCCCCGCATCGACACGCTCGCCTGAATTCCCCGAAGTTTTTTCCACCGCCCTCTGGAGGCGTCAGCGCGACCCGGCCCGTCGGCCGGCCGCGCAGCTCGGCGGGGCGCCTACCGCAAGGACTTCCACAGGTCGCTCGCCGCCGGCTCCTTCGCGATCACCCGGTTGGGGTCGGAGGGCGCGGTCACCACGGGCATCATCACCGTCCTGACGTGGTCGGAGGTCAGGCCCTTCAGGCTCTGGCCCAGCCGCATCAGCTCGCTGAGCGAGTCCAGGCCGGTGTCGGTGGTGAGGCTGGAGGTGACCGCGTCGGCGACCGCGTAGAGCTTGGCCGGGTCGGTCAGCAGGCTGCCGGCGGCCATCTGGTCGAGGAGGGCCTTCACCAGTTTCTGCTGGAGGCCTATCCGGCCCAGGTCGCTGCCGTCGCCTATGCCGTGCCGGGTGCGGGCGAGCGCCAGGGCCTGGGTGCCGTTCAGGTGGTGGGTGCCCTTCTTCAGGTGCAGGTGGCTGTCGACGTCGTCGATGTCCTGGTCGGTGGTCACGGTCACCCCGCCGAGCGCGTCGACCAGCTTCGCGAAGCCCGAGAAGTCGATCTCCAGGTAGTGGTCCATGCGGACGCCGGTGATCGACTCGACCGTCTTGACCGCGCACACCGCCCCGCCCAACGAGTAGGCGCTGTTGAACATCGCGTGGTAGGCGACGGACGTCGAGCCGCCGGAGGACAGCGGGCAGGAGGGCCGGGTGACCAGGGTGTCGCGCGGGATGCTGACGACGGTGGCCGACGTCCGGCCGGCGTCGATGTGGACGACCATCGCGGTGTCGGAGCGGGCGCCCGAGCTGTTGCCGCCGCCGAGCTTCTTGTTCTCCTTGCCGCTGCGCGAGTCCGAGCCCAGCACCAGGATGTTCACCGAACCGGTGGGCAGCGGGGTGGCGGACGCGGACGCGGTGGCCGCCGGCGTCGTCACCGCCTTCGCCGGGCGGTCGTCCCCGAGCGCGCTGTTGATGTCGACGCTCTTGATGTTGTCGTTGAGATGCCAGTAGACCCACCCCGCGCCGGCGATGCCGAGCGTCATGACCCCCGCCAGGGTGAGGCCGGCGATCTTCAGCGCTCTCGACCGCCGGCCCACCCGTCTGCCCGCGCCGCCGTGCTCCTCGTGTCCCGTCACAAGGCAGGAACGTAAGTCCGAATTATTAGCGGACTGTTAGCGCGAGCACCGCGAAGAGGTTTTCTTCGGAAAATCTCACCCTTCTCACTCCGGGTTCAGCTCAGGGTGACGGCGGGCACCGGATTGCTCCCGCTCCAGGACGCGTTGAACCCGAAGGTCACCGAACTCCCGTCCGCCACCGTCCCGTTGTAGGAGGCGTTGGCGCAGGACACCGCGGCGCCCGACTGGGTGCAGGTGGCGTTCCAGGCCTGCGTGATCTGCTGTCCCGCGCCGTACGTCCAGCTCACGCGCCAGGACGAGAGCGAGGCACCCGAGCAGGAGACGGTCACCTGGCCCGTGAACCCGGTGTTCCACTGGCTGCCGACGCTGTAGGCGGCGGTGCAGGCACCGGTCGGCGGCGGGGTGGTCGTGGTGCCGCCGAGCGCCTCGGCGATGCCGTAGTACGCCGGTTTCGGCGCGTAGTTCGCGTCGTACGGCGTCGCCGCCCCGTACCCCGGGAACGTGCTGTCCACCCAGGAGTCGGAGTCGGCGAAGCCCCACACGGTGACGTTGACGCAGCGGCTCACCGCCACGCACGCGGCCACCACCGACTTGAAGTCGGCCTTCTGCTGGGCGAGTTTGGTGCTGTCGGAGGGCAGTGCCATCCGGATGTCCAGCTCGGTGATCGCCACGTCGACGCCCAGGTCGGCGAAGCGCTGGATGTTCTGCTGGAGGGTGGACGGCACCTGGCCGAGGATCAGGTGGGCCTGAAGGCCCACCCCGTCGATCGGGACGCCCCGGCTCTTCAGGTCCTTGACCAGGTTGTACAGGGCGGTGCTCTTCGCGTTGACGCCCTCGACGTTGTAGTCGTTGATGTACAGCTTGGCGTCCGGGTCGGCCGCGTGCGCCCAGGTCAGGGCGTTGGCAATGTAGTCGGAACCGAGGCCGTTGTACCAGATCGTCGACCGGTAGGTGCCGTCCTCGTTGAAGGGCTCGTTGACGACGTCCCAGGCGGCGATCTCGCCCTTGTAGCGGCCGACCTCGGTGCTGATGTGGTTCTGCAGCAGGCTGCTGAGCTGGGCCGAGGTCCAGGTGCCGTTCGTCAGCCAGCTGGGGTTCTGGCTGTACCAGACCAGGGTGTGGCCGCGCACCTGCTGGTTGTGGGCCTGGGCGAAGGCGACGATCTGGTCCGCCTCGGTCCAGTTGAAGCTGCCCTGGGTGGGCTCGACCGTCCCCCACTTCATGGCGTTGCCCGGGGTCAGCGAGCTGAACTGGCTGCCGGCCAGGTCGCCGTAGGTGCCGGTGAGCTTGGAGCCGGTGACCGCCGTGCCGATGACCTTGCCCTTCGCGGCGGCCAGGTCGCGCAGCGGGGTGTCGGCGGCGTGCGCGGGAGCGGTGCCGGCGGCGAACAGGCCGACGCCCATGACCAGGCCGGCCAGCCCGGCCCGTAACAGGTTGCCGAAGGTTCTGGAGGTTCTGGAGGTTCTCATGCGGGTGGCCTCCGAAAGTTTCGGTTGTGCAACCGATTGACTTCGGAGGAGTGTGGAGGCGCCCGCACCACCCGTCAATACGTCAGCTTCCGGCCAGGCCCCCCTCACGCGGTCGCGGGCGCCGCCGTGCTCGACCGCACCACCAGGCTCGTCGCCAGCTCGACGCGCGTCGCGGTCGTCGCCTCCTCCGCCCGCCCCATCTCCAGCACCAGCCGCGCCGCCGCCTCGGCCATCTCGGTCAGCGGCTGCCGTACGGTCGTCAGCGGCGGCCCCACCCAGCGGGCCAGCGGCAGATCGTCGAACCCGACGACGCTCACGTCCTCCGGGATGCGCAGCCCCAGCTCACGCGCGGCCTCGTAGAGCCCGAGCGCCTGGAGGTCGTTGCCGGTGAAGATCGCGGTCGGCCGGTCCGGCATGCGCAGCAGCTCCAGGCCGAGCCGGTAGCCGGCTTCGTGGTGGAAGTCGCCGACCTTGATCAGGGCCGGGTCGACGGGGAGCCCGGCGGTCTCCAGCGCGGCCCGGTACCCGTCCACCCGGGCCCTGCTGCACATCATCCGGGACGGCCCGCTGATCGCCCCGATGCGCCGGTGCCCCAGCTCGACCAGGTGCCGGGTGGCGGCGAGCCCGCCCTGCCAGTTGGTGGCCCCGATGGACGGCACGTCGGGCCCCGGGTCCCCCGCCGGGTCCATCACCACGAACGGGATCGACCGGCTCATCAGCAGCGCCCGCTGCGACTCGTCGAGTCCCGACAGCACCAGCACCACTCCGTGCGGCCGGCGCGCCGCCACCTGGTCGGCCCAGGTCCGCCCGGGGGTGTGCCGCCCCGCGCTCTCACTGAGCACGACACTCAGGCCGGCGTCCCGGGCCGCGTTCTCCACCCCCCGGATGACCTCCATCGCCCAGGCGCTCTCCAGCTCGTGGAAGACCAGGTCGATCAGCGGGGAGCGGGAGGCCTCGGCGCGTCGCCGCCGGTAGCCGTAGGCGCGCAGCAGCTCCTCGACACGGGTGCGGGTCGCCGGGGCGACATCGGCACGCCCGTTCAGGACCTTCGAAACAGTCGGAGCGGACACCCCGGCCTCACGGGCGATTTCGGCGAGGGTCGCCGTCTGCGTTTCTGCGGGCTTCGGAGGCGTCATGACCGCGATCGTATCCCCGGGCTCCCCCTTGACGAAGACCTTCGCACGCCATAGGTTCCCGGAACATTCGGTGTGTGGTACGAAACATTCGTAGCAGCGTTCGTAGCAGAGCACCTCGCAGCGGGCTTCACAGCGGAGCCGCGCAGCAGAGAGCAGAGACGGGAGTTTCATGACCACCGCTCCTTGGCGCGACCCCGCACTGCCCGCCGCCACCCGCGTCGACGACCTGCTCGCCCGGATGACGCTGGAGGAGAAGACCGCCCAGCTGTACGGCGTGTGGGTGGGCGCCGCCACGGACGGCGACGGGGTCGCCCCGCTGCAACGCGAGATGACCGCCGGCTCATTCGACTATGAATGGTCCGAGCTGGTCACCCTCGGCCTCGGCCAGCTGACCCGCTCCTTCGGCACCGCCCCCGTGGACCCGGCGCTGGGCGCGCGAGCACTGGCCCGCGCCCAGCGCCGGATCATCGCGGCCGGCCGCTTCGGCATCCCGGCGATCGCCCACGAGGAGTGCCTGGCCGGCTTCACGGCCTGGCAGGCCACGGCCTATCCGGTCCCGCTCGCCTGGGGCGCCGCCTTCGACCCGCCGCTGGCCGAGGAGCTGGGCCGGCGCATCGGGAACGACCTCCGCTCGGTCGGCGTCCACCAGGGCCTGGCCCCCGTCCTGGACGTGGTCCGCGACCCGCGCTGGGGGCGGGTCGAGGAGACGATCGGCGAGGACCCGTACCTGGTCGGCACGGTCGGCTCCGCCTACGTCCGGGGTCTGGAGTCGGCCGGGGTGATCGCCACCCTCAAGCACTTCGCCGGCTACGCCTCCTCCACCGGCGCCCGCAATCTGGCCCCGGTCCGGGCGGGCGTGAGGGAGTTCGCGGACGTCACCCTTCCGCCGTTCGAGATGGCGCTGCGCGAGGGCGGGGCGCGCTCGGTGATGGCGGCGTACAACGACACGGACGGCGTCCCCGCTTCTGCGGATCCCCGTCTCCTGACCGAACTCCTGCGCGAGGAGTGGGACTTCGAGGGCACGGTGGTCGCCGACTACTTCGGCATCGGCTTCCTGCAAACCCTGCACAGGGTGGCGGGCACGGAGGCGGAGGCGGCCCACCTGGCGCTCGCGGCGGGCATCGACGTCGAACTCCCGACGCTGAAGTGCTACGGGCGTCCGCTGGTGGCGGCGGTGCGGGACGGCGTGATCCCCGAGGCCCTGGTGGACCGGGCGGCCCGCCGGGTCCTGCTCCAGAAGTGCGAGCTGGGGCTGCTGGACGAGGACTGGACCCCGGAGCCCGCGCGGGAGGGACCGATCGACCTCGACTCGACGGCGAACCGCGCCCTGGCCCGCCGTCTGGCCGAGGAATCCGTGGTCCTGCTGGACAACCCCGACGGCGCCCTCCCCCTCGCCCCCGACACCCGCATAGCCGTGGTGGGCCCCCGAGCCGCCGACGCCCTCGCCATGCTCGGCTGCTACTCCTTCCCCTCCCACGTCCTGACCCACCATCCCGGGGTCGACCTGGGCATCGCCATCCCCACCGTCCTCGACTCCCTGCGGGCCGAACTCCCGGACGCGAAGGTGACGTTCGCCGAGGGCTGCGACGTCTCGGACCCCGACACCTCCGGCTTCGAGGAGGCGGTGGCGCGCGCCGCGGAGGCGGACGTGTGCGTGGCGGTCCTCGGCGACCGGGCGGGCCTGTTCGGCCGGGGCACCTCGGGCGAGGGCTGCGACGTGACGGACCTGGACCTGCCCGGCGTGCAGGCCGGCCTGCTGGACGCCCTGCTCTCCACGGGCGTCCCGGTGGTCCTCGTCCTCCTCACCGGGCGCCCGTACGCACTGGGCCGATGGCACGGCCGGCTCGGCGCGGTGGTGCAGGCGTTCTTCCCCGGGGAGGAGGGCGGCCCGGCGGTGGCGGGAGTGCTGTCGGGCCGCGTCAACCCGTCGGGCCGCCTGCCGGTGAGCGTGCCCCGCGTGCCGGGGGGCCAGCCGTGGACCTACCTCCAGCCCCCGCTGGGCCTCGCGGGCGAGGTCAGCAACCTGGACCCGACCCCGCTGTACGCCTTCGGCCACGGCCGCTCGTACACGAGCTTCGCCTGGGAGCCGACGTCGCCTCCGTCGGCCGAGCTCCCCACGGACGCCTCCCACGACGTGACCCTCACCGTCCGCAACACCGGCGACCGCCCCGGCACCGAGGTCGTCCAGCTCTACCTGCACGACCCGGTGGCCTCGGTGACCCGCCCGGACGTCCGCCTCATCGGCTACCAGCGCGTGGACCTCGCCCCCGGCGAATCCCGGAGCCTGACCTTCCACTTCCACGCCGACCTGTCGGCGTTCACGGACCGCGACGGGGTGCGGGTGGTGGAGCCGGGAGCCCTGGAGCTGCGGGTGGCGGCGTCGAGCGCGGAGGTACGAGCCGTGACCCGCCTCCGGCTGACGGGTCCGGTACGGCGGTTGGGCCCGGACCGGGTGCTGCGCTGCGAGACGGAGGTGGAGTGACCGTCAGACCGAGTCCGCCGCATGCGAGATGAAGGGGCCCCAGGCGGCGGGGGCCGAGGGCGCTGGTCACGGCCCAGGTGTGCGGGGCAGGAGGACTACTCGGCCTGATCGCCGGCCGGTGCCCACGGCGCCCCGGCCAGAGGCCCCGTGGTGATGCGGCGGGCTCGCCCTTGGTCCGCAGGCGTCCCCGGGCCACGAGGCGGTCGAGGCGCAGTTGCTCCGCGGCCGCCCCGGAGCACGCCCGGCGCGATGCCGAGTTCGGCGGCGCCCTGAGTGTTCGTCCCGCCCGCGGCGCAGCAGCGTACGGGCTTACAGCCGAAATCTCCGGCGCGTCACACTAGCCCTCGCCAACCGACTCGAAGCGCCACCGGTGTACCGGACGGGTGACCAAGTCGCCCGGCGGATCAGCGAGTTCGGGGATGTCCGTGGCGTCGTACGACGCCTCCCACCACGTGATCACCAGCACCCGGTCCTGCGGTGCCCGGAAGGTCTCCCGGCGTACCGGCTCCTGCGCGAGCCTCTGCTCCCGCGCCCACGCCAGGAGTTCGGCGCCCCCGCCCGGCACCGCCCGCGCCTCCCACATCAACGCGACCGTCACCGGTAGAGGTTCTCCCTGCTGACCTCGTGCACGTGGTCGTGGTTTGCCGGGACGTGCGGGTCCGTCACCGGCAGGGAGCTGTCCGCCGAGAGGTCCCAGCCGGAGGGGGTCCGGTTGCGCGCGACCATCTCCGCGCCGAGTGCGGCCACCATCGCGCCGTTGTCCGTACACAACTTCATACGTGGCACCCGGAGCTGGATGCCGGCCGCCTCGCAGCGCTCCTGGGCCAGGGCGCGCAGGCGGGAGTTGGCGGCCACACCGCCGCCGATCATCAGGTGGTCCACGCCCTGGTCACGGCAGGCACGGACGGCCTTGCGGGTCAGGACATCCACGACCGCCTCCTGGAAGGAGGCCGCCACATCCCGGACCGGCACTTCTTCGCCCGCCGCCCGCTTGGCCTCGATCCAGCGGGCCACGGCGGTCTTCAGACCGGAGAAGGAAAAGTCGTACGCGGGATCGCGCGGACCCGTGAGACCGCGCGGGAAGGCGATGGCCGCCGGGTCGCCCTCGCGGGCGTAGCGGTCGATGACCGGGCCGCCCGGGAAGCCCAGGTCCAGCACTCGCGCGATCTTGTCGAAGGCCTCACCGGCCGCGTCGTCGATGGTCGCGCCGAGGGGACGTACGTCGGAGGTGATGTCCGTGGACAGGAGCAGCGACGAGTGACCGCCGCTGACCAGGAGGGCCATCGTCGGTTCGGGCAGGGGACCATGTTCCAGCTGGTCCACGCAGATGTGCGAGGCCAGGTGGTTCACGCCGTAAAGAGGCTTCCCCAGGGCATACGCGTACGCCTTCGCCGCGGAGACGCCGACCAGCAGCGCCCCGGCCAGGCCGGGACCGGCCGTGACCGCGATGCCGTCCAGGTCTCTCGCGCTCACGCCCGCTTCCTTCAGCGCGCGTTCGATGGTGGGAACCATCGCCTCCAAGTGGGCGCGGGAGGCGACCTCGGGGACGACCCCGCCGAAGCGGGCGTGCTCGTCGACGGAGGAGGCGACGGCGTCGGCGAGCAGGGTGGTGCCCCGGACGATGCCGACGCCGGTCTCGTCGCAGGAGGTCTCGATCCCCAGGACCAGGGGTTCGTCAGCCATTGATCTCGGTTCCTTGTTCGAAGGTGGGCCCGGAGGCGGAGCCACTGCCGGGCTGCCCGGTCATCAGGCGCATCACCAGGGCGTCCACGTTCCCCGGCTGGTAGTAGCCGCGTCTGAACCCGATGGGCTCGAAGCCGAACCGCTCGTAGAGCTTCTGGGCGCGGATGTTGTCGACCCGGCATTCGAGCATGACCTCGGCGCACTCGAAAGCGGTCGCGGCCCGCAGCAGCTCGGTGAGCAGCTCTCCGCCGAGCCCGGTGCCCCACTGGTCACGGCGCACGGCGATGGTCTGGATGTCGCCTATGGCGGCGGAGCCGCTGTCGGACGCGCCGCCCTGGGCGGCGAGCCCCCCGTACCCGACGATCCGGCCGCCCTCCAGGGCCACCACGTACCGCCGGGTCGCCGCGGGCCCCCTCGCGTGCGCCAGTTCGGACCAGAACATCCCCCGTGACCAGGCGTCCTCGGGGAACAGGTCCTTCTCCAGCTCCAGGACCGGGTCGATGTCCCACCAGCGCATCTCGCGCAACTGTGCGGTCACTTCGGGGTGACCACCTTGTAGTTCTTGGGCACCTGGGCGTCCGGCCGGCGCAGGTACAGCGGCCGGGGCGGGGGCAGTTCCTCCCCCGCGGCCAGCTTCTCGGCGGCCAGCGACGCCAGGGCCGCGGCGGACACGTTCTCGGGCTCGTGCACGACGGGGAAGGTGTCGGGGTAGAGCAGCGCCCCGGCGCCCACGGCGGGCAGCCCGGCCACCTTCTCGGCGATGTCGGCGGGCCGGTCGACCGCGGGCTCCGTGAGCCGGGTGCGCGAGTCCTCGTACACCGCCCAGTAGACCTCTTTGCGGCGGGCGTCGGTCGCGACGACGAACGGGCCCTTCTCGATGTCGGCCGCGTAGGCGAGAGCGTCGAGCGTGCACAGGCCGTGGACGGGCACGCCGAGCGCGAGCCCGAAGGTGTCCGCGGTCATCAGGCCGACCCGCAGGCCGGTGTAGGGGCCGGGACCGATCCCTGTGACGATCCCGGTGACGGCGTCCAGCTTGACCCCCGCCTCGGTGAGGACGCGGTCGACGGCCGGCAGCAGCAGCTCGCCGTGCCGGCGCGCGTCCACCTGGCTCGACGAGGCGATGACGGCCGTACCGTCGTGCAGGGCGACGGTGACGGCGGGGGTGGCGGTATCCAGAGCGAGCAAGAGCACGCGAACAGCCTACGGCTCCGGCGCCGCGAGCACGCCCGGCCGGGTCGCGCGGTCACGGACTGCTACGGTCGGTACGAAGTACGACATATACGGCGATGCACTACGGCGAGGCAGAGGTGGCGCACGTGGCAGGGACCAGCTCGGGAGTCGTGGCCGGCCTCACCGCGGCGGCCGTCGGGGTGGTCGGACTCCTCGCCTACCAGGCCTCGGCCACCGTACCGCCCGGCCTCGGCGGCCGGCCGTCGGCGAGCGCCGCACCCGGCGCGCCGGCCGCCAAGGCACCCCGGGACCGCCGCCACCCCACCGCCCTGCCGAACAGTTCCGGGACGGGTGAACGGGTGGTGTACTCGGTGGACGACGACCGGGTCTGGCTCGTCAACGAGCGGGGCCGGGTCGAGCGCACCTTCAAGGTCACCCCCGGCGCCATCGACCCGCCCGTGGGCATCTACTGGGTGACGTCCCGCTCGAAGGCCGTCACGGGCAGCGACGGCCTCCCCATCGAACACGTGGTCCGCTTCGCCACCACGAAGGACGGCTCAGCCATCGGCTTCAGCGCCGTCACCGCCCGACGCGCCGCCGAATCGCCCGACCCGACGGTCAGGACGGGCGGCATCCGGGAGACCCGCAGGGACGGCGACGCGATGTGGAACTTCGCGACGATCGGGGTGAAGGTGGTCGTGATCCGCTGAGCGGCTCGGCGGCGCAGCCGCCGCTCGGGGGCGCGGGGCCGTGTTCGATGTGCGGCCACCGCCGCGTGGGCGCGACCAGCCACAGCGCACCCGCAGCCACCCACCGGCCGAACCCGCCTAGGCGGCTCTACGTCCCTGCTCAACCGGCGTCGACATCACCGGCTCCGGCGCTCTCGGCGGCCGGGACACCGCGTCGGCAGCCGCACAGGACGCCAGTAGCTCACGCATGGAGACCCCGGGAGCCACGGCGACCGCGACCGGTCGCCGCTCCTCGGACTGGGACACGGACACGGGCGCCTCCTGAGGTGCGGGGGCGGGCGTGGTTAGGCAGACCTAACCACGGACTGGATACCATGTGACCACGCCCGATACGTCCGGCGCAACATCTTGCCGACGCCTTGTCGGAACGTTCACACGCTCCTCAGGCCGACAGCACCCCCAGATCAACGCCGTCCCACCGCTCCCCCAGCCCCGCCAGGGTCACGTGCCGTACCTCGTCGGCGGTGTCCCCGACCGCCCGGTGGATCCGGACCGTGAGCCGGTCCTCGGTCAGCTCCTCGACCTTGCCCTCGCCCCACTCCACGACGATCACGGACTCCGGCAGCGAGACGTCGAGGTCCAGGTCCTCCATCTCGTCGAGCCCGCCGCCCAGGCGGTACGCGTCGACGTGGACGAGCGGCGGCCCGCCCCCCAGGGACGGATGGACGCGTGCGATCACGAAGGTCGGCGAGGTGACGGCGCCGCGCACGCCGAGCCCCTCCCCCAGCCCGCGCGTCAGCGTCGTCTTGCCGGCACCGAGCTCCCCGCTGAGCATCACGAGGTCACCGGCGCGCAGCAACTTCGCCAGTCGGCGGCCCAGCTCCCCCATCTGCTCGGGAGAGGTGACGGTCAACTCGATCTCAGCCTGGCTGTGCCGTGCTGCTGGTGCTTCCATAGCCACTTACGGTAGCCCCTGCCGGCACGGCACCCGCGCGGGTGAGCAGGTCGGCCAGGCGGTCCGTGACCACTTCCGGGTGCTCCAGCATGACCAGGTGCCCGGCGTCCGCGACGAGCACCAGTTCGGCGTCGGGCAGCAGGTCGGCGATGACCTCGCTGTGCTCGCTGGGCGTGACGAGGTCCTGCACCCCGGCCAGCACCAGCACCGGCAGATCCTGGAAGTAGGCGAGCGCGGCGGTCTTGTCGTGGTCGGTGAAGGCCGGGTAGAACTCGGCGACCACGTCGATCGGCGTCGACTCGATCATCCGCTCCGCGAACCGCTCCACCGCCGGGTCGACGTCCTTGGACGCGAACGAGTACCGCTTGATGATCCCGGCGAAGAGATCCGCGGTGACCCGCCGCCCCTTCTCCACCAGCGCGGCCTGCGTCCCCAGCGCCTTCAGCACGCCCGGCAGCACCCGGCGCACGGCCGCGACACCGGCGACCGGCAACCCGAAGTTGACCTCGCCGAGCCGCCCGGACGAGGTACCGACGAAGGCGGTGGCGACCACCCGCTGCCGGATCAGATCGGGATACTGCGCGGCCAGCGCCATCACCGTCATCCCGCCCATGGAGTGCCCGACCAGCACCAGCGGCCCCTCCGGCGCGGCCGCGTCCAGGACGGCCTTCAGGTCCCGGCCCAGCTGGTCGATGGTGAGCTCCACCCCGTCCTCGTGCTGGGCGACGCCCCGCCCGGAGCGGCCGTGGCTGCGCTGGTCCCAGTGCACGGTGCGGACGACCCCGCGCAGGGCCGCCCGCTGGAAGTGCCAGGAGTCCTGGTTGAGGCAGTAGCCGTGGCTGAAGACGACGGTGACGGGGGCGGGCGCCTTGCGGCCGAAGAGCCGGCGGCGGCGCGGCGAGACGGCCGCGCCGAGGTCGGGATCCACCTCGTCGACCTCGTAGTACAGCTCGGTGCCGTCGTCGGCGTACGCCTTGCCGGGCGCGCCGCGCAGGGTGCCGTACGGGCCCGCCGAGTCCAGTGCCAGCCGGGCCTTGCGACGCATCCCGCGGCCGACGGTCATCCGCTCCAGGGCGACCCCGGCGGCCGCCCCGGCGGCGAGCACTCCTATGGCGGCTCCGGCGACGCCGGTCACCTTGCGCCAGCTGCCGGAGGCCGCCTCCGTGGCCGAGGCGACGACGGCCGCCGCGGCGGCTTCCGCTACGGCCTCCGCACTGCTCTCGCTCACGTACCGCTCCTCTTCGCCGTACTACAGTTCGCCGGTCAGGTGACACGGGTGACGCCGACGAGATTGCTGTCTTTCGTTGATACAGATGTAACCGGGTTGTGCCGCCGCCGAACCCCGGAGGTCAGTCGCCGGTTCCCGGCCCGTCCCCTGGTTCCTGCCCACTCGGCCCCTCGTTCACATGGACGCGGGGAACCCTGGTTCCGATGCGGGTGACGATTTCGTATGCGATCGTGCCCGCGGCCTGGGCCCAGTCCTCGGCGGTGGGCTCGCCCCGGTCGCCCGGACCGAACAGCACGGCCTCGGCGCCGACTTCGGGTTCGTCGCCGCCGAGGTCCACGACGAACTGGTCCATGGCGATGCGCCCGGCGGCCGTCCGCCACTTGCCGCCGACCAGTACGGGGCCGGTGCCGGAGGCGTGGCGCGGGATGCCGTCCGCGTAGCCGACGGGGACGAGGCCGAGGGTGGTCTCGCCGGGGGTGACGTAGTGGTGCCCGTAACTGACACCGTGCCCGCCGGGTACGTGCTTCACCAGGGCGAGGGAGGCGGACAGCGTCATCACGGGGCGCAGGCCGAAGTCGGCCGCGCTGCCCAGTTCGGGGCTGGGCGAGAGGCCGTAGAGCGCGATGCCCGTGCGGACGAGGTCGAAGTGGGCCTCGGGGAGGGTGAGGGTGGCCGGCGAGTTGGCGATGTGCCGCACCTCGGGGCGCACGCCCTGCTGCTCGGCGTACCCGAGCATCTCCTGGAAGCAGGTGAGCTGGGCGGCGATGGAGGGATGGCCGGGCTCGTCGGCACAGGCGAAGTGCGACCACAGGCCGGTGATCCGGACCAGCCCCGCCGCCTCGGCGCGCAGCGCCTCGCGGACCAGCTCGGGCCAGTCGGCGGGCTGACAGCCGTTGCGTCCCAGCCCGGTGTCGGCCTTGAGCTGCACGCGAGCGGGGCGGCCGGCTTCCCCGGCCGCCTCGGACACCTCCCGCAGGGCCCACATCCCGCTCACCGACACGTCGAGATCCGCCTCGACCGCCTCGCGCCACGGCCCGCCCGGGGTCCACAGCCAGCACATGATCCGCACGTCCGCCGGCAGCCCGGCATCCGCGCGCAGCGCCAGCGCCTCCTCCGGGGTGGCCGTACCGAGCCAGCTCGCGCCCGCCTCCACAGCCGCGCGGGCACACCGAAGGGCCCCGTGGCCGTACGCGTCGGACTTCACCACGGCCATCAGGGCCGCGCCCGGCGCGAGGGCACGCAGGGTCCGCGCGTTGGCCCGCAGGGCCGCCAGGTCGATCTCGGCGCGGGCGCGCAGGGGCGCGGTCGGTGCAGTCGCTGTCTCTCTCATCGCGCCCCCAGTGTCTCAGAGGGCTCCGACAGCCCTCCGGCGCAGCCCCCGGTACGGCTGCCGGCCGCCCGCGGGTACCCGCCGGACACGGACTCGCGCACCTGGCCGCGCACGGGGTGACACGCCGGGCGGCACACCGGGTCAGCTACCGGTCCGGTGCCCCCATACGTACACCCTGTCGCCCTTCTTCAGCACGCTCCACAGCTTCTTCGCATCGCCCAGCTTGAGGTTCACGCAGCCCCAGGAGCCGACGGTGGTGTAGATGGAGCCGTAGACCGCGTGGAAGGCCTGGCCGCCGTCGAAGAACTGGGCGTACGGCATGGGCGAGTTGTACAGCGTCGACCAGTGGTTCTTGTGCCGCCGGTAGACGGTGTGCCACCCGGCCCGGGTCGCGTACCCCTTCCGCCCGCTGCGCATCTGCACCGGCCCGTAGACCACCTTGTTGCCCTTCTGCACCCAGGTGACCTGCCGGTTGAGGTCGACACAGGCGACCCGGTACGACTTCACGGGGCAGTCCTTCTTGGCGTTCGGGTTCTTCTTCGCCGAGAGCAGCATCATCTGGTACCAGGTCACGGGCCCCGCGAACCCGGTCGCCGGCTTGATCCGGTACTTCTTCTGGAACTTCTGGACGGCCTTGCAGTCGGCGGCGGACTGCTTCCCGTCCGCCTTCAGCCTCAGCCACTGCTCGATCTGCTTCTGGTACGGCCCGGTCAGCCTGGAGCAGCTCACCTTGACGACGACATCACTGAGCGGCACGTACTCGACGAGGTCGTACGTCCCCGGCACCGCCGCCCTCGGCTCGACGGCGTCCTCCTCGGCGCTGGGCACGTACACCCTGGGCGCCGGCATCCGGTCGGGAGTGTCGATCTGCCAAGGCTGCGAGGGCCCCGGCGCGACCCCCCGCACCAGTTCCGACTCCGGGACGGCTGCGGAAGGCCCGGAGACGGCGGACTCCGCGACCCCGGTCCCGGCCCCGAGGCAGAGCCCGGTCACGGCAACGACGAACCCCTCCGCGACCCCCCGCACCCGACCACGCCGATGACGCACGCTTCGTCCACTGATCATGCGATCAGACAACCCCTCAGGGCCCGGATTTCCGGGGAGCCGCGCGGCGGGGTCACCCGGGGGATGCACGGGCCTCCGGCGGTACCAGAGGAACGGAATTACGGCCGCATCGCGGGGCCGTAGGGCCGCGGGGCCGTAGGGCCGTAGGGCCGCGGGGCCGTAGGGCCGCGGGGCCGTAGGGCCGCGGGGCCGTAGGGCCGCGGGGCCGTATCGATGTGCGGCTGCCGCCGCGCGGACGCCACCAGCCACAGCGCACCCGCACCCGCACCCACCCCGCGTCCGAGCCGCCCACCCCCTGCCCTTCCACCCCCGTCCCGTGTTCGAGGACCAGGCCGTCCAGGCCGCCGGGGTCCGGGGCGGAGCCCCGCGACCGTGCGACCCCGACCCACCGAGTCGAACAAGCCCGACGCCGACGGGGCCCAGGGCAAAACCCCGCCACACTGCGCCCCCGACCCACCGAGTCGAACAAACCCGACGCCGACAGGGTCCGGGGCGGAGCCCCGCGACGGTGGGGTTCCGGCCTACCGAGTCGGACGAGCCCGACGCCGACGGGGTCCGGGGCGGAGCCCCGTGGCGGTGCGGTTCTGGCCTACCGAGTCGGGTGGGTGGGTGGGTAGACGCCCCGCCAGGCCGACGGCAACTGTGCGGCCACCGCATGGGCGACCGTCGGCGCCCCCTCCGCCGCGAACCGCCCCGCGAGCCCGTGCAGATACGCCGCCACACTCCCCGCGTCCCGCCCGTCCAGCCCCGCCGCCAGCAACGACCCCGCCAGCCCCGACAGGACATCCCCACTCCCGGCGGTGGCAAGCCAGGGCGTCCCCGTCGCGTTCACCCGGACGGCGGACCCTCCCCCGGCCTCCGCCACCAGCGTCGTCGACCCCTTCAGCAGCACGGTCGCCCGATAGGCCGCCGCCAGCTCCCGCACCGCCGCGAGCCGGCCGCCCTCGACCTCCTCCCGGCGTACCCCCAACAGGGCCGCCGCCTCCCCGGCATGCGGTGTCATCAGGGTCGGCGCCGTACGGGCGCGTACCGCTTCCCGGCCGGCCAGCCGCAGCCCGTCGGCGTCGACCAGCACCGGCACGTCCTCCGCCAGCACCTCGGCGACGGCCTCGGCGTCGTCCCCGACTCCCGGCCCGGCCACCCACGCCTGGACCCGCCCGGCCTTCCGCGGCCCCCCGTCCGACACCAGCGTCTCGGGAAAGCGGGCCAGCACCTCGTCCTTGGCCGGCCCGACGTACCGTACGGCCCCGGCCCCGCCCCGCAACGCCCCGGCGACGGCGAGCACCGCGGCCCCCGGATAGCGCGCCGACCCGGCCGCGATGCCCACCACCCCCCGCCGGTACTTGTCGCTCTCCGCCGACGGCACCGGCAGCAGCCGCGCCACGTCCGCGTCCTGCAACGCCTCCAGCTCGGCCTCCTCGGGCAGTTCGAGCCCGATGTCGACCAGCCGTACCGAACCGGCGTACTCCCGCGCCGGATCGATCAGCAGCCCCGGCTTGTGCGTCCCGAAGGTCACGGTCAGGTCCGCCCGTACGGCCGCCCCCCGCACCTCACCGGTGTCCGCCTCCACCCCGCTCGGCAGGTCCACGGCGACGACGGCGGCCCGCGACCGCTCCACGACCGCCACCAGCTCCGCCGCCTCGGGCCGCAGCCCGCCCTTCCCGCCGATCCCCACGATCCCGTCGACGACGAGGTCGGCCCGCAGGAGCGACTCCTCGGCGCCACCGTCCCGTACGACGGTCCCGCCGGCTCGGCGCAGCGCCGCCAGCCCACCCCCGTGCACGCGCTCCGGCGCGAGCAGCACCGCCGCGACCCCCGCCCCTCTGCGCGCGAGCCGCGCCCCGGCGTACAGCGCGTCGCCGCCGTTGTCCCCGCTGCCGATCAGCAGCACCACCCGGCTGCCGTACACCCGGCCGAGCAGGTCGGCGCAGGCGGCGGCCAGCCCGGCGGCGGCCCGCTGCATCAACGCCCCTTCCGGCAGCCGAGCCATCAACTCCCGCTCGGCCGCCCGTACCGTCTCCACGCTGTAAGCAGTCCGCATGCCCCGAGTCTCCCCCGGAACCGGCGAGGCGCGCATCCGCCCCGCCCCCGTCGTGCCGCCCCTCTCACCCCTCCGCGATCACCACCGCCGACGCCACACCGGCGTCGTGACTGAGCGACACATGCCACGACCGCACGCCGAGTTCCGCCGCGCAGGCGGCCACGCTGCCCTTCACCCGCAGCCGCGGCCGCCCGTTGTCCTCGACGTACACCTCCGCGTCCGTCCAGAGCAGCCCGGGCGGGGCGCCGAGCGCCTTGGCCAACGCCTCCTTGGCCGCGAACCGCACCGCGAGCGAGGCGACACCGCGCCGCTCGCCGCTCGCCAGGTACAACTCGCGCTCGATGAAAAGCCGCCCGGCCAGCCCGGGAGTCCGCTCCAGCGACTCCCGGAACCGGTCGATCTCGGCGACGTCGATGCCAACCCCGATGATGCTCATGGTCAGCACCCTAAGGTCACTCCACGGTGACCGACTTGGCGAGGTTGCGCGGCTGGTCCACCTCGTTGCCCCGGGCGGTGGCCAGTTCGCAGGCGAAGACCTGGAGCGGGACCGTGGCGACCAGCGGCTGGAGCAGGGTCGGGGTGGCCGGGATCCGGATCAGGTGGTCGGCGTACGGTACGACCGCCTCGTCACCCTCCTCCGCGATCACGATCGTGCGGGCGCCCCGGGCCCGGATCTCCTGGATGTTGGAGACGATCTTGTCGTGCAGGACGGAGCGCCCGCGCGGGGACGGGACCACGACCACGACCGGCAGGTCCTCCTCGATCAGCGCGATCGGCCCGTGCTTCAGCTCGCCCGCCGCGAAGCCCTCGGCGTGCATGTACGCCAGCTCCTTGAGCTTCAGCGCGCCTTCGAGGGCGACCGGGTAGCCGACGTGCCGGCCGAGGAAGAGCACGGTGTTCTTGTCCGCCAGCGACCGGGCCAGCGCCCGTACCGGTTCCATGGTCTCCAGGACCCGCTCGACCTCGCCGGAGATGTGGGACAGGTCCCGGATCACCGCGCTGATCTCGTCGCCCCACTTGGTGCCCCGCACCTGACCGAGGTACAGCGCCACCAGGTAGCACGCCACCAGCTGGGTCAGGAACGCCTTCGTCGAGGCGACCGCGACCTCCGGCCCGGCGTGGGTGTACAGCACCGCGTCCGATTCGCGCGGGATCGTGGAGCCGTTCGTGTTGCAGATCGCCAGGACCTTCGAGCCCTGCTCACGGGCGTGCCTGAGGGCCATCAGCGTGTCCATGGTCTCGCCGGACTGGGAGATGGCGATGACCAGCGAGCGCGAGTCCAGGATCGGGTCCCGGTAGCGGAACTCGCTCGCCAGCTCCACCTCGCACGGGATGCGCGTCCAGTGCTCGATGGCGTACTTGGCGATCAGGCCGGCGTGGAAGGCCGTACCGCACGCGACGATGACGACCTTGTCGATCTCCCGGAGCTCGGCCGCGCCGATCCGGACCTCGTCCAGCGTCAGCGAGCCGCCCGCGTCGATGCGGCCCAGGAGCGTATCGGCGACCGCCTTGGGCTGCTCGGCGATCTCCTTGAGCATGAAGTAGTCATAACCCCCCTTTTCCGCTGCCGACGCGTCCCAGTCGACGTGGTACGAGCGGACGTCCGCCGGGGCGCCGTCGAAGCCCGTCACCGTCACGCCGTCCCGGCGCAGCTCCACCACCTGGTCCTGGCCCAGCTCGATCGCCGACCGCGTGTGGGCGATGAACGCGGCGACGTCCGAGGCGAGAAAGGCCTCGCCCTGCCCGACGCCCACCACGAGCGGGGAGTTCCGGCGCGCGCCCACGACCACGTCCGGATCGTCGGCGTGCACCGCGACCAGCGTGAACGCGCCCTCCAGCCGCCGGCACACCAGCCGCATCGCCTCGGCGAGATCCGCGGTGCCGGAGAACTCCTCGGCGAGCAGGTGCGCGACCACCTCGGTGTCCGTCTCGGAGGCGAGGTCGTGGCCGCGCTCGGCCAACTCCCCCCGCAGCGCGGCGAAGTTCTCGATGATCCCGTTGTGGACGACGGCGACCCGGCCGGCGTTGTCCAGATGCGGATGCGCGTTGGCGTCCGTCGGCCCGCCGTGCGTGGCCCAGCGGGTGTGCCCGATACCGGTGGCACCGGTCGGCAGCGGCCGCTCCGTCAGCTCCTTCTCCAGGTTGACCAGCTTCCCGGCCTTCTTCGCCGAGGCCAGCCCACCGTCCGCGAGCACCGCGACGCCCGCCGAGTCGTACCCCCGGTACTCCAGCCGCTTGAGGCCGGCGACCACCACATCGAGCGCCGACTGCGCCCCCACGTATCCCACGATTCCACACATGGGCGGCAGCCTAAGACCCGAACCCCACCCGAACACGGCTCAGCATGCCCGAAATCGGAAATCAAACCGGGCTTTCCGCCCACCAGGAGGCCTCTATCGCGGATGACCACGCAAAGGGAGACATCACCGCGGGCATCGTCCACCGCGGTGACCGCCAGGACGGACGACCCGGAGATCTTCGTCGCACGCGCCAAGCCGCTCACGCGGACGGCAGGCAGAAGCCTCGCGCTCCGCGACGTCCACGTGACCGACCCCACCCCCCGCCCCGTTCAAACTCCGTTAACAATGGAATGTGATCTCTCCGGTCTCCCCGATGCCCAGGAGCGCCCACCGGCACAGGCCGGAGGCGACTCCCTACGTCGACCTCACCCGTTCCGAGTGGAGCGCGCTGCGCGACAAGACACCGCTGCCGCTGACCGCGCAGGAGGTCGAGCAGCTGCGTGGTCTCGGCGACGTGATCGACCTCGACGAGGTGCGGGACATCTACCTCCCGCTGTCGCGGCTCCTCAACCTGTACGTCGGCGCGACCGACGGCCTCCGAGGCGCCCTGAACACCTTCCTCGGCGAACAGGGCTCCCAGTCCGGCACCCCGTTCGTGATAGGCATCGCCGGCTCGGTGGCCTGCGGAAAGTCGACCGTGGCACGACTGCTGCAGGCCCTCCTCTCGCGCTGGCCCGAGCACCCGCGCGTGGAACGGGTGACCACCGACGGCTTCCTGTTGCCGACGAGGGAGCTGCGGGCCCGCGGGCTGATGTCACGGAAGGGCTTCCCCGAGTCGTACGACCGCCGGGCGCTGACCCGGTTCGTCGCCGACGTCAAGGCAGGCAAGGACGAGGTCACCGCGCCCGTCTACTCCCACCTGATCTACGACATCGTCCCCGACGAGAAGCTCGTGGTCCGGCGGCCCGACATCCTGATCGTCGAGGGCCTGAACGTCCTGCAGCCGGCCCTGCCCGGCAAGGACGGCCGCACCCGGGTCGGCCTCGCCGACTACTTCGACTTCAGCGTGTACGTCGACGCGAACGCCGACGACGTGGAGAGCTGGTACCTCAACCGCTTCAAGAAGCTGCGCCAGACCGCCTTCCAGGACCCGAACTCGTACTTCCGCACGTACACCCAGGTCTCCGAGGAAGAGGCCCTGGACTACGCCCGTACGCAGTGGCGCACCATCAACAAGCCCAACCTGGTGGAGAACATCGCCCCGACCCGCGGCCGGGCCACCCTGGTCGTCCGCAAGGGCCCGGACCACAAGGTGCAGCGGCTGCGGCTGCGCAAACTCTGACCGCTAGCCTGCCCCCATGCTGCACCTGCGCCTGATCACGCCGTCCGCCACGACCGACGACGTGGTCCGTCTGATCGAGAAGACGATCGGCACCACGCATCTGGTCGTGCTGCCGGGCGCCGCCCGCAACCCCGTGGGGGACGTGGTGATGTGCGACGTGGCCCGGGAGGCGGGTGACGAACTGCTCACCGGGCTACAGGAGTTGGGCCTCGACCGCACCGGATCCATCGCCGTCGAGAACATCGATCTGAGCCTGTCCAAGCGCGCCGACAAGGCCGAGGCGGAGGCGCCCGGCGAGGGCGCCGACGCCGTTCTGTGGGAGCACCTCACCGACGCGACGCACGAGGAGTCGACGCTCTCGTTCACCTACGTCGCCTTCATAACGCTGGCCACGATGATCGCGGCCTGCGGTGTGGTGCTGGACAACGCGATCCTGATCGTGGGCGCGATGGCGGTGGGGCCGGAGTTCGGGCCGCTCGCGGGCATCTGCACGGCCGTCGTGCAGCGCGCCCCGCGTCTGGCCCTGCGCTCCCTGACGGCGCTGCTGGTGGGGTTCGCGGCGGCGATGGCGGTGACGGCGGGGTTCAGTCTGTTCATGGACGCGGTCGGTCTGTTCACCAGGGCCCAGCTGGAGGCCGACCGCCCCAACACCGGCTTCATCTACGCGCCGGACTGGTTCTCGTTCGTCGTGGCCCTCCTGGCCGGCGCCGCCGGCACGCTCTCCCTGACCTCCGCCAAGTCCGGCGCCCTGGTCGGCGTCGCGATCTCGGTCACCACGGTGCCCGCAGCCGCCAACGCGGCCGTGGCCCTGATCTACAGCGACACCAACCAGGCCGGGCGCTCGTCGGAACAGCTCCTGCTGAACCTCTTCGGCATCGTCCTGGCCGGCATCTGCACCCTGCTGGTGCAGAAGTGGGTGTGGCGGAAGGCCGTCTAGCTCCGGCGGCCGTCCGGCCGGCCGCCCGCCGCGTCAGCCCCGCCGCAGCCGGCGCCGTGCCTTCCGCACCCCGCCGTTGTCCGCGAGCGCGTCCACCAGTCGGCGTCCGGCTCCCGCCGCGTAGGCCGGGCCCTCCAGCCGTAGCAGGGCGCCGTCACGGACGACGGCGTACGCGAGGGGGGTGTCGGTCTTCGGGAGGGTCACCGGGTGGCGGCCGGAGGGGAGCCTGAAGCGGGCGGGCAGGCGCAGTTCGGCCGTCGTGCCGCCCGTGGCCGGGGCAAGGTCGGCGTCCACGGTGAGGGCCGCCACGGTGACCTTGACCTTGGCCCGCGCGCCCTCCGTCGCCGCCACATAGGGCAACGGGAGCGAGCGTGCGCCGCGCTCGGCGTTCCGCGCCGCGGCGTCGGCCGTGTCCGGGCCGAGCCTGCGCTGGCGCTGGTCGATGTCGAGGGCGAGCTGGCCGCTGCCCGTCCAGTACGGCAGCGCGAGCCGCCCGCCGGTCAGCGCCGGGCCGGTGGCCGGGGCACCCGGGACGCCGTCGCCGGTGACCCGGACCATGCGGTCGAGGCCGAGCAGCTGGACGTACGCCCACACGTCGTGCACCCCGCGCTCCAGCGGACGGCCGCCCGCGAGCCGCTCGGGGTCGAGGATCAGCCGCCCGGAGGCGACCAGCCGCGAGCGGCCCTCGCCGAGCGGCTCCAGGCGCACCTCCAGGTCGCCCTCCGGATACCACCAGTCCTCCCGGTCCCGGTCCTTGACCACCAGCTCCGCGTACGCCATCCGGAACGGGTCGCGGACCTCCCAGCCGTCCCCGGTGCCGGGCACGCCCGCCAGCAGCTCGGGGTCCAGCCACTGCTTCCCGTCCCGCTCGACCAGGACCAGCGGCTCACCGTCCCCGCGCAGCAGGCTCAGCGTCACGTCGGCGACCAGCCGGCCGTCCGCCCAGCGCAGGGCGCCGACCTCGCTGCGGGCCGTCACCTCGCGGGCGCGCTCGGCGAGCGCCAAGGCCCCCTCGAAGTCACCGCGTTCGAGGAGTTCGGCGCGCAGCCGGGACACGGTGGGCAGGCCCTCGCGTACGGCCGCCGGGAACTCCGCCAGCGCCAGTTCGCGGGCCGCCCCGAAGCGCTGCCGCTGCTCGGCCGGATCCTCGCGCAGGATCTCGGGCTCGCGGGTGCGGGAGAGGATCTCGACGTGGTAGAGGCGGTGCAGGAGCCGGTTCTGGAGGCCGTCGATGTCGTCGGAGGCCGGTGTGCCGTCCTTGATCTGGCGGACGATGGTGCGGCAGTTGTCCCAGAATCCGTGCCGCGGGTTGAAGCGGTGCTGGGTGTTGTTGCCGCCGTCGTCCCGCTTCATCCAGTAGTAGCAGGGGTAGTCGGCGAGGACCGAGATCCGCTCGGCCTTGAGGTAGGCGGCGCTGACGAAGAGCAGGTCCTCCAGGATCCAGGGACCCTCGGGGAAGCGCAGGCCGTGCTCCTCGATGAACGCCCGCCGGAACATCTTGTGCGGCGACATGCTCTGCATGAGCTCGTCGTTCTCGATGGTGCAGGCGTCCACCGTGTGCCGGAACAGCCGGCGGGGCCGGACCATGGTGCTGGACATCTTGCCGAGCACCACGTCGGCGTCGTTGTTCTTCGCGTGCTCGTACAGCCGCTCCAGCGCTTCGGGGCCGAGCGTGTCGTCGTGGTCGACGAACTGGATGTACTCGCCCTTGGCGTGGCTCATGCCCAGGTTGCGCGGGGCACCCGGCCAGCCCGAGTTGGGCCGGGTGTGCACCCGCACGTTCGGGTGCTCCGCCTCGATCTTCTCCAGGCGGGCCAGTGTGTCGTCGGTCGAACCGTCGTCGACGTAGATGACCTCGTACTCGTCGGCGGGCAGGGACTGCCCCAGCAGCGACGGCGCGCACTCGTCGACGTACTTCCCGGTGTTGTACACGGGTACGACGACACTGACCTTGACTCTCGGCATCCCACAGACCATACCCGCCCGCCCGGGCGCGTGACGGGCGGCAGCCGATCGCCGGACGCGGTGGACGGCTCCACTGCGCCGAGGCCCTGCCGGACGCGGTCCGGCAGGGCCTCGGCGCTGTGTTCGCGTCGTACGCGTCAGCCCAACGCCGACTTCACCGCGTCCGCCAGCCGCCCCGCCACCGACCGCGCCTGCTCGATGTCGGCGGCCTCGACCATCACCCGCACCAACGGCTCGGTCCCCGAGGGACGAAGCAGCACCCGCCCCGTCTCCCCCAGCTCCCGCTCCGCCTCGGCGACCGCCGCCGCCAGGTCGCCCGACGTCTTCACCCGGGTCCTGTCCACGTCGGGGACGTTGATCAGCACCTGCGGCAGCCGCTCCATCACGCCCGCCAGCTCCCGCAGCGACCGCCCGGTCTCGGCGACCCGCGCCGCCAGCAGCAGCCCGGTCAGCGTGCCGTCGCCGGTCGTCGCGTGGTCGAGGATGATGACGTGGCCGGACTGCTCGCCGCCGAGGGCGTACCCGTGCTCCTTCATCTCCTCCAGCACGTACCGGTCGCCGACCGCGGTCTGCACGAGGTGCAGCCCCTCCCGCTCCAGCGCCAGCTTGAAGCCGAGGTTGGACATGACGGTGGCGACGACGGTGTCGGCGCGCAGCGCGCCCCGCTCCCGCATGGCGAGGGCGAGCACGGCCATGATCTGGTCGCCGTCGACCTCCTCGCCGGTGTGGTCGACGGCCAGGCACCGGTCCGCGTCCCCGTCGTGCGCGATGCCGAAGTCGGCCCCGTGCTCGACGACCGCGGCCTTCAGCTTGCCGAGGTGGGTCGATCCGCAGCCGTCGTTGATGTTGAGCCCGTCCGGCTCCGCGCCGATGGTGAAGATCTCGGCCCCGGCCCGGCGGAACGCCTCCGGCGAGACCCCCGCGGCCGCGCCGTGCGCCTCGTCCAGGACGATCTTCAGTCCGTCGAGCCGGTTCGGGAGCACGCCGAGGAGATGGGTGACGTACTGCTCGAAGCCCTCGCCGTACGGCCGGACCCGGCCGACGCCCGCGCCGGTGGGCCGCTCCCAGGGCTCGCCGTGCCGGTGGGACTCGTACACCGCCTCGATCCGGTCCTCCAGCTCGTCGTCGAGCTTGTGACCGCCGCGGGCGAGGAACTTGATGCCGTTGTCGGGCATGGCGTTGTGGCTGGCGGAGAGCATGACGCCGAGGTCGGCGCCGAGGTCGCCGGTCAGGAACGCGACGGCCGGTGTCGGGAGGACCCCCACGGTCAGGACGTCGACACCGGCGCTGGCGAGGCCGGCGACCACGGCCGCCTCCAGGAACTCCCCGGACGCGCGCGGATCGCGTCCGACGACCGCCGTCGGCCGGTGGCCCTCGAACGTGCCCACCTCGGCCAGCACGTGCGCTGCCGCCACGGACAGCCCGAGCGCCATCTCGGCGGTCAGGTCCGCGTTGGCGACACCGCGCACGCCGTCCGTGCCGAAGAGTCGTCCCACTTGTCCTCCTGAAGAAGCGTCCTTGCTGCCCGGACATGATGGCAGGCGCTTAGTCATGCGATCACACCAGCCTTTGAGCGTCTTGTGTCGTTATACGCCCTTGGCCGGGATAAACGAACGCCCCGACGGCACAGGTGGCGTGCCGCCGGGGCGTTCGGAGTACGTGCAGGCAGCTGGTGATTAGCGCTTGCTGTACTGCGGGGCCTTGCGGGCCTTCTTCAGACCGGCCTTCTTGCGCTCGACCGCACGGTCGTCGCGGCGGAGGAAGCCGGCCTTCTTGAGCGGGCCGCGGTTGTTGTCGACGTCGGCCTCGTTCAGCGCGCGGGCGACACCGAGACGGAGCGCACCGGCCTGACCGGAGACACCGCCACCCGCGATGCGGGCGACCACGTCGTAACGGCCTTCGAGCTCCAGCACCTTGAAGGGCTCGTTGACTTCCTGCTGGTGCACCTTGTTGGGGAAGTAGTCCTCAAGGGTGCGACCGTTGATCTTCCACTTGCCGGTGCCCGGGACGATCCGGACGCGGGCGATGGCGTTCTTACGACGGCCCAGGCCGGCGGCCGGCTGCGGCTCGCCGAAACGGGACGCGAGGGACTCGGAGGTGTACTCGCCCTCGACGGGGACGTCCGACTCCGTGGTGTAGCTGTCGATGTCAAGCTCTTCGAGCGGCTGCTCGGCAGTGGTCTCGGCCACGATGCTCCTCAGATTCTCTTCAGTCTTAGGGGGTGGCCGGACTTACTGCGCGACCTGGGTGATCTCGAACGGAACCGGCTGCTGCGCAGCGTGCGGGTGGTTCTCGCCTCGGTAGACCTTCAGCTTGGAGAGCATCTGACGGCCCAGGGTGTTCTTGGGGAGCATGCCCTTGACGGCCTTCTCGATGGCCTTCTCGGGGTTCTTGTCAAGCAGCTCGTCGTAGCGGACGGAGCGCAGACCACCCGGGTAGCCGGAGTGGCGGTACGCCATCTTCTGGGTCCGCTTGTTGCCGGACAGGTGCACCTTGTCGGCGTTGATGATGATGACGAAGTCACCAGCGTCGACGTGCGGCGCGTAGATCGGCTTGTGCTTGCCCCGGAGGAGGGTCGCTGCAGTGGTGGCGAGACGGCCCAGGACGACGTCCTGAGCGTCGATGACGTGCCACTGGCGCGTCACATCGCCGGGCTTGGGGCTGTACGTACGCACGGTTCGTAGCCTTCGCTTCGAGTGAATGGTCCTGACAGGTCACCGAAACGATCACGACAGCCTGGACCGCACGGCGGCGACGCATACCGCGTAGTGGGGTCGCTGGTCATATCGGCCCGGTGGACCGGTGTAAGGGCCCGTCCCGTGAGAATGAGCAAGCCAATACACAACGAAGAGCAAGCGTACAAGGACGGCCCCGGACGGGTCAAAACGAGGTCCCGCCCCGCGTCCCGGCGAGCCTGGCCCGACATTGGCGGAAACCGTCGGCGCGCCGCCGTACCAGGATGCGCCGTCCTGCCCCCAAAGGTCCCCCTGCCGCCGTTCGTACTGTCGCACCGGCACCCCCCTGCCCCCGTCTAAGATGCGCCCCATGAGTTATGGGCAGGGGGGACCTCAGTCCCAGTGGGATCCGTGGAAACCGCAGTCTCAGCAGCCCTGGAGCACCGGCACCGGGCAGACGCCGGACTGGGCATCGCTCGCCGAAGCCTCGGAAACGCGGAACAAGCGGCGCCGGGTGCTGTTCATCGGCGGCGGTGTGGTCGCCACGCTGGCGATAGGCACGGCCGTCGCCATGGCCGTGGTGTCCGCGGGCGGCGACAACAACGCCTCCGGCACGCCCACCAACCTGCCCGCGAGCGCCTCGCTGCCCACTGACTCGGCCGACTCGGCGCCGTCCTTCGAGCCGACCAGCGCGCCGCCGCCGCTGAACCCGGAGGACTTCATAGGCAACGTGAAGAAGGACACGGCACCGCTGAGTGCCGAGACCCTCTTCCCGGGCACCCAGCTGACCATGGGCGAGACGGTCTACAAGAAGGGCGCCACGGCCGACACCAAGAACTGCGCCACGGCCGCCAAGGGCACCCTCCCGGCCGTCCTCACCAAGAACCACTGCACCCGCCTGCTGCGGGTCACCTACTTCAAGGACGGCGTCGCGGTCACGGTCGGCGTGGCCGTCTTCGACACCGAGGCGCAGGCGGGCAAGGCCAAGACCGAGGCCGACAAGAAGGGCTTCGTCACCGCCTTGGCCGGTTCCGGCGTGAAGGCCTTCTGCGACTCCGGCGTCTGCCGTACGACGACCAATTCCTACGGCCGCTACGCCTACTTCACCACCGCGGGCTTCCTCAACGGCAAGAACGTCACCACCAAGGACACCAAGGTCTTCCAGACGGGTGACGACCTGGCGGAGTTCACCTTCCGTCAGATCCACCGCCGCGGCGAGGCCCAGGCGTCGGCGGCGGCCCAGAACTAGGGCCTGCCCGGCGGATCGGGCCACAGGAAACCGGCGGCCGCGTACCGGCGTCGGCGCGTGCGCACGGCGTGCGCACCGCACCCCGCGCCCCCGCCATCGGCAGGATCCGCCGAACAGGCACCACCGCACCCCTCCACCCCGGGCCCCCTCGGCAGGCCGTGGCGCCGACGGCATCCAGGCCGCCTCCGCCTCGGCCACATCGGCAGGCCCCTTCCGCTCCGAGGCAGAATCGGACGCGCAGGGTGGCCGGGGAGGGGTCGGGGACATATGCGGATGCGTGGGCGGATCCGGCTCGTCGGGGCCGGGGTGACGGCGGGGCTGCTCGCCCCCCTCGCATGGTGGGCCGCCCGCCCCGACACCGCCGACGGCGGTCCGCGCCCGGTCCCCGTGGACCTGCGCGCCCGGGACCCGCGGGCGACACCCGCGGCCCGCCGGGTCTACGCCCTGCTCGCCGGCCTGGAGAACCGGGCGCGGCGCGGCGAGCCGTCCCGGACGGTGATCGGCCAGCACGTCGAGCTGCACAACGAGCGTTACAACGCGTCGTACGGCGACTACCGGGGCACCAAGCAGCCCGGCTACTACTACAAGAAGGCCCACGACATCACCGGCAGGTTCCCGGGGTTCGTGGAGGTGGACCTGGGGCCCGGGTACGGACAGCCGGGCTGGGCGGTGGGCGAGCCGCGCTCGTACTCCCGCTCCTCGTGGCCGGGCTGCCGCACGTACTGGGGGTACGCCGAGGACGCGGTGGACCTGGCGCTCGGGGTGTGGGCGGGGCTGCCACGGCCGGCGGACGGGTCGTACCACCCCTCGGGCACGCACGTCGACTGCGCCTCCGGGGCCCGGGTGAGCCTGCCGCAGAACGGGGGCGGCCCGGCGGGCATCGTGGGCTTCTCCTTCCACCAGCCCTACCCGGGCAGCACCGTCAAGGGCTTCGAGCAGACCCGCTACCAGAACTCCCCCGCGGCCCGGGACGGCGGCTGGTTCGGCCGGGTGGTCAGCCAGGGCACCGCCGAGCACCAGGCCCTGCTCCTGGACCTCGGCTATCTCGCCGACCATCTGCAGTACCTCGCGGAGCACGGGGTGCCGGTGCTGCTGCGGCCGTACCACGAGATGAACGCCCGGCTGGGGCACGGATTCTGGTGGGCGGGGCAGGATCCGGCCGCCTACCGGAAGCTGTGGCATGTCACATACGACTACCTGGTGGGCACCCGCGGTCTGCACAACCTCCTCTTCGTGTGGGCGCCCAGCGCCTGGGAGGGCACCTTCGCGCGGGAGCCGAGTGCCTACTACCCGGGCGGGCGGTACGTCGACGTCGTGGGCGTGGACGACTACAGCGACACCCCGCGGCGCCCGTACCGGGGCCGGCGCTGGACCGAAGTCTGGTACCGGGGCCTGGAGCGCTACGACCGGCCCCGCGTCATGGCCGAATCCTTCTACGTTCCGCTCGGCTCCGCCCAGCCAAGAACGCTTTCGGACACCCCCTGGGTGCTCTGGACGGTATGGGGACAGGCCCTGACATACGCCAATGCCTCCAGTCCGACCGGCAAGAACACTCCAGAAGACGTGAAAACGACTTATTCGTCCCCGCAGGTCATCGCCGGTCCCGGCGCGAGCCGGACGGGTTTCGACTGGAGGTCGTTGCACAAGACATAGATTTATTACTTTCCAGCTACATCTTGCTCACCGAAGTTTCATGGCAGATTCTTACGTGGCAGGATTTGTTTTCTTGTTACGGCCGGGGCGCAGGACGCCCGGGGGGGCATCTGAGCCGGCCGCAGAACGCCGAAGAAGGCGCCGGGGGGCACCATCACAGCCCGGAGCGGGGCGGATGAGACGAGGTTTCTCGTGTCAACCGCAACCCGTCACCGAGCCATGCCGTCCGGCGGCCGCCGATCTCACGGAAGAGCATGTAGCCGTATGGCATCGACAGTGGTCGACGGGGGAAACCCGCATTCGCGACACAGCGCGAAGCTGGCAAAACGCACCGCTTCATGGAAACCCGGCATCCTGCCGTTCCTGCTGCCGTTCGTCCTGCTGGTCGTCTTCGGACTGTGGTCCTACCGGCCCAGTTCCTCACTGATGAGCTGGATCCTGACCGTCGTCTGGTCCCTGCCGGCCGCCGGAGTGCTGATCGGTCTCCAGGGCGCCCTGCTGATCCGCCGCCGGGTCCGCAAGAGCGACCGGATGACCCCGCCCGCCCCGGCCGAGCAGGACTTCCTGATCGCACTCTGCCCGACCATCGGCCGCCACGACACCTACCCGGCCCTGGAGCGCTCGATCCTGTCCTACGTCGAGCACCTGCCGGAGTGGTTCCCCTACATGCGGGTCGACATCCTCACCGAGGAGGGCTGCGAGGCGGCGGCCGACATCGACCGGCTCGCCGCCTCCCACCCGCTCATCCGGGTGATCACCGTCCCCAAGGACTACGTCCCGGCCAACGGCACCCGCTTCAAGGCCCGCGCCAACCACTACGCCCACGAGCTGCGCATCGCGGAGGGCGAGGCCCTCGAATACGTCTGGGTGCTGCACATGGACGACGACACCGGCGTCGGCCCGGACACCGCGGCCTCGCTCGCCCAGTTCATCAACCGGCAGCGCCGCGCCCAGCCCGGCGAGGCCAAGCACATGGCCCAGGGCATCCTGACCTACCCCCGCGAGAACGCGGTCAACCTCTTCACCTGGCTCGCCGACGCGGTGCGCCCCGCCGACGACATCGCCCGCTTCCGGGCCCTGACCGGCCTCGGCACTCCCGCAGCCGGTGTACACGGCGAGCTGCTTGTACTACGCGCGTCGATCGAGGCAGAGATCGGCTGGGACTTCGGTCCCAAGGAGATCGTCGAGGACGCCCGCCTCGCCCTGACCTTCTGCCGCACGTACCCGGGCCGCAGCGACTGGTTCAACGGCCGCTGCTACGGGGCCTCCCCGGCCAGCGCGGCCGACTTCGTCAAGCAGCGCGAACGCTGGGCCTGGGGTCTGGTGGCGCTCTGCTTCAACCGGGCCGTGCCGCTGCGCTACCGCTGGTTCCTGTCGATCTGCGTGGCGACCTGGATCCTCGGCCCGCTCCAGCACATCGGCGCCGTCCTGCTCGTGGGCTGGCTGATCAACGACATGAACACCTCACCGGTGACTCAGTCCATCGTCCTCCTCTGGGCCCTCAACTTCGCCTACGTCATCTGGACGTACTGGGAGGGTCTGCGGCTGAACGCGCTCGCGTCGCTCAGCGGCCGGCGCAGGTGGTGGGAGCCGGTCGTCGTGGTCGCCTGCATCCCCGTCTTCTCCGTGCTGGAAGGGCTCGGCGGCTTCAAGGGCTTCATGAAGTTCGTCCGGCGCGAGGAGAACAAGTTCGTCGTGATCGCCAAGCCCGCCTGACCTCTCGGAAGACACCACTGACATGCGTTCGCGACTGCCCCTGCTCGCCATCTTCCCGGTGACCGTCCTCGCCGTCGTGCTGGGCACCCCGTTCGTCCTCGGCGACCACCCGGTGCGCTGGGAATCGGGCTCGGCCCTGCCCCGGCTCGTCCTCGGCGACCCCGCTGAGTCCACCACCTCGGACGACGGCACCCGCCCCGGTACGACATCCGCCTCGCCCTCCGCGTCCGCCGACACCCTCCAGGTCGCCAAGCCCTGGAAGGCGGGCATGCCCCAGTGGGGCGTGCAGATCTACTGGGAGGACGACAGGACCAACCTGTCCGACGACTTCATCGAGAAGCAGGCCCGCAAGCACGCCGAGTACCTCATCGGGCTGGGCGCCAACTCGGTGTCGGTCTCCTTCCCCTTCTACACCAAGAACGGCACGTCCGACGAGGTGTGGGCGGGCGCCAGGACCCCGACCCCGAAGCGGCTGGAACGGGTGCTGAAGGTGTTCAAGGACGCCGGTTTCCGCACCCGGCTGCGCCCGATCATGGACGAGTCGTCCCTGAAGCCCGAGGACGGCTGGCGCGGCGACGTGGAGCCCGCCTCGCGGTCCGCCTGGTTCGCCTCGTACAAGAAGCTCCTCACCCCGTACCTCGAAGCCGCCGGCAAGGCGGAGACGAACACCTTCGTGATCGGTACCGAGCTCAACTCCCTGGAGGGCGACCCGGGCTGGAACGCCCTGGTCGACTCCGCCGAGAAGACCTTCTCCGGTGAGATCGCCTACGACTCCAACTGGGACAACTACGTCACGGGCCGTATCAACATGCCCGTCAAGCACCTCGGCGTCGACGCCTACTTCCCCGTCAAGGTGCCGGACACCGCGCCCGTCAAGGACCTGGTCGACGGCTGGGACAAGTGGCTGGACAGGAAAGCGACCGGCGCGCTGCCGAACATCCTCGTCTCCGAGTCCGGCATCGGGGCCATGACCGGGGCCTACCACGCCCCGGGCGACTTCTACAGCCACCGCAAGGTCAACACGAAGGTGCAGGCCAACTGGTACACGGCCGTCTGCCAGGTCGTCCAGGAGCGGCACATGCAAGGCGTCTACTGGTGGTCGATCCACTTCGAGGACGACCCGAACACGCCGCCCGACGACAAGACGGCCTCCCGGCTCGACTTCGCAGGCCGTCCCCTCAGCGAGAAGGCCATCAGGAGCTGTTTCGGCTCCGACTACGCGGGCCCCGGCACCGGCACCACGAGCTGACCGAGCGAGGAATCATGCAGGAAGCCATCATCCTCGTGGGCGGCAAGGGAACCCGCCTGCGACCGCTGACCAACCACACCCCCAAGCCGCTGCTCCAGGTCGCGGGTGCCTCCTTCATCCGGCACCAGATCGCCAAGCTGACGGCCTCCGGCGTCGAGCACGTCGTCTTCGCGACCTCGTATCTCGCGAGCCTCTTCGAGGAGGAGTTCAGGGACTTCTCCCAGGACCTGGCGATCTCGTACGCCGTGGAGGAGGTCCCCCTCGGCACGGGCGGGGCGATCCGCAACGCCGGCCGCCTGCTGCGCGGCGCCGCGCCGGACGCCCCGGTGCTCGTCCTCAATGGCGACATCCTCTCCGGTGTCGGCCTCGGCGCCCTGCTGGCGCGGCACGAGGCCTGGGACGCGGACGTGACACTGCACCTCACCCGGGTCGCCGACCCACGCGCCTTCGGCCTGGTCCCCACCGACGCGGCGGGCCGGGTGCTCTCCTTCCTGGAGAAGCCCAAGACCCAGGAGGAGTGCGTCACCGACCAGATCAACGCCGGGTGCTACGTCTTCCGCCGGTCCGTCCTCGACGCCATCCCGGGCGACCGCGAGGTCTCCGTAGAGCAGGAGACCTTCCCCCGGCTCGTGGCGGACGGCGGGCGGGTCTTCGGCCACACCACCGACGACTACTGGCGAGACCTCGGCACCCCGCTGGCCTTCGTGCACGGCTCCGCCGACCTGATAACCGGAAGGGCGGCCTCGCCCCTGGTGGGACCCCCGGCCGAGGCGCTGATCGACCCCACGGCGGTGGTGGACCCGACCGCGCGCGTGACCGGCGGCTCGGCGGTCGGCCCGAACGCCGTCATCGGCCCGCACGTGGTCGTCGACCGCTCCATCATCGGCGCCGACGTCACCGTCGCCGCCGGCTCCCGAGTGCACGAGTCCGTGGTGGACCACGACTCCTCGATCGGCAGCGAATCGATTCTTCGTGAGGCCGTCGTGGGCTGTCACACACACGTCGGCGCCCAGAACGAACTCCCCGCCCAGCTACGGCTGTCGTGCGGCATCCGCATCCCCGCCCAGGGCGTGCGCGTCAGCGGTACGGCTGTCGCCTGCCCGACGGTCCACTGAAGCCGCCGTCCGGCGGGACTTACTGGAGAGACGTGACCAGCCATCGTTCAACGGCCGCTCAGACAGAGCGTCTGCGCAAGTACCGGCCGGACATCCAGGGCCTGCGGGCCGTCGCCATCATCATGGTCGTCTGCATGCACTGCGGCATCCTCGACATCCACGGCGGCGTGGACGTCAGCTTCGTGCTCAGCGGCTTCCTCATCGGCGGCCAACTGCTCGCCGAGATCGACAAGACCGGCAAGGTGTCCCTGAGCAAGTTCTGGGCCCGCCGTTTCCGCCGTCTGGCACCGGGCGCCGCCCTCACCATCGTCGTCACCGGCGTGCTGTCCTGGATCTACGCGAGCCCGTTCAGCTTCCGCAGCTACATGGACGACGGACTGGCCGCCTCGCTGAGCGTCATCAACTGGCGGCTGGCCGAGAACGGCACCGACTACTTCGCCAACGACGGCAGCCAGTCGCCGTACCAGCACTTCTGGTCGCTGGGCATCGAGGAGCAGTTCTACCTCGCCACCCCGATCGTGCTCCTCGTCGTGGCATGGCTCAGCCGGCTCGTGTTCCGCAACCGCCTGCTGGTGGGGGCGGTTCTGACGGCTGTGGTGGGCGGCTCGTTCTACCTGGGATACACCGAGACCACCAGCAACCAGCCGCTGGCCTACTTCGGCACCCAGTCCCGCATCTGGGAACTCGCCTTCGGCGTGCTGCTCGCGCTCTGGGCGCCGTTCGTCTCCCGCATGCCGCAGGCGCTCGCCGCGGTCGTCTCCTGGCTGGGCCTGGCCACCACCCTGGTCACCGGTCTCCTCATCACGGAGCACACCCCGCTGCCCGGCTACGCCGTGCTCGGTCCGGTGCTGGGCGCCTGGCTGGTCATCGCCGGCGGCTGCGCCAATCCCCGCCTCGGTGTGGAACGGCTCCTCGACAACCCGGTCTTCGACTTCGTCGGCAAGGTCAGCTACGGCTGGTACCTGTGGCACTGGCCGCTGCTGATCCTCTGGCCGCACATCATCGGCTGGGAGTTCGGCTACTCCGACCGCTTCCGGGTGGCGGTCCTCTCCTTCCTCATCGCCATCGCGACGCACTACGTCGTCGAGAAGCGGTTCAGGGAGAACGTGAAGCTGGTCATCCGCCCCTGGCGGGGCATCCTCACCGGCGGCACCCTGACGGCCACCTCCGCCGTCGCCATGGTGGTCGCGCTCCAGGTGCCGCTCAACCTGTCCTTCGGCACCGCGGGCACCGCCGCCGCCCTCACCGGCTTCAACGGCACCAAGTCCGTGGAGCGGGCGGTGAACGAGCGCGGCGCCCCCAAGGTCAGCGAGAGCACGCTGCTGAAGTCCCCGAACGACCGGGGCGACCACGGCTGCATCGACCAACTGCTGGTCACCGGCTTCAGCCCGCACGACGACTGCGTGATCGGCGACCGGACGTCGAAGCGGACCATGGTGCTGCTCGGCGACTCGCACGCCTACCAGTGGGGCGACGCCTTCGACACGCTCGGCCTCAAACTGCACGTCAAGGTGGTCACGGTCATCAAGAGCGGCTGCTCCCCGGAGGTCTACAAGATCACCCGCGCGGATCTGGGGCGTGAGTACACGGAGTGCCCGAAGTGGCGCAAGACGGCGCTCGCCTACATCAGGAAGCTGAAGCCGGACGTCATCGTGGTGGCCAACCGTGTCCAGTACACCACGGTGCGCGAGGGCGCCGAGGACACGTTTCGGAAGCTCAAGGCCATGGGCTCGGACCTGGTCTACCTGGCCGACACCCCGAAGCCGACCTTCAACATCCCGGACTGCCTGGCCGAGAACTCCAAGGACCCCGCCGGGTGCACCCTGCCGTCCGAGACCGCCGTGGACCTGCCCGAGTTCCGCAAGCTGGAGCGACAGGTCGCGGAGAAGTACGGGGCCACGGTCATCAACCCGCTCCCCGCCTTCTGCGCGAACGGCTACTGCCCGGCGGTGATCGGCGGACACGTCGTCTACTGGGACAACAGCCACATGACCGGCGGCTACGCCAAGTCCCTTGAGCCGTTCCTGGAGCCGACCTTCAGAAAGGTCCTGGCCAGCTGACCCCTCAGGCCGTCCGCACCCGTACCCGGCGTGCCTGCCGCTGCCGCTCCAGCAGCTGGTCGGGCGCCGGGTACGCAACCTCCTCCAAGGTCAGCCCGTGCGGCCGTACGACATGCACGGCGCTGTCCCGCACCCCCGCGTCCAGCACCTTCCGCGGCCACTCCACGCCCCGGTGCCCGTCCCCCACGAACAGCAGCGCGCCGACCATCGACCGCACCTGGTTGTGGCAGAAGGCGTCGGCCCGGACCTCGATCTCGACGACCCCGTCGCCGCGCCGGCTCACCCCGAAGCCGAGGATCTCCCGGATCGTCGTCGCACCCTCGCGCTTCTTCGCGTACGCGGCGAAGTCATGCTCCCCTGTCAGGGACTTCGCGGCGGCGTCCATGACATCGACGTCCAGCTCCCAGTCGTGCCACAGCACATGGTTGCGCAGCAGCGGGTCCACACCTCCCGGCCGGTCCCCGACCCGGTACACGTACCGCCGCCACAGCGCCGCGAACCGCGCGTCGAACCCCGCCGGCGCCTCGCCGACCGCCCACACCCGCACGTCCTTCGGCAGCCGCCCCGCGAGCCGCCTCAGCAGCTTCTCCCGCTGCTCCTCCCACACCCCGGCCGGCAGATCGACATGCGCCACCTGGCCCCGCGCGTGCACCCCGGCATCCGTCCGTCCGGCCACGGTCAGCTCGTACGCCGTCCCCTGCGACCGCGTGACGATCCGCAGCGCGTCCTCGATCTCCCCCTGCACGGTCCGCTTCCCACCGGCCTGCTTGGCCCAGCCGTGGAAGTGGGTGCCGTCGTAGGACAGGTCGAGACGGACGCGGACGTAACCGGGCTGAACTTCGTCACTCACGGGAGAATCCTCTCAGGGCAAGAAAGCGGGCCCGTCCCTGATAAGGAACGGGCCCACTGACGCGCCCCGAAAGGGGCGCGGGGAACTGCGCGACCAGCCACGACGGACCGGCAGCCAAAGGACGGCCTTACGCCTCCTTCGGCTCCTCGCCCTCAGGCTTGGCGTCCTCGACGACCTCGGCGGCCTCGGTCTCCTCGGCCTTGGTCTCCTCGGCCTCCTTGACCGCACGCTTCGTCGCGGCCTCGGCCTCACCCGTCGCCTGCTGGGCGACCGTCAGCGCCTCGACCAGCTCGATGACAGCCATGGGCGCGTTGTCGCCACGGCGGTTACCGATCTTGGTGATGCGGGTGTAGCCACCGGGACGGTTCTCGTACCGCGGGCCGATCTCGGTGAAGAGCGTGTGCACGATGCTCTTGTCCGTGATGACCTGGAGCACCTGACGGCGGTTGTGAAGGTCGCCCTTCTTCGCCTTGGTGACCAGACGCTCGGCGTACGGGCGCAGCTTGCGCGCCTTCGCCTCGGTGGTGGTGATACGGCCGTGCTCGAAGAGCGACTTCGCGAGGTTCGCGAGGAGCAGCTTCTCGTGCGCGGCACTGCCGCCCAGACGGGCACCCTTGGTGGGCTTCGGCATGGTTCTTCTCCTGTGTGTCTGCCCCGGCCGTATCAGGTACCGGGGTCAGTATCCGAGCAGGCGGTCGCCCGTCGGAGATCCGGGAGCAGCCCCGCAGGGGCGCTCCCGGAAGGGGCGCGGGGCGGTGTCGGCATGCGACTCCGTCGCGTGGGCGCGACAAGCCACAGCGCACCCGCACCCGAGTACGGACCGGATGGCCCGAGCTCTCAGTACTGCTCGGTCTCGACGAACCCGGCGTCCGCGTCGTCATCGGCCCCGAAGGCGTCAGCCGCAGCGGTGGGGTCGAATCCGGGCGGGCTGTCCTTGAGGGCCAGGCCCATGCCGGCCAGCTTCGCCTTGACCTCGTCGATGGACTTCGCACCGAAGTTGCGGATGTCCAGGAGGTCCGCCTCGGAGCGCGCCACGAGCTCACCCACGGAGTGGATGCCCTCACGCTTGAGGCAGTTGTAGGAGCGGACCGTGAGCTCCAGCTCCTCGATCGGCAGCGCGAGGTCGGCGGCGAGGGCGGCGTCCGTGGGGGACGGGCCCATGTCGATGCCCTCGGCGTCGATGTTGAGCTCACGCGCCAGACCGAACAGCTCGACCAGGGTCTTGCCGGCCGACGCCATGGCGTCACGCGGACGCATGGCCTGCTTGGTCTCGACGTCGACGATCAGCTTGTCGAAGTCGGTGCGCTGCTCGACACGGGTCGCCTCGACCTTGTACGTGACCTTGAGCACCGGCGAGTAGATGGAGTCGACCGGGATACGGCCGATCTCCTGGCCCACCTGCTTGTTCTGCACGGCGGAGACGTAACCGCGGCCACGCTCGACCGTGAGCTCCATCTCCAGCTTGCCCTTGCCGTTGAGCGTGGCGAGGACGAGGTCGGGGTTGTGCACCTCGACACCGGCCGGGGGCGCGATGTCGGCGGCGGTGACCAGACCCGGGCCCTGCTTGCGCAGGTACATCACGACCGGCTCGTCGTGCTCCGAGGAGACGACCAGCTGCTTGATGTTGAGGATCAGGTCGGTGACGTCCTCCTTGACGCCCGGCACGGTGGTGAACTCGTGCAGGACGCCGTCGATCCGGATCGACGTGACAGCCGCGCCGGGGATCGAGGAGAGGAGGGTACGGCGGAGGGAGTTGCCGAGGGTGTAGCCGAAGCCCGGCTCCAGCGGCTCGATCACGAACCGGGAGCGGAACTCGTCGACGACCTCTTCGGTCAACGAGGGACGCTGAGCGATCAGCATGTGTGGATCAGATCCTTCTTTCGTGGACGCCCGCTATTTGACGCCCGACGGAACCGCGCCGTGAAAGACGCGGGTACTGCAAGGGTACGGGCGGCACGGCCCTTACGGAGCCGTACCGCCCGAGCAGCCCTGCGAAGCGAGGTCAGACGCGACGGCGCTTCGGCGGACGGCAGCCGTACTGCGACATGTGGGGGATAACCCCCACACCCCCAGCCGAAAGCCGAGCCGCCATGAGCCCGTGCGTCAGACGCGACGACGCTTCGGCGGACGGCAGCCGTTGTGCGGGGTCGGGGTGACGTCCTGGATGGAGCCGACCTCGAGACCCGTGGCCTGCAGGGAGCGGATCGCGGTCTCGCGACCGGAACCCGGGCCCTTCACGAACACGTCGACCTTGCGCATGCCGTGCTCCTGGGCGCGGCGGGCAGCCGACTCGGCGGCCATCTGCGCGGCGAACGGCGTGGACTTCCGGGAGCCCTTGAAGCCGACGTGGCCGGCGGAGGCCCAGGAGATCACGTTGCCGGACGGGTCCGTGATGGAGACGATCGTGTTGTTGAACGTGCTCTTGATGTGCGCGTGGCCGTGAGCGACGTTCTTCTTTTCCTTGCGGCGCACCTTCTTGGCAGCGCCCTGACGACCCTTGGGGGGCATCTAGTAACTCCTACGGGGAGGTGGTCGGTCCTACAGCGAAGACCGCTGATGAAGCGTTGTCCGCTGAGGACTACTTCTTGCCCGGCTTCTTCTTGCCGGCGATGGCGCGACGCGGGCCCTTGCGGGTGCGGGCGTTGGTGCTGGTGCGCTGACCGCGGACGGGCAGGCCACGGCGGTGACGCAGACCCTGGTAGCAGCCGATCTCGACCTTGCGGCGGATGTCGGCCTGGATCTCGCGACGGAGGTCACCCTCGGTCTTGATGTTGTTGTCGACGTACTCGCGGATGGCGACCAGCTGCTCTTCGGTCAGGTCGCGAACGCGGGTGTTCGGGTCGATGCCGGTCTCGGCCAGCGTCTGCTGCGAGAGTGTCCGGCCGATGCCGAACACGTAGGTGAGGGCGACCTCCACGCGCTTTTCGCGCGGGATGTCAACACCGGAAACGCGTGCCATTCAATGGCTCCTGGTGATCGTCGGAGGTCTTCCGCAGAACCGGTTCCCAGCCGCCGTATCAGGTACGAACTGGGTCCCCGGCCTCCGAACCGGGGGTGTCAGGCGCTACAGCGCCTGGATTCTGCGTATGAACAAATTCAGCTTGCGTCGCGCGAATCTCTGCGGTGGATGCAGAGGGATCGGTCGTGCGTCAGCCCTGGCGCTGCTTGTGGCGCGGGTTCTCGCAGATGACCATGACCCGACCGTGACGGCGGATCACCCTGCACTTGTCGCAGATCTTCTTGACGCTCGGCTTGACCTTCATGGGATTGAGGTTCTCCGGGTCAGTTGCCGGCAGCCCCGCTCACACGGGACGTGGGCAAGATCTACTTGTAGCGGTAGACGATCCGGCCACGCGTCAGGTCGTACGGAGACAGCTCCACCACGACCCGGTCGTCAGGGAGGATGCGGATGTAGTGCATACGCATCTTGCCGCTGATGTGTGCCAGGACCTGGTGGCCGTTCTGGAGCTCGACCTTGAACATGGCGTTCGGAAGAGACTCGACGACAGTGCCCTCGATCTCGATGGCACCTTGCTTCTTGGCCACGCTTCGCCCTTCGAATCGACTACCTTGATCGACTCACTCGCATCGCTACGAACGCATGCGGACATGCGGATGCACGAGAGCCGACGAGTCAGTCTACGTCAGCGCACCCGGAAAGACGAATCGGGAAAGCCTGCCCAGGAGGCCAGATCATTAAGCGCCGCCCGCTGAAGCGCCCCTCAGGGGCGCGGGGCTGTTGGGATGTGCGGCTCCGCCGCGTGGGCGCGAGAAACTGCCTCGTGCCGGCGGTCGCCCGACGGCACGAGGCCGCACCCCGGAAGGCGCACTCAGCCCAGCGGATCCGGAGCGGCGACGATGCCGTGCTCCGCCAACTTCGCCTTGCCCCCGTCAGGCGCCGTCAGCACCAGCGGACCCTCTTCGGTCAGCGCAACGCTGTGCTCCCAGTGCGACGACCACGTACCGTCCGTGGTGATCACGGTCCACTCGTCCGGCAGGACCTCCGTGCGGGGCGTCCCCAGCGACACCATCGGCTCGATGGCCAGGCAGAACCCGGGCACCAGCTTCGGCCCCTTGCCCCGCCGCCGGTCGACGTAGTTCAGCAGGTGCGGGTCCATGTGCATCTCGGTGCCGATGCCGTGGCCGCCGTAGTCCTCGATGATCCCGTACCTGCCGCCGCCGGGCTTCGGCTGGCGGCGGATGTACGTCTCGATCGCCCGGGAGACGTCGACCAGGCGGTTGCCCAGCTTCATCGCCGCGATGCCGGCCCACATCGACTCCTCGGTGACCCGGGAGAGCTCGATCAGCTCCGGGGCGTGACCGGAGCCCACGAAGGCGGTGTAGGCCGCGTCACCGTGCCAGCCGTCGACGATGGCGCCGCAGTCGATGGAGATGATGTCGCCGTCCTTGAGAACGACATCCTCCGAGGGGATGCCGTGGACGACCACTTCGTTGACGGACGTGCAGATGGTGGCGGGAAAGCCGCCGTAGCCCAGGAAGTTCGGCTTGGCGCCGTGCTCCGCGAGGACCTTGCGGGCCACCTCGTCCAGGTCCTTGGTGCTGGCGCCGGGGACCGCCGCCTCGCGGGTGGCCGCGTGGATCGCGGCCACGACCAGGCCCGCCGCCCGCATCCTGGCGATCTGCTCGGGGGTCTTGATCTGCACCATGGGTGGCCTGCGCTCTCCATCACTCGCGACAACGTCGGCGTCAGCCGAACACGAACACGAACACAACAGTACGGCCGCGGCACCCGGCAGGGCACCGCGGCCAGAACCGCCGAGGGACTACTTCTCGTCGTCCCCGTCACGCTTGAGCGCGTCCAGCGCGCGCTTGGTGACCTCGTCCACCGGCCCCAGGGCGGAGATCGTCGCGACCAGGCCCTGCGCCTTGTAGTAGTCGATGATCGGCTCGGTCTGCGTGTGGTAGACCTCGAGCCGGGTGCGGACGGTGTCCTCGGAGTCGTCGTCACGCTGGTAGAGCTCGCCGCCGCAGACGTCGCAGACGCCCTCCGCCTTCGGCGGGCTGTACGTCACGTGGAAGACGTGCTCCGCCTTGTTACGGCACAGGCGGCGCCCGGCGATCCGCTTGACGACCTCTTCCTCGGGGACTTCGAGGTCGAGCACGGCGTCCAGCTTGATCTTCTCGGCCTTCAGCAGTTCGTCGAGCGCCTCGGCCTGCGAGACGTTGCGCGGGAAACCGTCCAGCAGGAAGCCGTTCACGGCGTCCTCCTGCTCCATGCGGTCCTTGGCCATGGCGATGGTGACCTCGTCGGGGACCAGGTTGCCGGCGTCCATGTAGGACTTCGCGAGTTTCCCGAGCTCCGTCTCCTGGCTGATGTTGGCGCGGAACAGGTCGCCCGTGGAGATGTGCGGGATCTTCAGCTCCTTGGCAAGGCGAACGGCTTGCGTTCCCTTACCGGCGCCAGGCGGCCCGACGAGGACGATTCGCATCAGCGGAGGAACCCTTCGTAATTGCGCTGCTGAAGCTGGCTCTCGATCTGCTTCACCGTTTCGAGGCCGACACCCACGATGATCAGGATGCTGGTACCACCGAACGGGAAGTTGTTGCTTGCCCCAAAGCCCACCAACGCCATCGTCGGCACGAGAGCGATCAGCCCCAGATACAGCGAACCCGGCCAGGTGATCCGGTTGAGCACGTACGAGAGGTACTCAGCGGTCGGTCGGCCAGCCCGGATGCCCGGGATGAAGCCACCATACTTCTTCATGTTGTCGGCGACTTCCTCGGGGTTGAAGGAAATGGCGACATAGAAGAACGCGAAGAACACGATGAGCAAGAAGTACGAAACGATGTAAATCGGGTGGTCACCCTTGGTCAGGTTCTGGGTGATCCACTCCTTCCAGCCCGAGTTGCCGCCGGCGAACTGCGCCACGAGCGCCGGAATGTAGAGCAGCGAGGAGGCGAAGATGACCGGAATCACACCGGCCTGGTTCACCTTGAGCGGGATGTACGTAGACGTGCCGCCGTAGGAACGGCGGCCGATCATGCGCTTCGCGTACTGCACCGGAATGCGGCGCTGGGCCTGCTCGACGAAGACCACCAGCGCGACCATGATCAGACCCACCGCGATGACCGAGCCGAACTCGATCCAGCCGTCGGCCAGGGTGCCCTGCTTCTTGATGGCCCACAGCGCCGACGGGAAGGTCGCGGCGATCGAGATGAACATCAGGATCGACATGCCGTTGCCGATGCCGCGGTCGGTGATCAGCTCGCCGAGCCACATGACCACGGCCGTACCGGCGGTCATGCAGATGACCATGGTGATGGTGGTGAAGATCGCCTGGTCCGGGACGATGCTGGAGGCCACCGTGCAGCCGGAGAACAGGGCGCCGCTGCGGGCGGTGGCCACCAGGCCGGTGCCCTGCAGGATGGCGAGCGCCACCGTCAGGTAACGGGTGTACTGCGTGATCTTCGCCGTACCCGCCTGGCCCTCCTTCTTCAGGGCTTCCAGGCGCGGGATGACCACGGTCAGCAGCTGAAGGATGATGCTGGCCGTGATGTACGGCATGATGCCGAGCGCGAAGACCGTGATCTGCAGCAGCGCGCCACCGCTGAACATGTTCACCAGACCGAAGAGGCCCTGGTTGCCGGACGCCTCACTGACACACGTCTGGACGGCTTTGTAGTTGACGCCGGGGATCGGGATGTGGGTACCGACCCGGTACACCACGATGATGCCGAGCGTGAAGAGCAGCTTCTTGCGCAGGTCGGGCGTCCTGAACGCCCGGGCGAACGCGGTGAGCACGGTGCCTCCTGCGACCCCCGCGCAACTGCGTCAAGGGTGACGGTCTTGAGGTTCGACGAATGAGAAAAGAACAGTGCTGGCCACCTTACCGGCCGCACTGCCCCCCTAGGAACGACCAACCGGGGATACCCCATTGTGAGGTATCCCCGGTCGGGATTCGCTTACGTCATCGAGACGTCCGGAAAAATCAGACGAGCTCGGTGACAGTGCCGCCGGCGGCGGTGATCTTCTCCTTGGCGGAGCCGGAGACGGCGTCGACCGTCACCTGCAGCGCCACGGAGACCTCACCCTGGCCGAGGACCTTGACGAGGGCGTTCTTGCGAACGGCACCCTTGGCCACCAGACCCTCGACGGTGACCTCGCCACCCTCGGGGTACAGCGCGGCCAGCTTGTCGAGGTTCACGACCTGGTACTCGGTCTTGAACGGGTTCTTGAAGCCCTTCAGCTTCGGAAGACGCATGTGGAGGGGCATCTGGCCACCCTCGAAGCGCTCCGGAACCTGGTAACGGGCCTTCGTACCCTTGGTACCACGACCGGCCGTCTTACCCTTCGACGCCTCACCACGACCGACACGGGTCTTGGCGGTCTTGGCGCCCGGGGCGGGACGGAGGTTGTGGATCTTGAGCGGGTTCTGCTCCGCCATGATCAGTCGACCTCCTCGACCGTCACGAGGTGGCGGACGGTGTGCACCATGCCGCGGAACTCGGGGCGGTCCTCCTTGACGACCTGCGTGTTGATGCCCTTGAGACCAAGGGAACGCAGGGTGTCACGGTGGTTCTGCTTGCTGCCGATGTAGGACTTGACCTGCGTGATCTTCAGCTGAGCCATCACGCACCCGCCCCGGCACGCGCACGCAGCAGGGCCGCGGGGGCGACGTCCTCCAGGGGCAGACCGCGGCGGGCCGCGATCTCCTCGGGACGCTGCAGGCCCTTCAGGGCCGCCACGGTCGCGTGCACGATGTTGATCGCGTTGTCGGAGCCGAGCGACTTCGACAGCACGTCGTGGATACCGGCGCACTCCAGGACGGCACGCACGGGGCCACCGGCGATAACACCGGTACCCGGCGAAGCCGGCTTGAGGAGAACCACACCGGCGGCCTTCTCACCCTGGATGGGGTGAGGGATGGTGCCCTGGATACGCGGGACCTTGAAGAAGTGCTTCTTGGCCTCCTCAACGCCCTTGGCGATGGCGGCCGGCACCTCCTTGGCCTTGCCGTAACCGACACCCACGGTGCCGTCACCGTCGCCCACCACGACCAGCGCGGTGAAGCTGAAGCGACGACCACCCTTCACAACCTTGGCGACGCGGTTGATCGCGACAACGCGCTCAACGTACGCGGTCTTCTCGGCGGCAGCAGCGCCGCCGTCACGGCCCTTCCGGTCCCGCCGCTCGCCGCCACCGGCACCGCCACCGCGGCGCTGGGGTCCAGCCATTGGATTACCTCTCTCTTTCCGCTAGCTACAAGCGGCTCAGAACTTGAGCCCGGCTTCGCGGGCGGCGTCCGCCAGGGCGGCGATGCGCCCGGCGTACTGGTTGCCACCACGGTCGAACACCACGGCCTCGACACCGGCGGCCTTGGCACGCTCGGCGACCAGGGCGCCGACCTGCTTGGCCTGCGCGGACTTGTCGCCCTCGCCACCGCGGACCGACGCGTCCAGGGTGGACGCGGAAGCCAGGGTGTGGCCCTTCAGGTCGTCGATCACCTGCGCCACGATGTGGCGGTTGGAGCGGGTCACGACCAGACGGGGACGCTCCGCCGTACCGGAGATGCTCTTGCGGATCCGGATGTGACGGCGCTTGATCGCGGCGCGCTTGTAGGCGTCGCCCTTGAGGATCTTCTGCCCGTATGCCATGGCTTACTTACCCGCCTTTCCGACCTTGCGGCGGATGACTTCGCCCTCGTACTTGACGCCCTTGGCCTTGTACGGGTCGGGCTTGCGCAGCTTGCGGATGTTGGCCGCGACCTCGCCGACCTTCTGCTTGTCGATGCCCTCGACCGAGAAACGGGTCGGAGCCTCGACCTTGAAGGTGATGCCCTCGGGGGCCTCGACCAGGATCGGGTGGCTGTAACCGAGCGCGAACTCGAGGTTCGAGCCCTTGGCGGTCACGCGGTAACCGACACCGCTGATCTCGAGCTTCTTCACGTAACCCTGGGTCACGCCGGTGATCATGTTCGCCACCAGCGTGCGGGACAGGCCGTGCAGGGCCTTGCTCTGACGCTCGTCGTTGGGGCGGGTCACCGCGAGAGTGCCGTCCTCGCCCTTGGCGATGTCGATCGGAGCCACGATGGTGTGGGTCAGCTCGCCCTTGGGGCCCTTGACCTGCACCGTGCGGCCGTCGATGGTGACGTCCACGCCGGCGGGAACCGCGATGGGGAGCTTGCCGATACGCGACATAGCTGTTTCCTCCGTTCCCTTCTGCTACCAGACGTAGGCGAGGACTTCCCCGCCTACGCCCTTCTTGCCGGCCTGCTTGTCGGTGAGGAGCCCGTGCGACGTGGAGATGATCGCCACGCCGAGGCCGCCCAGCACCTTGGGCAGGGAGGTGGACTTCGCGTACACCCGGAGACCGGGCTTGGAGATCCGCTTGATGCCCGCGATGGAGCGCTCACGGTTGGGACCGAACTTCAGGTCCAGGACGAGGTTCTTGCCGACCTCGGCGTCCTCGACCTTCCAGCCCGTGATGAAGCCCTCCTGCTGGAGGATCTCCGCAATGTGAGACTTGATCTTGGACGCCGGCATCGTCACAGAGTCGTGGTACGCCGAGTTCGCGTTCCGCAGACGCGTCAGCATGTCTGCGATCGGATCAGTCATGGTCATGAATTGGCCTGTGGCCTCTCTCGCCGGGGTTTCCTGGTGCGCCATCCCTCTCCCCGATCCGAGACGGGACGGGTGCGGCGCGGTGGACCTACGGCGTAGTAAGTCGTACGGGCGACTGTCAGGCGCCCAACCCTCCAAGCCTAAGCCATGAAAGGGTGGGCGCCTGACACGCCCATTGCTTACCGAGAGCCCTGGGAATCCCTGAAAGGGGGATTACCAGGAGCTCTTGGTCACGCCCGGCAGCTCGCCACGGTGAGCCATCTCACGAAGGCACACGCGGCACAGGCCGAACTTGCGGTACACGGAGTGCGGACGGCCGCAGCGCTGGCAGCGCGTGTAGCCACGCACACCGAACTTGGGCTTGCGAGCAGCCTTGGCAATCAGAGCCTTCTTCGCCATCTCGCTCACGCCTCCTTGAACGGGAAGCCGAGGTGACGAAGGAGCGCGCGGCCCTCAGCGTCGTTGGTCGCCGTGGTCACCACGGTGATGTCCATACCCCGGGTACGGTCGATCTTGTCCTGGTCGATCTCGTGGAACATGACCTGCTCCGTGAGACCGAAGGTGTAGTTGCCACGGCCGTCGAACTGCTTGGGGGACAGACCGCGGAAGTCGCGGATGCGCGGGAGCGCGAGCGACAGGGTGCGGTCCAGGAACTCCCACATGCGGTCGCCACGGAGCGTGACGTGGGCACCGATCGGCTGACCCTCACGCAGCTTGAACTGCGCGATGGACTTGCGGGCCTTGGTGACGGCCGGCTTCTGACCGGTGATCGTGGTGAGGTCGCGGATCGCGCCCTCGATCAGCTTCGAGTCACGGGCGGCGTCGCCGACACCCATGTTGACCACGATCTTGACGAGGCCGGGGATCTGCATGACGTTCTCGTACTTGAACTCGTCACGCAGCTTGCCCGCGATCTCCTCGCGGTACTTCAGCTTCAGACGCGGAGCAGTGGTGGTAGCCATCAGATGTCCTCACCCGTCCGCTTGGCAACGCGGATCTTGTTGCCTTCGTCGTCGAAGCGGTAACCGACACGCGTGACGACCTTGTTGCCGTCCTTCTCAACGACCAGCTGGACGTTGGAGACGTGGACGGGCGCCTCGGTCGTGACGATGCCGCCGGCCTGCGAACCGCGAGCGGTCGGGCCGGCCTTGGTGTGCTTCTTGACCCGGTTGACACCCTCGACCAGAACACGGTCCTCGCGGGGGTAGGCCGCGATGACCTTGCCCTGCTTGCCCTTGTCCTTACCGGTGATGACCTGGACCAGGTCGCCCTTCTTGATCTTCATGCTTACAGCACCTCCGGCGCGAGCGAGATGATCTTCATGAACTTCTTCTCGCGCAGCTCCCGGCCGACCGGGCCGAAGATGCGGGTACCGCGAGGGTCGCCGTCGTTCTTCAGAATGACGGCGGCGTTCTCGTCGAAGCGGATGTACGAGCCGTCCGGACGGCGGCGTTCCTTGACGGTGCGAACGATGACCGCCTTGACGACGTCACCCTTCTTCACGTTGCCACCGGGGATCGCGTCCTTGACGGTGGCGACGATGACGTCACCGATGCCCGCGTAGCGGCGACCGGAGCCACCGAGCACACGGATGCAAAGGATCTCCTTCGCACCAGTGTTGTCGGCGATGCGCAGTCGCGACTCCTGCTGGATCACGTCTATCTCCTGATTGTCTGCCGGTTCCCCGGGGGCCGTTCAGAACGGCCCCCGGAGCCTGGCGGAACTGTCCTGCGAGGAATGCCCCGCAGGAGACTTACTTGGCCTTCTCGAGGATCTCGACGACGCGCCAGCGCTTCGTCGCGGACAGCGGCCGGGTCTCCATGAGGAGGACACGGTCGCCGACGCCCGCGGCGTTCTGCTCGTCGTGCGCCTTGAGCTTGTTCGTACGGCGGATGACCTTGCCGTACAGCGCGTGCTTGACGCGGTCCTCGACGGCGACGACGACGGTCTTGTCCATCTTGTCGCTGACGACCAGACCCTCACGGGTCTTGCGGAAGCTACCGCGCGCCTCGCCCGCGGCGGAGCCGCTGTTGGATGCAGTCTGCTCAGTCACGTTGCTCTCGCTCATCAGGCGCTCTCCACCGTCTCGATGCCCAGCTCGCGCTCACGCATCAGGGTGTAGATCCGCGCGATGTCCTTACGGACGGCCTTGAGCCGACCGTGGTTCTCGAGCTGACCCGTCGCCGCCTGGAAGCGGAGGTTGAACAGCTCTTCCTTGGCCTCGCGGAGCTTGCCCAGAAGCTCCTCGTTGCCCAGCTCGCGCAGCTCGGACGCCTTGGTACCGGCCGACATCACGCTTCACCTGCCTCGCGCTTGACGATCCGGCACTTCATCGGCAGCTTGTGGGCCGCACGGGTCAGCGCCTCACGGGCGATCTTCTCGTTGGGGTACGACAGCTCGAACATCACGCGTCCGGGCTTGACGTTGGCGATCCACCACTCCGGAGAACCCTTACCGGAACCCATGCGGGTCTCGGCGGGCTTCTTGGTGAGCGGACGGTCCGGGTAGATGTTGATCCAGACCTTGCCACCACGCTTGATGTGACGCGTCATGGCGATACGAGCGGCCTCGATCTGACGGTTCGTCACATACGCCGGGGTGAGCGCCTGGATGCCGTACTCGCCGAACGCAACCGTCGTGCCACCCTTGGCAGCGCCGCTGCGTCCCGGGTGGTGCTGCTTGCGGTGCTTGACCCTACGGGGGATCAGCATGTCGGTCAGGCCTCCGTTCCGGTGCTCTCAGCCGGAGCGGCGGCGGGGGCCTCGGCCTTGGGGGCCTCGGCACCGGCAGCCTGCTGCGGCTTGCGACCGCGCCGCTCGCCGCCGCGGCCACCACGGGCCGGGCGGTCCGCAGCGCCGCCACCACGGGCCGGGCGGTTGCCGGCACGGGCAGCGGCGTTCTCGGCGCGGACCTCGGCGATGTTCTTGACGTCGCCCTTGTAGATCCAGACCTTCACGCCGATGCGGCCGAAGGTCGTCTTGGCCTCGAAGAAGCCGTAGTCCACGTTCGCGCGGAGCGTGTGCAGGGGCACGCGGCCCTCGCGGTAGAACTCCGAGCGGGACATCTCGGCGCCGCCGAGGCGGCCACCGCACTGGATCTTGATGCCCTTGGCCCCGGCCTTCATCGCCGACTGCATGCTCTTACGCATGGCGCGGCGGAAGGAGACGCGGGAGGAGAGCTGCTCGGCGACGGCCTGGGCCACCAGCTGAGCGTCCGTCTCCGGGTTCTTGACCTCGAGGATGTTCAGCTGGACCTGCTTGCCGGTCAGCTTCTCCAGGTCACCGCGGATGCGGTCGGCCTCGGCGCCGCGGCGGCCGATGACGATGCCCGGACGCGCGGTGTGGATGTCCACGCGGACGCGGTCACGGGTGCGCTCGATCTCCACCTTCGAGATGCCGGCGCGCTCCATGCCGGACGTCATCATCCGACGGATGGCGACGTCTTCCTTGACGTAGTCCTTGTACAGCTTGTCGGCGTACCACCGGGACTTGAAGTCCGTGGTGACACCGAGCCGGAACCCATGCGGGTTAACCTTCTGGCCCATTACCGGGTTCCTTCCTTGCTGCTGACGACCACGGTGATGTGGCTGGTCCGCTTGCGGATCCGGTAGGCACGGCCCTGGGCGCGCGGACGGAACCGCTTCAGGGTCGGGCCCTCGTCGACGTATGCCTCGGAGATGAAGAGGCTGTCGGCGTCGGTGTGGTCGTAGTTGTGCGCGGCGTTGGCGATGGCGCTGTCGAGCACCTTGCCGACCGGCACGGAGGCTGCCTGCGGAGCGAATCGCAGAACAGCCTGAGCCTCCGTGGCATCCATGCCACGGATAAGGTCCACCACGCGGCGGGCCTTCATGGGCGTAACGCGGATGTACCGCGCCTGGGCCCTGGCTTCCATGGTTGTCCCTCTCAGTTACTTACGTGTCTGAATGCGATCCGCTACTAGCGGCGCTTCGACTTCCGGTCGTCCTTGACGTGGCCACGGAAGGTGCGGGTCGGCGAGAACTCGCCGAGCTTGTGGCCGACCATCGACTCGGTGACGAACACCGGGATGTGGGTCTTGCCGTTGTGCACCGCGATCGTGTGGCCGAGCATGGCCGGGACGATCATCGAGCGGCGGGACCAGGTCTTGATGACGTTCTTGGTGCCGGCTTCGTTCTGGACATCCACCTTCTTGATCAGGTGGTCGTCGACGAAGGGCCCCTTCTTCAAGCTACGCGGCATCTCAACCCGTCCTTAGCGCTTCTTGTTCGTCTTGCGGCGGCGGACGATGTACTTGTTCGACGCCTTCTTGGGCGAACGAGTACGGCCTTCCTTCTTGCCCCACGGGGACACAGGGTGACGACCACCGGAGGTCCGGCCCTCACCACCACCGTGCGGGTGGTCGACCGGGTTCATCACGACACCACGGACGGTCGGGCGGACGCCCAGCCACCGCTTGCGGCCGGCCTTGCCCCAGTTGATGTTCGACTGCTCGGCGTTGCCGACCTCACCGACGGTGGCGCGGCAGCGCGCGTCCACCATGCGGATCTCGCCGGACGGCATACGGAGGGTCGCCATGGCGCCCTCACGGGCGAGCAGCTGCACCGAGGCACCCGCGGAGCGGGCGAACTTGGCGCCACCGCCGGGACGGAGCTCGATCGCGTGGACCGTGGTACCGACCGGGATGTTGCGGAGGGCCAGGTTGTTGCCCGGCTTGATGTCGGCCCCGGGACCGTTCTCCACGGTGTCGCCCTGCTGCAGGTTGCGCGGGGCGAGGATGTAGCGCTTCTCGCCGTCGGCGTAGTGCAGCAGCGCGATGCGCGCGGTGCGGTTGGGGTCGTACTCGATGTGCGCGACCTTCGCCGGCACGCCGTCCTTGTCGTGACGACGGAAGTCGATCACGCGGTAGGCGCGCTTGTGTCCGCCACCCTGGTGGCGAACGGTCACACGACCGGCGTTGTTACGGCCGCCCTTGCTGTGCAGCGGGCGGACCAGCGACTTCTCCGGCGTGGACCGCGTGACCTCGACGAAGTCGGCGACGCTGGCGCCACGGCGGCCCGGCGTAGTCGGCTTGTACTTGCGGATTCCCATTTCTCAGTCCTCGTCCGATATCGGACGATCCGACCCGCTTACGCGGTCGGACCGCCGAAGATGTCGATACGGTCGCCCTCGGCGAGGGTCACGATCGCGCGCTTGGTCGCCGCGCGCTGGCCGAAGCCGGTGCGGGTGCGCTTGCGCTTGCCCTGGCGGTTGATCGTGTTGACCCCGGTGACCTTGACCGAGAAGACCGCCTGGACGGCCTGCTTGATCTGGGTCTTGTTGGCGTTCGGGTCGACGATGAACGTGTACTTGTTCTCGTCGAGGAGCGCGTAGCTCTTCTCGGAGACGACCGGCTTCAGCAGGATGTCACGGGGGTCCGTGTACGACTTGCTGAGCGGGGTCTCGACGGTGTTCTTGCCCTCGGCCTCGTGGCGGCGCGCCTTGGCGACGCGGGCGGCCTTGGCGGCCTTGGCGGCCTTCGAGGCGATGCTCGGGTGACGGATAGCCATCAGACCTCGGTCCCTTCGGTGTCGTTGGCCTTCGGGCCGGCGACGAAGGACTCGAAGGCGGCCTGGGTGAAGACCACGTCGTCCGAGACGATCACGTCGTACGTGTTCAGCTGGCCCGGCTCCAGGATGTGGACCTGGGGCAGGTTGCGGGCGGACAGCCACGCGGCCTCGTCGGCGCGGTCGATGACCAGGAGCAGGTTCTTGCGCTCCGAGATCTTGCCGAACAGCGTGCGAGCGGCCTTGGTGCTGGGGGTCTCGCCCTCGATCACGCCGGTGACGACGTGGATGCGGTTGTGACGCGCCCGGTCGGTGAGGGCGTGACGCAGAGCGGCAGCCTTCATCTTCTTCGGGGTGCGCTGCGAGTAGTCACGCGGCTGCGGGCCGTGGACGACGCCACCGCCGGCGAACTGCGGCGCGCGGGTCGAGCCCTGGCGGGCGCGGCCGGTGCCCTTCTGGCGGTACGGCTTCTTGCCGCCACCACGGACCTCGCCACGGGTCTTCGTCTTGTGCGTGCCCTGACGGGCGGCCGCGTTCTGCGCGACGACGACCTGGTGGATCAGCGGGATGCTGACCTTCTCCACGCCGAAGATCTCCGCGGGGAGCTCGACGGTTCCGGTCTTCTCGCCGGCAGGCGAAAGGATGTCAACAGTGCTCATCGGTACCTCAGGCCCCCTTGGCCGCGGTGCGGACCAGGACGAGGCCGCCGTTCGGACCGGGAACCGCGCCCTTGATGAGCAGCAGACCCTTCTCCGCGTCAACGGCGTGGACGGTCAGGTTCTGGGTGGTGACACGCTCGTTGCCCATGCGACCCGCCATGCGGAGGCCCTTGAACACGCGGCCCGGGGTGGCGCAGCCACCGATGGAACCGGGCGAGCGGTGCTTGCGCTGGGTGCCGTGACCGGCGCCGAGGCCCTTGAAGTTGTGACGCTTCATGACACCGGCGAAGCCCTTGCCCTTGCTCTTGCCGGTGACGTCGACCTTCACGCCGGCCTCGAAGACCTCGGCGGTGACTTCCTGACCGAGGGTGTACTCGGCGGCGTCGGCCGTACGGATCTCGACGAGGTGGCGGCGGGGGGTGACGTCGGCCTTCGCGAAGTGACCCTTGAGGGGCTTGTTCACCTTGCGCGGGTCGATCTCGCCGAAGGCGAGCTGGACGGACTCGTAGCCGTCGACGTCGTTGGTGCGGACCTGGGTCACGACATTCGGGCCGGCCTTGACGACGGTCACCGGGACGACCCGGTTGTTCTCGTCCCAAACCTGCGTCATGCCGAGCTTCTCGCCCAGGATGCCCTTGATCTGCTTAGCCATTCTCAGATCACCGGCCTCAGAGCTTGATCTCGATGTCGACACCGGCCGGGAGGTCGAGTCGCATCAGAGAGTCAACGGTCTTGGGGGTCGGGTCGAGGATGTCGATCAGGCGCTTGTGGGTGCGCATCTCGAAGTGCTCGCGCGAGTCCTTGTACTTGTGCGGCGACTTGATGACGCAGTACACGTTCTTCTCAGTGGGCAGCGGCACCGGGCCCGCGACCGACGCACCAGTGCGAGTCACCGTCTCGACGATCTTCTTCGCCGAGGAGTCGATGACCTCGTGGTCGTAGGCCTTGAGCCGGATGCGGATCTTCTGTCCCGCCATGGCTACTCAGTAGTCCTGTCTCTGCTAACGCTCTGGAACCCGGCGATTCCTTCATGCCGCCTTCCTTCCTCCGACCCACGCGGTCGGGCGTGTCGCACTCTCACTGACACAGATGTCCCTTGTTCGAACATCCCTGCGGGGAATGCACACGGCCCTTCCGGTACCGCAAGCCGAGGGCGGAAGGCCCACCGGGCGCCTGGCCGGTGCCGCACCGCACTTCCCGAAAGATTCCCGTACGTCCGCCCCAGCGCTGCCGTGAGGCAGTTAGGACGACGAGTACTGTGGGACTCGCTTCCGGTCCTCCCGGCGGGAGGCGCGCAGCATCAACACTCGACCGAGCAACTCGGACAGTCTGCCATACGGGCCGGGGGGCTGGCCAATCGAGCCGGAGAGAATACCCCCGGGGGGACGTAGGTCAAACACCTGCCCAGACGATGGCCGCCCCGCCGCCCGCACCGGTTGTCGCTTCCCCGGCGGCACGGGAGTGGCCGGAGGTCCCGCTTCCAGCGCCGGCGGGAGCGGGTCACGCAAGGGCGGCGGGCGGGGTATCCACCTCTGCCAGGGGCGACCTGTCCGGCGCACACGGACGCGAAGAAGGCCACCGCACCGCCACGATCGTCCTCGCCGCGCCCTACCAGGACGGCCACCGTCTCGTCCTCTTCGAACGCGGATCCGTCGCGCAGGGCGAACCCTTTGGACGGGGTACGGGGCACGGGTGAGCTGCTCGCCGTAGCATCACCCACCGTGCGCGTGCTCCTGGTGGAAGACGACCCCGAACTCGCTCCCGCGATCGCGACCGGACTGCGCGCCGCGGGTTTCGCTGTCGACCGGGCCGAGCGAATGGACGAGGCCGACCTCAAGGTGGTGGTCAACGCCTACGACTGTGTGATCGCGGACCGTGGTCTGCCCGACGGCGACGCCTTGGCGCTGATCAAGGCGTGGCGGGAGACCGGGCGGACGTTCCCCGTGCTGGTGCTCACCGCGCTGGGGGCCGTCGACGACCGGGTGTCGGGCTTCGAGCACGGTGCCGACGACTATCTCGTCAAACCGTTCGCCATGGCCGAGCTGACCGTGCGGGTGCGTGCCCTGTGCCGGCGCGACAACCCGCCGCGGCCGCCCCGGCTCACCGTCGGCGACGTGACACTGGACCTGCCGACCCGGCGGGTGCGCCGCGCCGGTGTGCTGCTCACGCTCACCGCGAAGGAATTCGCCGTACTCGAAGCGCTGATGCTGCGCGCCGGCGAGGTCCTCACGCGCAGCGAACTGCTCGAGAGCTGCTGGGACGAGATGAGCGATCCCCGGTCTAACGTGGTCGACGTGGTCGTCGGGCAGCTGCGCAGGAAGCTCGGACCGCCGGATCTCATCGAGTCCCTGCGGGGTGTCGGCTACCGCATCCGGGAGCCGGTATGAACGCCGGTCCTCCCTCGGCCGGGCGCCCCGCCGCCGGTACTGCCTCGGGTACTGCATCCGGTCCTGCCTCCGTCGTACGGCTGCGCCGGACCCGGTGGACGCTGACGCTGCTCTACACGGCGGTGAGCGCCGCCGCCTTGGTGGCACTGGTGTTCATCGCCACCGCCATCGACGCCCGGGCCGCGTCCCGCGCTCTGGACTCACAGGTGAGCGGACGTGCGCTGGCGCTTTCCCGTGCCGTCTGGATGGACCACGGGACACTGCATCTGGAGCCGCTGTCGGAGGACGAGCTGGCGAACGCGTCGACCGTGACCGCGGTAATACGGCGTGAGGGCACGGGTCCCGTGCGGGTGCGGTGGGCGCGGCCGTCCGCCCCCTCCCCGCTGCCCCCGGCGGGCGAACTCCACACCCTGTGGACGTCCACGGTCCGGGAGCAGGGTCCGGTCCTGGCGACAGCCGCCGGAGCCGACGGCAGAAGGCTGCGCTGGGCCGCCGCACCGGTCTGGGACACCGACACCATCGGTGCCGTGGTCCTCACCGCGGTCGAACTGGCGCCGTTGGAGCGACAGCACGAGGAATTGGTCCGCTCGCTTGTCGCCGGCTGTGCCGTCCTGGTATTCGTCTCGGCCGGCGCCGGCCACTGGCTGTCGGGACGGAGCATGCGCCCGGCGCTGCGCGCACTGGACCAGCAGGAGCGGTTCCTGAGGGAGGCGGCCCACGAACTGCGCACCCCGCTCGCCGCGTTGCGCCTCGCCCTGGAGGGCGGCGTGACCTCGACGCCCGGGGCGACGAGGGCGCCGGCCGACGCGGTGCGGCTGGTCGACCACCTGGCCCGCCTGGTGGCGGGGCTGCTCAGCAGGGCCCGCGTCCAGGCGGGAAGCGTACGGGTGGAGCTCACCCCGTTGCGCCTTGACCAGCTGGTCGAGCAGGTGGTTGACGAACTCCCTTACGACGAGGCGGACGTGACGGTACGGACCCGGCCGACCGTCGTGCTCGGCGACCCCGACCTGCTGACCCAGGCCGTACGCAACCTCGTCGAGAACGCCCTGCGTCACGGGGCACCGGCCGACGGGCCTCCGCTCGTGGACGTGCACGTCGCGGCCGGCCGGATCTCGGTCCGCGATCACGGTCCGGGCATCGCCGCGGCGGATCGCGAGAAGGTCTTCGGCGACCGGGTGACCGGCGGGCGTGACGGGCGGGACGGCGTCGGGGTGGGGCTCGCCATCGTCCGGTGGGTCGCCGACCTGCACGGCGGCACGGCCCGGGCGGTACGGGCGCCCGGCGGCGGAGCCCTTGTCGAACTGGCGCTTCCGCCGCACACGCCGTCCTGACAGCCGCCCCTCATCGTCCCCTCATCGTCGGGTCGGCACCCTGCACACGTGAACAGACACCTCGGTCCGCGATGCGCCGCAGTCCTCCTGCTGGCACTCACCACACTGACCACCGCCTGCTCCGGCTCGACGGCAGGCGTCAACCCCGCGGCGGACGCCCTCCCCCAGATCAGCCGGAGTGCACCGGCCGCCTCGAAGGTGAGCGGCACCGTCCGGGGAGTCCCGCTCGTTCCCGCACAGGGCGCGCTGCTCGGTCACTTCTACGGTTCCGGCACGATGGCCGCGACCGACGCCCGCATCGGGCGGAAACCGGCCGTCCATCTCACCTACTACGACTGGTCCGACGACTGGACGGGCTCCTCCTCGACCACCCGCGCGGACCTCGCGGAAGGCCGCGTCCCGCTGGTCAACTGGGAGCCCGACAACATCGACTTCGACAAGATCATCAGTGGCGCCCTGGACTCGACGATCAGCAAGCGCGCTGACGGGGCCAAGGCGCTCGGCAAGCTGTTCTTCCTCGATTTCGCGGCCGAGATGAACGAGGGGGAGGGCTGGGGCGGGCACCGGCCCTCGAAGTACATCGCCGCCTACCGCCACATCCACGACGTCTTCGTGGCACGCGGCGCGACGAACGTCGTATGGGCGTGGTGCCCGAACGTCACCGACAGCGAGGGTGCCCCCTCGATGATGTCCTACTACCCCGGCGACCAGTACGTCGACTGGACCGGCGTCGACGGATACAACTGGGGAACGTCCGACCCGGATTTCACGTGGCAGAGCTTCAAGGACACCTTCTCCGCCACCTACGCGAAGCTCGCCGCGAAGGGCAAGCCCGTCATCATCGCCGAGACGGCCTCCGACGAGGTCGGCGGCAGCAAGGCGGCGTGGATCGCGGGGATCGTCTCGGCGCTGAAGACGAAGTTCCCGCTGATCAAGGCGGTGGTCTGGTTCGACGTCGACAAGGAGCGCCACTGGCAGATCAACTCCTCGGCCTCGTCGCTGACGGCGTACCAGCGCATGGCGAAGGACCCTTACTTCAACCCCTGACGCGGGGTGCCAGCCCGGCCGACGTCGGCGGCCCCGGGACGCGTCACGACCAGTCGTCGTCCTCGCGCGTCACAACCAGTCGTCGTCCTCGCGCGTCACAACCAGTCGTCGTCCTCGGCGTCCTCGGCGTCGGCGTCGTCCGGGGTGTCCGCGCGCAGGACGACGACGAGCTGGACGGGCGCGTCGGTGTCGCTGTGCTTGACCCCGGCCAGGACGACCTTGTCCGCGACGATCCAGGCCCGGTGCTCGATGAAGTCCTCGTCTCCGGTCAGATCCCGGTCCGACTCCTGGAGCCGCGGTCCGAGGACTCCGGATGTCAGCTGCGAGACGACCGTCGGGAGTTCCGCCGCTGCCGCGTCGTAGAGCTCTTCGATGTAGGTGTCCGGATCCGGCCGCTCGTCCTCGACATCGCGGTGCCAGAGAGTGAACTGCACCTCCACAGGCGCGTTCCCCTGGACCCATGCGCCGGCACCGTCGCGCCGCCAGGTGGTGGCCCACGCCTTCGCGGGGTTCCTGCGCTCACCCGTCCACCCGGCCGCGGCGAGGACTCCCTCCACGGCCTGGCCACTGAGTTCGTCGAGATCGGACAGCCGACCCAGTTCAGCGCTTACGTCATCCATTTACTCATTCCACTCATACCATTGCCCGGCACATGGAAGACCGCTCACAACCGCGTGACCCCAGGTCTGCCGCCCGACTGCGCGCCGCTCCCGGCCGCCTGGGCTGTACGAGCCGTGCCGCCCGTCAGGCGGACTCCAGCAACCGCTCCAGTTCCTGGTCATAGGCCCGATACCCCGCCTTCCCGGCTTCAGGCGCGCCGGACTGGGGGTGGAGGATGGCAGGGAGATGACCGACGCGCCACATGCGGTAGACCAGTTCAGGCGTGCGCACACCAGTCGGATCCACCACATCGGACGCGACGCCGAGAAGTCGGGCGATTCGCCGGGCACCGGTATCGGCCCGCATGCCGGCCGCGACGGCCGCGTTCACCAGGGCCTGGAGAAGATTGACGAGCTGCAGGTCCGCTGCCATACGGCACATGCGCCGCACCGTGGCCGGCTCCTCCAGCCGCTCCAGTGGCTGCGGGATCCCGGTGACACCTGCCGACCACAGAAGCAGCGACGCCGCGGTCACCTCGTGGTCGCGGAAGTAGCCCAGTTCATCAGCGATGGCCATGGCCTCGTCGCCGAATCCGCAGACCTCTCTGACGCCTTCGAGCAGGGCCCGCACCCGGTCACCCCCGCGATCCAGGAAACCGGCCATCGAGACATCCGCGAGGGCCCATGTGCCCGTGGCGTTCACCGCGCCGACCTCCACCACGCCGCCGAGCGGCCCGAACACCTCACGAGCGAGCACACTCTCCGGTACCGGGAACGCACGTTCTGCCAAAGTCACTCGCCCCATATCTAGAATAGACCCATCATGTGCTGGATTATCGCATCCCTTTGCGGCAGGGCACGCGGAGATCCCGAATTCAGAACGTCCAGCCCTTCCGGCGTGTTCACGAAATACTCAGGCTGTTTTCCGGCGGGTCCGCTGTGCTCCCGCAAAACCGATTCGGCGAATGACTTGGGTACCTCGGTTCGCACAACCACCCCTTCGGGACCAGCGTACTGAGTGGCTGCCCTGCTGAAATCATCCGTCAAGTAAACACCGGTGTCCGGCGTGTACTGGCGCTGCAGATCTCCCGAACTGCCCAGCGAGAATTTGTCACCGGTCCAGTTTTTCGAGCCATGGTAGAGGACTACGGTTTCCTCTTCGCACGACATGAGGCCCAACGGGTCGATCTGCCGCCATGGGTTGGTGACGTACCCGTAGGGGTTGGGAGCAGGTGCAAGGCCGAGCGGGTCGAGCGACGTGTATCGCGCGGTGTCCGGATCGTAGTACCGGTGGAAGTTGTAGTGCAGGCCGGTCTCGAAGTCCTGGTACTGCCCGGGAAAGCGCAGCGGCGTGTAAGCCTCGCGCTTACTCGGCACGTAGGTCGCGCCCCATGTCGTCCGCCGTGCGCGCCAGGCCACCGAACCCTGGGGATCGATCAGTTCGGTGGGGGTCCCGACCAAGTCGGTGACGATCGCGAAGAACCGGGAGTCGATCTCCTCCTGCGTCGCCGCGTCGGTCAGCCGCTCGGTCTGCGTGAGGGGGCGTGGGCCGTCGTGGTCCCAGGTGAGGGTGACCGGATGGGGCGCCGCCGGGCCGTAGGTGGTCTGCTCGGCGAGGATTGCCCCGTCCCAGGTGAAGTCCGTGCGCTCCACGACCGTACGGCCGTCGTCGCCGAGGCGTTCCTTGGCGATTCGCCGGCCGAGGGGGTCGTAGAGGTAACGCCAGACAGCGCCGTCCGGGGTCACCACGGACGTGAGGCGGTCTTCGGCATCCCACGAGTACCGCCATACGTCGGGTTTCCGGGACAGCCTGGTCCTACGGCGCTCGACCACACGTCCGGCCACGTCGTAGACGTAACGGGTGGCGCCTGCCCGGTGCAGACGGGTTCCGGCGTAGGCCCGGTCGCCCGCCGTTCCTTCAGCTCCCGGATAACCGGCCCAGGCGGCGGAGGCGATGTGGCCGGCCACGTCATAGACGTAGCTCTCTCTACGGTCTCCCGCCTCGATGCCGCGTACGCGCCCCATGACGTCGATGTCCAGGGCTGTCGGGCCGTCAAGGGCGTCCGCGATCCCCGTGAGGTGGCCGTCCCGTCCGTATTCGTACGTGCGGCTCTGGACCAGCCGATCGCCTGCGGCCCATCGCTGTTCCGAGGGCCGTCCGTTCGCGCCCCATGACTGGGTGAAACGCAGGGAGCCATCGATCAGGCGGCTGATCTCCTGGCCTGCCGCGTCGTTCACGAACTCGATGACGTGCCCAGAGCTGTCCAGACCGATCGTCCGTCCGACGGCGTCATAGCTGTACCGTGCCCGCGCGCCAGACGGCGTGCTGCGCTCGACGCGGCGCCCCGAGGCGTCGTACGAGGAGACCAGCGACCGGCCGTCGACCCGCTCGACGACGGTCCGCCCGGCGCGGTCACGCTCGAACCGGAGGTCGCAGTCAGGGCCCGTGGCTCGGACGAGCCGGCCCATCGCGTCATGCCCGTAGGTCGTCGTCTCACCGCCGACCGTCTTGGCGACAAGCCGGCCCATGACGTCGTAGACGTAGTCGACGCCCTGTCCCGCCGGGTTCACCCGCCTGCCGACCCGGCCGACGGCATCGTGCTCGTACACAGTGCACTGTTCGTCGAAGTCCGACTCGGCCACGAGTCGGCCCGCGGAGTCGTACGTGTACCTCCAGTGCAGACCCAGCGGGTTGCTCACATCCGTGAGCCGGAGCGACGCGTCGTAGCCGAACTCGTATCGGCCGCCGTCGGGGGCCGTCTGTGCCTTCAGTAGATCGAACGGACCATATTCGAAGGTCGTCCGCGCACCGCCCGGTCCGGTGTGGGAGGTGCAGTTCCCCTCGCCGTCATAGCGCCAGCTCTCCTCCGAGCCGTTGGGGGCGACCACCTGGGTGATCCGCCCCTCGACCGTCCACCGGAGACTCGTGGTCCGCCCCAGCGGATCGGTGACACCGCTGAGCCGGCCAAAGGCGTCGTAGGTGCGGGTTGAACGTTCGCCCAAGGCGCTGACGGTCTCGACACGCAGGCCGGCCCGATCACAACGCACATGGGTCGTGGCACCAAGCGGGTCCGTGACCGACTCCAGGGCCCCTCGGTCGTCGTACGTGAACCGAGTGTGACTCCCGTCGGGGGCGGTAGAAGACACCCGGTTGCCCCGGCTGTCATAGCCGTGCTCCCAGAACGTCCCGTCCGGGAGGCCCACCCGAACCGGCAACTGGAGGGTGTCGTACTCCACCGTGACCAGACCGCCGTTGGGCAGCGCAACCCGCGTCGGCTTACCGACGGCGTTGTTCTCGTAGCGGGTGACGGCCCCGAGTGCGTCCGTACGCGAGAGCAGGTGATGATCTCGGTCGTATTCGGTACGGGTGGTGTTCCCTAGAGGGTCGATCTCGGCGACCACCTGGCTCTCGCCGTTGACGACGAAGCGGGACACCGAACCGTCCGTAGTGACGTAGGTGGTGATTCGGCAGCCCGGCCATGCGGCGTCCGTACCCTCGTACGCAAACGTCCCGGCAAGGTGTCCGGCCTCGCCACGCTGTGCGACACACCGGTCGCGGTCGTCGTAGGCGTACGAGTAACGGCTGCCGTTCCGGTCGGTCCACGAGGTGACCCGCAGACGCTCGTCGTAGGCGAATGCAAGGGTGCTGCCGGAGGAATTGGCGACGCCGGTAAGATTGCCGTCGGTGTACTCATAGCCCCTGACAAGAACATCCGAGCCGTCCTCAGCCCCACCGACCAGCCTCATTGAGGTGACACGGCCCTCATCGGCGGTGAAGGCCAGGTGGTATCCACCCGAGTGACGCATCGCGAGTGGCGAGCCGGTGCTGTCGTACTCGAAGGTGACGCGGTTGGCATTGCGGTCGGCTATCTCGGTGATGTGTGCCGTGCCGTCAGCGAGCGGTGCGAAGCGGCGGGTGAGCCCGGTGTGCGGGTCGTCCACGCGATAGGTTCCGTCGGCCTCCTGAGTGAGGGACAGCCTGGGTCCGGAGACGGGGAACCACGTTCGGCCCTCGGCGTCCGCGCCACGGTAGAGGAGCAACATCCCGTCCTCCGTGACGAAGACGATCTCTCCGTCGCCGATCTCCAGGTGCTGGTCGAGAGTGGAGCTCCAACCGGGACCGAACCACCAGCCGCATCGGTATCCCGACGAGACCCGCCGGACGAATGCCAGGGGAAGGGTCCCGGGGAGGGAGACATCCGTCTCGGCCAGGAACATCTCGCCCGTCGCCACATCGACAGGGTCACCGCACCCCTTGATCTTGCTTTTCAACCGGTTGAAAGCGCCCTTGGCACCGTCCTCCAGCATGCCGCGGGCGTTCTTCCCCAGTCCGCGGACGGCGAGGCTCATGGCCTTCATGCCGCCGCGCAGGTCCTTCAGCTCCCTCAGCCCCTTGGCGAGCTTGCCAAGGCTGGTGATGCCCTTGCCGCCGGGTATGCAGTCCATGGCCGCGAACGCCACGTCCCACAGGGACGCTTGGCCTTTTGAGTATTTGTAGAGCGTGTCCGCGAGCACGACGAGCGCGGCGACCAGCACGATCGCGCCGAGGATCGGCCCGCCGATGATCAACGCGATGATCCCGACGACCGCGACGACGACCTTGCAGACGGTGACGATGGT
>NZ_JBFBJL010000055.1:0-61706 GCF_040686075.1 Streptomyces sp. NPDC086519
TCGAGCAACCCGACACCGACGCCGTGAAGGCTCAGATGCAGCACGTCCCGGACGCGGTGGAGGCCAAGCTCCCCAAGGCCGCAGCCCACTTGGACCGATGCCGTACTCGGCGGAGAGGGCGGCGGCGAAGTGGGAGCTGTTCCAGCCCTCCACCACGAAGCTGATCACGCCGACGCGCGGGGCGTCGTCGCCGAAGAGGGAGAGGACCCGGACCTCGGGGACCTCGGCAAGGCCCGCGCGGACCTTCGCGATCAGGCGTTCCTCACGGGCGACCAGGGTGTCCCAGCCCGTCTCGGCCAGCGCCTTGCAGGCGGAGGCGATGGCGTAGGCGCCGATGACGTTGGGCGACCCCGCCTCGTGGCGCGCGGCGCTCTCGTGCCACTCCACGGCCACTCCCCCGTCCTCGCGCCGGGTGACCTTGCGGCTGGCGCCGCCGCCCGCGAGGTAGGGCTCGGCGGCCCGCAGCCAGTCGGCGCGGCCGGCCAGGACGCCGGAGCCGAAGGGGGCGTACAGCTTGTGGCCGGAGAAGGCGACCCAGTCGACGTCCAGGTCCCGGACGGAGACGGGGTGGTGCGGGGCCAGCTGGGCCGCGTCCAGGACGATCCGGGCGCCGTGCGCGTGCGCGACGGCCGCGAGCTCCCGTACCGGCCACAGCTCGCCGGTGACGTTGGACGCTCCGGTGACGCAGACCAGGGCCGGGCCGTGCCCCTCTGGAACAGACGCGGCGCGGTCGGCGAGGGCGCGCTCCAGGGTCTCGACGGCCTGCCGCGGGGTGCGGGGCGCGTCGAGGCAGGTGACCCGGGCGTCCGGCCAGGGCAGCAGGCTCGCGTGGTGCTCGGTCTCGAAGACGAAGACCTGGCAGTCGGCGGGGAGGGTGCGGGCCAGCAGGTTGAGGGAGTCCGTCGTCGAGCGGGTGAAGATCAGCTGGTCGTCGGGGCGGCAGTCGAGGAACCCGGCGACGGTCCGACGGGCGTTCTCGAAGAGGTCCGTGGAGAGCTGGGAGAGGTAGCCGGCGCCGCGGTGGACGCTGCCGTAGTAGGGGGCGTACGCCGCCACGTCGTCCCAGACCCGCTGCAAGGCCGGGGCGCTGGCCGCGTAGTCGAGGGCGGCATAGGTGACCTCGCCGCCGGTGACGAGCGGGACGGTGACATCTCGCCCCAGGACGGACAGAGGGGCACAAACGGACGGGGCGGAGGCAGCGGTCGAGACGGACATGGCGGAACTCCCGTGAGAGGCAAGGCGGAATCACCGTGCGAGCACGCGGACGACCGCGGCGCCGGCCCGGCGAAACCGAAGGAACCCGAAGAAACCCGAAGAAACCGAAGGAACCCGAAGGAAAACGGAGAACCTCGGAGAATCTCGGAGAATCTCGGAGGAAAGGAAAAGGGGATGCGGAGGCGGGGCTCTGCGGCCCTATCGCATTCGCTTGCTCACGGAAGGCTCCTCGACGACCAGGACCCCTGGTGTACGAGGGGTCCGCGCTTGCCGTGGACCTCGCTGCCCACGACCTGGTCTTCACCCGGGGCACCCCGCCACGGACGGAGGGTTGCCGGACAGTCGGCCGGGGCCTCATGACTGTCACTCATGACCTTGGAAGAAACGTAGGCGAAGTGATCGCGGACGCGCAACTCCTGTCCGGATGACGGGACACCGCCAGGGGCCGACGCCGGTTCGGCACCGCCGGAGAGGCCGTGTGCGGTTGCGCGCCGTCGCGGCGGAAGAACGTGACCGACCAGCGGAACGGCCGCGTCGTGCGCGGCGGCGGTGCCCAGGGCGGATCAGGCACCGCCGCCTCAGGTTCTTCCCCGCCGCGACGGCGATCAGCCGTGACGGCGGATTCCGGCGGTGCCGAACAGCGCCTCAGCCCCGCCACCCAGCGTCCCCCTACGTGTCCGTCTACTTGTTCGTCGCCATCGCCCAGCGCTCCAGGACCTGCTTGGCCGAGCCCGAGTCGATCGACTCGGCCGCCCTGTCCATGCCTGCCCGGAGCTGTTCGGCCAGCGTCCCCGTGCCGGGGTCGAGGGCCACCAGGGCCGCAGCCGAGTTCAGCAGCACCGCGTCCCGTACCGGCCCTTGCTCGCCGTCCAGCAGCCTGCGGGCCACCTCCGCGTTGTACGACGGGTCGCCGCCCCGCAGGGCCGCCACGGGGACCAGGTCGATGCCGACGTCGCGGGGGTCGAAAACCTCCTCGGTGACCTTGCCGTCGCGGACGATCCAGACGTGGGACGTGGCGGTCGTCGTCAGTTCGTCGAGGCCGTCGTCGCCGCGGAAGACCAGGGAGGAGTTGCCGCGCTCCGCGAAGACGCCCGCGACGATCGGTGCCATGCGCGGGTCCGCGACGCCGACCGCCTGGGCCCGGACCTGCGCGGGGTTGGTCAGCGGGCCGAGGATGTTGAACACCGTGCGGATGCCCAGCTGGCCGCGCGCGGCGCCCGCGTGACGCAGCGCCGGGTGGAACTTGATGGCGAAGCAGAAGGTGATGCCGGCCTCCTCGGCGACCTCGGCGACCCGCTGCGGGGTCAGGTCGAGGTTGACGCCGAGCCTCTCCAGGACGTCCGACGCACCGGACGCGGAGGAGGCCGCGCGGTTGCCGTGCTTGACGACCTTCGCGCCCGTGCCGGCCACCACCAGCGCCGACATCGTGGAGATGTTCACCGTCTTCGCGCCGTCGCCGCCGGTCCCGACGATGTCGACCGTGCGGCCCGGCACCTCGATGACGTTGGCGTGCTCGTACATCGTGCGGACGAGCCCGTTGATCTCCTCGACGGTCTCGCCCTTGGCCCGCAGGGCGACGACGAAGCCCGCGATCTGGGCGTCGGTGGCCTGGCCGCGCATGATCTGGTCCATCGCCCAGGCCGTCGCGTCGGCGCTCTGGTCCTGGCCGTACAGGAGCGCGTTCAGCACCTCGGGCCAGGAACGGCCCGCCGCGATGTCGCCTCCAGCGGGGGTCACAGCGCTCATGAGGCCGCTCCTGATCGTCGTACGGGAAAGAGAGCTTTTTCAGGCCTACCCTATCCAGCTCCGGGCATCGCGAAGGGCCCCCGTCCGGTGTGCGGACGGGGGCCCTTCGGCTGCGGCGTGGCGACGCCGTCGATCAGTGGTGGCCGTGGCCGCTCGTGATCTCCTTGTACTCCTCGACGGTCGGCTTCGGGATCTGGTTGTCCTCGCCGTAGTAGGCGTTGCTCAGCTTGGCGCGGAGCTTCTCGGAGCCCTTGATCTTGCGCTCGACACCGTTCTCGTCGACCGCCGGGCCGACCTGGGCCGGCTCGTACTGGTGGTGCGCCGTGAGGGTGTGCAGCTGCTCCTGCGAGAGCGGCTCGTGGACCTCGATGAACTCACCGTGCGGCAGCCGCTTGATGATGCCGGTCTCGCGGCCGTGCAGCACCTTGTCGCGGTCCCGGCGCTGCAGGCCGAGGCAGATGCGCTTGGTGACGACGAACGCGATCACCGGTCCGGCGAAGAAGAAGATCCGGACGAACCAGGTCACGTCGTTGATCGACAGGTGGAAGTGGGTGGCGATGAGGTCGTTGCCACCACCGACCAGACCCACCATGTACACGGTCACCCAGGCGACACCGAACCCGGTACGGGTCGGAGCGTTGCGCGGGCGGTCCAGGATGTGGTGCTCGCTCTTGTCGCCGGTGACCCAGGACTCGATGAACGGGTAGACCGCGATCGCCCCGAGGACCAGACCGAACAGGACCAGCGGGATGAAGACGCCGAGGACCAGGGTGTGGCCCCAGAAGTTGACCTCCCAGCCCGGCATGTACCGGATCAGACCCTCGGCGAAGCCCATGTACCAGTCGGGCTGGGCGCCGGTGGACACCTGGTCCGGACGGTAGGGGCCCATGGCCCAGATCGGGTTGATCTGGGTGGTCGCCGCGATGGCCGCGATGACACCGAAGACCAGGAAGAAGAAGCCTCCGGCCTTGGCCATGTAGACCGGCAGCAGCGGCATGCCGACGACGTTCTTCTCGCTCTTTCCGGGACCCGCGAACTGCGTGTGCTTGTGGTAGAAGACCAGGATCAGGTGGCCCACCATCAGGCCGAGCATGATGCCCGGCAGCAGCAGGATGTGGATCGAGTAGAACCGGGCGACGAAGTCGTGGCCGGGGAACTCGCCGCCGAAGAGGAAGTACGAGATGTACGTGCCGACGATCGGCATCGACAGGATGGCGCCCTCGGTGAAGCGGACACCGGTGCCGGAGAGCAGGTCGTCCGGGAGCGAGTAGCCGGTGAAACCGGTGAACATGCCGAGGACGAACAGCAGGAAGCCGAACAGCCAGTTGATCTCACGCGGCTTGCGGAACGCGCCGGTGAAGAACACGCGCATCATGTGCACGAACATGCCGGCGAGGAAGATCAGCGCGGCCCAGTGGTGGATCTGCCGGATGAGCAGACCACCGCGCACGTCGAAGGAGATGTGCAGGGTCGAGTTGAACGCCTCGGACATCAGCTGTCCCTGGAGCGGGACGTAGCTGCCGTGGTACTCCACCTCGTTCATCGACGGGTGGAAGAACAGCGTCAGGTACACACCCGTCAGGATGATGATGATGAAGCTGTACATGCACACTTCGCCCAACATGAACGACCAGTGGTCGGGGAAGATCTTGCGCATGTTGGACTTGGCGAGGGAGTAGATCCCGAGCCGTCCGTCGGCCCAGTCGGCGACACGCTCGCCGGCCGGGGCCTTCCCGCGTTCGCGGGACTCTGAGTTTTCTGAAGTGCTCATCCGCGCTCCCAGAATGCAGGACCGACGGGCTCCTCGAAGTCGCCGAGCGCCTGGAGGTAGCCCTCCTCGCTCACACCGATGCGCAGCTGCGGCAGGGCGTGACCGGCCGGGCCGAAGATCACTCGGGCACCGTCGGAGAGGTCGAAGGTGGACTGGTGGCACGGGCAGAGCACGTGGTGGGTCTGCTGCTCGTACAGCGAGATCGGGCAGCCCACGTGGGTGCAGATCTTCGAGTAGGCGACGATGCCCTCGTGCGACCACTCGAGCTCGCGCTTGTCCTTGATGTTGTCCGGCTGGAGCCGGATGATCATCAGGGCCGCCTTCGCCATCACGTTCTGGAAGTCCTCCTGGGACTCCTCGACGCCCTCGGGCTTGGCGAAGGTCAGCGAGCCGACGGCGACGTCGGAGGGACGCAGCGGCTCGTTGGTGTTCATGTTGACGAGCAGCTTGCCCTTCGACCACGCCGTGTGCCGCAGCGAGGTGCCGGGCAGCGGGCCGAGGTCGCGCAGCAGCACGACGCCGGAGAGCGGGACCAGGGTCAGCGCGCCGAACATGGTGTTGCGGATCAGCTTGCGCCGGCCGAGCGCCGATTCCTTGGCGCCCTGCTTGAAGTCGGCCAGGACCTTGGCCTTGACCTCCGGCGGCGCCGAGATGGCGTGCCGCTCGTCGGCGACCTCCACGTCGGACATCAGGGTGCGGGCCCAGTGGACCGCGCCCGCGCCGATGCAGAACAGCGCCGCACCGAGGGTCAGGCCCAGCGCGAAGTTCAGCGCGCTGATGTGACCGATCGGGAAGACGAAGATCGACTTGTCTTTCGGGATGGTCACATAGGAGGCGATGAAGCCGACGGTGGCCAGCATCGACACCGTGAACAGCATGGCCACGACGCGCTCGGACCGCTTGGCGGCCCGCTCGTCGATGTCCTGGATGCGGTGCTCGTGCGGCGGCAGACCCGGGTCCGAGAACGGGTCCTTCTCGTCCGCCACACTCACGGCGGTGTGCGCGTGCGCGTGGTCCTGCTCAGCGGGCAGGTTCTCTTCTGGAATGTCTTGGCTACTCATGACTTCTTGGCCTTTGCGGTCCGAGCGGCGACCCAGACGGCGACCGCGATCAGTGCACCGAGACCGAAGATCCACGCGAACAGACCCTCGCTGACCGGCCCGAGGCCGCCCAGGTTGAGACCGCCGGGGTTCTCCGTGTTGCTGCTGTTGACCGCGTTCAGGTACCCGATGATGTCCTTCTTGTTCTTCTCCGTCAGCGTCGTGTCGGGGAAGGACGGCATGTTCTGCGGGCCCGTCTGCATGGCCTCGTACATGTGCTTCGGGTCGACGCCCTCAAGGCTCGGTGCGAACTTGCCCTTGGTCAGCGCACCACCCGCACCCACGAAGTTGTGGCACTGCGCGCAGTTGGTGCGGAAGAGCTCGCCGCCCTTGGCGATGTCGGCACCGTCCGGGCCGTACTGCTCCTTGGTCGGAACCTCGGGACCGGCGCCCAGCGAGGCGACGTACGCCGCGAGCTGGTCGATCTGGGCCTGGGTGTAGATGTTCTTCTTCTTGACGACCTGCGGGCCCTGCGAGGTGGCGGCCGGCATACGGCCGGTGCCGACCTGGAAGTCGACGGCCGCGGCGCCCACGCCCACCAGGCTGGGGCCGTCGGACGAGCCCTGACCCCCGGTGCCGTGGCAGCTGGCGCAGCCGACCGAGTAGAGCTTCTTGCCCTCTTCGATCGTCAGGGACTGAGAGGTCTCATCGGCCTGCGCCTTGCTCGCGGGTGCGAGCGCGGCGTAGGCCCCCCCAGTGCCCACCAGCGCGAGGAGTAGGACGACGACCGCCGCCAGCGGATGGCGTCGTCGTGCGGAGAGCTTTTTCACGGATTACCCCGGTGTCAGGATCTTCTGCGTCGATGCTTCTGGAAAGTGCGCTTCTGCGGCGCGTGGAGCCGGCCCGGCTACTTGATCAGGTAGATCGTGGCGAAGAGGCCGATCCAGACGACGTCGACGAAGTGCCAGTAGTAGGACACGACGATGGCCGCGGTCGCCTGCTCGTGTGTGAACCTCTTCGCCGCGTAGGTGCGCCCCAGGACGAACAGGAAGGCGATGAGGCCGCCCGTCACGTGCATGCCGTGGAAGCCGGTGGTCAGGTAGAACACCGAACCGTACGGGTCGGAGGAGAGGGAGATCCCGTCCTCCTTGACCAGGTTCGTGTACTCGTAGATCTGACCGCCGATGAAGATCGCACCCATCACGAAGGTGAGGATGAACCAGCCCCGGAGCTTCTTCACGTCCCCGCGCTCGGCGGCGAACACGCCGAGCTGGCAGGTGAGGGAGGAGAGGACCAGGATCGTGGTGTTGGTCGCCGAGAAGGGGATGTTGAGATGACTCGCCATCTCCTTCCAGTGCGCCTCGCCGGTCACCGATCGCAGGGTGAAGTACATCGCGAAGAGGGCCGCGAAGAACATCAGCTCGGAACTCAGCCAGATGATGGTTCCGACGCTGGTGAGGTTCGGCCTGTTGACCGACGGGTGCGCGTGCCCGGTTTCTACTGTCGTTGCTGTCGCCACGACCGACATTATGTCGGTCGCTTATCTCGCGCTCACTCCGGGGGGTGCCGTTCGGAGTGTCCGCCCCCTGTGTAGTGCCCGGATGGCCCATCGAAGCGGTGTTCCAACAGGTGTTGACGCGGTGTTCAGGGGAGTAGCATCCGGCGCATCGGTCCTGTCCGTACGACGCCGACGTCTCGGAGGAACAATGCAGCCGACCGCCACGGTGCTGGTCTACAGCGACGACTCCAACACCCGCGAGCAGGTACGGCTGGCCGCCGGCCGGCGACCGGCTCCCGATGTGCCGTTCGTCGAGTTCGTGGAGTGCGCCACGCCTGCCGCGGTGCTGCACGAGCTGGACCGAGGGGGCGTCGATGTGTGCGTCCTCGACGGGGAGGCCGTGCCCATGGGGGGCATGGGGATGTGCCGGCAGATCAAGGACGAGGTGTTCAACTGCCCGCCGGTGCTGCTGCTCATCGGCCGGCCCCAGGACGCGTGGCTGGCCACGTGGAGCCGGGCGGACGCCGCTGTGACGCTGCCGGTGGAGCCGGTGGAGTTCGCGTCGGCGCTGGCGTCCTTGCTGCGGCAGGGGAGGCTGCAGAGCGCCTAGGAGGGGGCGGGGCGCGGTGCGTGCGCGGGTACCGGTGGTGTGTGGCTGGGCGCGCCCGCGCGGCGGTAGCCGCATGTCGGCTACCGCCCCGCGCCCCGTACGCGGCGGTTGCCGCCGGGGGCGTCTCACAGTGCGGCCGGCTGTACCCTCACCGCGTCCTGCGGCCTTTGGGCGTCCGGGGCGCCGGCGTTGAGGGCACTGCCCTTGCGCCAGTCCTTCCAGACGAGGTTCCAGTCGCCGAAGCCGTTGCCGAAGTTCTCCATCTCCTTGCCGTTGGAGTTGACGACCTTCACCAGGTCGCCCGGGTGGAAGGTGTCGAAGAACCACTCGGCGTTCGAGGTGCTCATGCCGGTGCAGCCGTGGCTGACGTTCTCGTAGCCCTGGGAGCCCACCGACCAGGGCGCGGCATGCACGTACTCGCCTGACCAGGTCACCCGGGTGGCGTAGTAGACCGGCAGGTCGTACGAGTCCGAGGTGCCCGCGGCGATGCCGACCGTGGTGCTGCGCATACGTACGAAGGACTGCTTCTCCAGGACGACCTTGACACCGTTGCGAGTCTCGTAGCCCGGTTTGCCGGTCGTGACGGGGATCTGCTTGATCTCCTTGTCGTTCCTGTAGATCGTCATCTGGTGGTCGCCGGCGTCCGTGACGGCCAGCAACTTGTCGCCGGTGGTGAGCGTGAGCGGCTTGGCCGCGCCGCCCCACAGGCGGTCGCTGATCTTCACGCCGTCCAGGTTGCTGTGCACCTGGACGGTGGCGTGGGCGGGCCAGTAGTCCTTGGGCCGGTAGTGGAGTTCCTTGTCGCTCACCCAGTACCAGGAGCCCTCCACGGCCGGGACGGAGTCGACCCGCAGGGCGCGCTCGACGACGGCGCGCTGGGCCTTGTCCTTGATCGCGCGGTCGAGTTCGGCGGTGACCGGCTGGCCCACGCCGTACTCGCCCGCCTGGGGGCCGAAGGTGACCTTCAGCCGCTGCCGGGTGGTGGGCGTGCTGGTGTCGAAGGTGAGGACCTTGCGGCCGGGCGTGCCGTCCTCGTCCTCGGTACTCACCTGGACCGTGTAGTGGGCGTTGGCGGCCAGCGGGGAGGTGCTGTGCCAGCGGTGGCCGTCGGCGTCGAGTTCGCCCGCCACGAAGCGACCGGTGGCGTCCTGGGCCGTGACGTCCGTGATGCGGTCCTCGTCGCTCTTGGCGACGACTTCCAGGGGCTTGTCGGGGTCGGCCCGCTTCCCCGTCCCGGTGGGGGTGTTGAAGGAGATCTGGTCCGCCGCGTCGTACGGCTTGTCCGCGAGGGGGTTGCCGTCCGAACCGCAGGCGGTGACGCCCGCGCCGAGGGCGATCACCAGCAGGGCGCAGCTGACGACGGTACGGGCGCACGGAGAGTGACTCATATTGTCACGCTATGAGATGTTTTCCGGACCAGCACGACAGGTAGTCCGGACGGGGGACCCGCACTGGGCCGAAGAGCGGATCGGGCCGGGGCGGGGCGGGCCGGGAACGGCGGGAGCCCGGACCCTCCTGACGGAGGGTCCGGGCTCCCGGTGCGCTCGGCGCGTGCCTACTGGGTGCGGTTCTCACCGTGGTAGTACTCGAACACCCAGCCGAAGAGACCGATCAGGATGATGGGCGCCGCGAAGTACAGCAGCCACCAGCCGACGGCGACACCGAGGAAGGCCAGCGCGCCACCGACACCGAGGGCGAGCGGCTGCCAGCTGTGCGGGCTGAAGAAGCCGATCTCGCCCGCGTCGTCCGCGACGTCGGCCTCCTTGTTGTCCTGGGCACCGGCGTCCACCCGCGAGGCCGTGAAGCCCAGGTAGAAGCCGATCATGATGCACAGGGCGAAGGACATGAAGAGTGCCGTGGTGCCGGCCGCCTCCTTCGACCACACGCCATAGACGATCGCCATGGCGAGGACGAAGACGCTCAGCCACACGAACAAGCGGCCCTGGATCTTCACTTGCCGGCCTCCTTGCTGCCCGCGACAGCGACGGCGGCCTGGCCGTGCTCCAGCTGCTCCAGGGCGGCGATCTCAGGGTGGTGCAGGTCGAACGCCGGGGATTCGCTGCGGATCCGCGGCAGGGTGACGAAGTTGTGCCGCGGCGGCGGGCAGGAGGTCGCCCACTCCAGCGAACGGCCGTAGCCCCACGGGTCGTCGACGCCGACCGGCTTGCCGTACTTGGCCGTCTTCCACACGTTGTAGAGGAACGGCAGGATCGACAGGCCGAGCAGGAAGGAGCTGATCGTCGAGATCGTGTTCAGCGTGGTGAAGCCGTCGGCCGCCAGGTAGTCGGCGTACCGGCGCGGCATGCCCTCCGCGCCCAGCCAGTGCTGGACCAGGAAGGTGCCGTGGAAGCCGATGAACAGCGTCCAGAAGGTGACCTTGCCGAGGCGCTCGTCGAGCATCTTGCCCGTCATCTTCGGCCACCAGAAGTGGAAGCCGGAGAACATCGCGAAGACGACCGTGCCGAAGACCACGTAGTGGAAGTGGGCCACCACGAAGTACGAGTCGGAGACGTGGAAGTCCATCGGCGGCGAGGCCAGGATGACACCGGTCAGACCACCGAAGGTGAAGGTGATCAGGAAGCCGGTGGCCCAGAGCATCGGTGTCTCGAAGGACAGCGATCCCTTCCACATGGTGCCGATCCAGTTGAAGAACTTCACACCGGTCGGGACCGCGATCAGGAAGGTCATGAAGGAGAAGAACGGCAGCAGCACACCGCCGGTGACGTACATGTGGTGGGCCCACACGGTGATGGACAGACCGGCGATCGCGATGGTGGCCGCGATCAGACCCATGTAGCCGAACATCGGCTTGCGGGAGAAGACCGGGATGACCTCGGAGATGATGCCGAAGAACGGCAGCGCGATGATGTACACCTCTGGGTGTCCGAAGAACCAGAAGAGGTGTTGCCAGAGCAGTGCTCCGCCGTTGGTGGCATCGAACACGTGGGCGCCGAATTTTCGGTCCGCCTCCAGGGCGAACAGCGCGGCGGCGAGGACGGGGAAGGCGAGCAGGACCAGGACGGCGGTCAGCAGCACGTTCCACACGAAGATCGGCATGCGGAACATCGTCATGCCGGGGGCACGCATGCAGATGATCGTGGTGATGAAGTTGACCGCGCCGAGGATGGTGCCGAAGCCGGACATGGCCAGACCCATGATCCACATGTCGGCGCCGAGGCCCGGCGAGCGGACCGCGTCCGACAGCGGGGAGTAGGCGAACCAGCCGAAGTCGGCCGCACCCTGCGGGGTGAGGAAACCGCCGACCGCGATGGTCGAACCGAACAGGTAGAGCCAGTAGGCGAACATGTTCAGCCGCGGGAACGCGACGTCCGGCGCGCCGATCTGGAGCGGCATGATCCAGTTCGTGAAGCCGGCGAACAGCGGCGTCGCGAACATCAGCAGCATGATCGTGCCGTGCATCGTGAACGCCTGGTTGAACTGCTCGTTCGACATGATCTGCAGACCGGGGCGGGCGAGCTCGGCGCGCATCAGCAGCGCCATCACACCGCCGATCAGGAAGAACGCGAACGACGTGACCAGATACAGCGTTCCGATGGTCTTGTGGTCGGTGGTGGTGAGCCACTTGACGACCACGTTGCCGGGCTGCTTGCGCCTGACCGGCAGCTCGTTCTCGTACGAGTCCTCAGCTGCCGCGGCACCCTGGGGTTCGTTGAGGATGCTCACAGGTTGTTCGTCTCCCGGTTCTTCTCGTGGCTCGTCTGCGCGATGCCGGCGGGAATGTAACCGGTCTGCCCCTTCTTGGCGAGGTCCTTGAGGTGCTGCTGGTAACGCTCGGGCGAGACGACCTTCACGTTGAACAGCATCCGGGAGTGGTCGACGCCGCAGAGTTCGGCACACTTGCCGAGGAAGGTGCCCTCCTGGTTGGGAGTCACCTGGAATGCGTTGGTGTGGCCCGGGATGACGTCCATCTTCATCAGGAACGGCACCACCCAGAAGGAGTGGATGACGTCACGCGAGGTGAGGACGAAGCGGACGGTCTCGCCCTTGGGCAGCCAGAGCGTCGGACCGGGGTTGCCGGTCTGCGGGTTCTTCGTGCCGGGCGTGCCGACGTCGTAGACACCGCCGGCGGCCGCCGGGAATTCCTTCTTGAACCGGTCCGGAATGGCGTCCAGGTTCTTGTCGGTCTTCGCGTCACCGGTGACACCGTCGACGGGCGTGATGTAGTTGAAGCCCCAGCTCCACTGGAAGCCCACCACGTTCACCGTGACGTCGGGCTTCTTGTCGGTGAGGCTGAGCAGCTTCGTCTCGTCGCGGGCCGTGAAGTAGAACAGCACCGAGACGATGATGAGCGGCACCACCGTGTACAGGGCCTCGATCGGCATGTTGTACCGGGTCTGTGCCGGGACCTCGATCTTGGTGCGGCTGCGCCGGTGGAAGATGGCGCTCCAGATGATCAGACCCCACACCAGCACGCCGACGGCGAGCGCGGCGGCCCAGGAGCCCTGCCACAGGGAGAGGATCCGCGGAGCCTCTTCCGTGGTCGGGGTGGGCATACCAAGGCGGGGGAAGTCCTTGTATGTGCAACCGGTAGCGGTCGCCAGGACCAGGCCCGCGGTCATTGCCTGCAGCAGCTTCCGCCGCATCGGGCGCCGCGGCGAGCGGTCGGAGCCGTTGGGACTCACGTAGCGCCTTCCCGAGAGTCTCGCCCGCGCGGTCGGCTGCGGCCTTCTCGCTGGTCGGTCGCCGCCCTGCGTCGGGCAGGGGTTTGGATGTTTATGCGGACCAAACCCTAGCCGACGCCCTCCGGGGGTTCGCGGGGAGGGGGGCATACGCGCCGCGGGTCACTCCGTAGGGGTGGGAATGGGCGCCCAATAGCTCGGGTTGTCGCGGTTTGCGGTGCGGGTGCGGGCGCGTCGTGGCTTGTCGCGCCCGCCGCGGAGCCGCATACGGACATGGCCACGGCCCCGCGCCCCGGAGGTCAAGTACTCCACCGGAGTCTTACCGTTGCCGTGTGCCCTACTTTGACGCTGCGTCCGCTGCCCCCCTCCATCCCGTGGCCCGGCAGGCGTTGTCGGCCGCTCTGGACGACGGGTGGGCCGACCCCTCCCGGCTGTATCGCGAGGGGCGCAAGGCGCGCATGCTGCTGGACGCCGCCCGGGAGGCGGCCGCCGAGGCCGTCGGCTGCCGGGCGGACGAGCTGACGTTCACGCCGTCCGGGACACGGGCCGTCCATACCGGCATGGCAGGCGCGTTGGCCGGTCGGCGCCGTACCGGACGTCACCTGATCGTGTCAGCCGTCGAACACTCCTCGGTACTCCATTCGGCCGAGGTGTTCGAGGCGGAGGGCGGCCAGGTGACCCAGGTGCCGGTGTCGCGGACGGGAGCGGTGGACGTCGGCTCCTACCAGGCCGCTCTGCGGCCGGACACCGCGCTCGCCTGCCTCCAGTCGGCCAACCACGAGGTGGGGACCGTGCAGCCGGTGGCGGCGGTGGCCGAGGTGTGCCGGGCGGCCGGGGTGCCGTTGCTGGTGGACGCGGCGCAGTCGCTGGGGTGGGGACCGGTGGAGGGCGACTGGTCGTTGCTGACGGCGAGTGCGCACAAATGGGGTGGGCCGAGTGGGGTAGGGCTGCTGGCCGTACGCAAGGGGGTGCGGTTCGCGGTTCAAGGAGCGGTCGACGAGCGGGAGTCGGGGCGGGCACCCGGCTTCGAGAACCTGCCGGCGATCGTCGCGGCCGCCGCGTCGCTGCGGGCCGTACGGGCGGAGGCCGCGCAGGAGGCCGTACGGCTGCGGGGGCTGACGGCGCGGATCCGGGCGCGGGTGCCGGAGTTGGTGCCGGACGTGGAGGTGGTGGGCGACGCGGAGCGCCGGCTGCCCGGGATCGTCACCTTCTCCTGTCTCTATGTCGACGGAGAGACATTGCTGCACGAGCTGGACCGGGAGGGTTTCTCCGTCTCGTCCGGATCGTCCTGCACGAGCAGCACCCTGACGCCGAGCCATGTGCTCAAGGCGATGGGGGTGCTGAGTGAGGGGAACGTGCGGGTGTCGCTGCCGACGGGAGCGGTCGAGGCCGACGTCGACCGCTTCCTGGAGGTGCTGCCGGGGGTGGTGGCGGGGGTGCGGGAGAAGCTGGGCGCCCCGATGCCGGCGGCGACGGCGGTCCGCTCCGAGGAGACGGTCGTCGACTCCCTGGGCAAGCGGTGCCCGATCCCGGTCATCGAACTGGCGAAGGTCATCGGCACCGTGCCGGTGGGCGGCAGAGTGCGGGTCCTGTCCGACGACGAGGCGGCACGGCTGGACATCCCGGCCTGGTGCGAGATGCGGGGTCAGGAGTACGAGGGTGAGGAACCGGCGGACGGCGGAACGGCGTACCTGGTGCGCCGGGTGAGCTGAGCGCCCCCTTCAGGGGCGCGGGGCCGTGTCGGTCCGCGGCTGCCGCCGCGTGGGCACGACCAGCCCCACGCACCATCACCCGGCGACGTCAGACCAGATACCCCCGGACCTCCTCCGCGGCCTCGTCCCCGTACGCCTTGGTGAACCGCTCCATGAAGTGCCCCCGGAGCAGCTGGTACTCCTGCGTCCCCACGGTCTCGATGACCAGAGTCGCGAGCATGCACCCCACCTGAGCCGCCCGCTCCAGCGAGACCCCCCACGCGAGGCCCGAAAGGAACCCCGCGCGGAACGCGTCGCCGACACCCGTCGGGTCGGCCTTGCGCTCCTCGTCGGGGCAGCCGACCTCGATGGCCTCCTCGCCGACCCGCTCGATCCGCACCCCGCGCGCGCCGAGCGTCGTCACCCGGTGGCCGACCTTCGCGAGGATCTCCTCGTCGCTCCAGCCGGTCTTCGTCTCGATGAGCCCCTTCTCGTACTCGTTGGAGAAGAGGTACGTCGCGCCCTCCAGCAGTATCCGGACCTCGTCGCCGTTCATCCGGGCGATCTGCTGGGAGAAGTCGGCGGCGAAGGGGATGGCCCGGGTCCGGCACTCCTCCGTGTGACGGAGCATGCCCTCCGGGTCGTCCGCGCCGATCAGGACCAGGTCGAGTCCGCCCACCCGGTCGGCCACCGTCTTGAGCTCGATCAGCCGGGCCTCGCTCATCGCACCCGTGTAGAAGGAGCCGATCTGGTTGTGGTCGGCGTCGGTCGTGCACACGAAACGCGCGGTGTGCAGGGTCTCCGAGATGCGGACGGAGTCCGTGTCGACGCCGTGCCGGTCGAGCCACGCCCGGTACTCGTCGAAGTCGAAGCCGGCCGCGCCGACCAGGATCGGCCGGGTGCCGAGCTGTCCCATGCCGAACGCGATGTTCGCGCCGACGCCGCCCCGGCGGACGTCCAGGTTGTCGACCAGGAAGGAGAGCGAGACCGTGTGCAGCTGGTCCGCGACGAACTGGTCGGCGAAGCGGCCGGGGAAAGTCATGAGGTGGTCGGTGGCGATGGAGCCGGTGACTGCGATGCGCACGGCTGGGACTCTCCTGGGGGATTGAGAAGGCCGCGCGGCAGCGCCCGTTGGGAGGGCGGTGCCGGGCGACGGGCGGGAGTGCTCGACAGTTAACGCTACCGGGTCGGGTGGGCGCCCTGAAGGTGCCAAAACTACCCGATAGTAGCCCTTTCTTCGCGGCCCCTGGCGTGCATACGGTTCCGTCATGACGAACCTCAAGGTCCACGCCCCCGCTCCGGCCGACCTCGACGGCGACCTGGCGTCGCTGCGCGGGGACTGCGCCCGGATGGCCCGGCACTGGGCGGTTCCTGATCGCGGCGATGCCCGTCCGGTGTCCCCGTCACTCATCCACGGGGTGACCGTGCCGAAGAAGTCCGCCAGGCTTCTGGACGCGATGTCCGACTACGGCGACTGAGTCCCGCTCCGGCGCGTTTCCAGGGAACCGCGCGCTCCCCTCCCGCGTCCCATCGCCGTCCCCCGTGAAGGGGAGGCGGGATACGACACGGCAAGGAGCGATGCGGTGAAGAGCGAGCGACCCGAGAACGACGACGGCGCGGCCGCGGGCGGCACCGGGGAGCCCCCTGAGGACCGGCAGGCCGCGAAGTCGCCGAAGGCTGCCGGGGCCGACGCGCGGGCCGTAGCGGGGCCCGCCGAGGGCGCCGCGGCAGAGGTTCCGGAGCCGGAGGAGGCAGCCGAGCCGGGAGTGACCCCCGAGCCCGGGCCCGATGAGGCTCCCGAGCCCGACTCGGCCCCTGCCGCCGAGGCGGCCCCGGAGCCCTCGGACTCCCCCGCCGAGTCCTCGGACACCCCCGCCGAGCCGGAAGCGGCTCCCGATGTTCCCGAGACGGCGCCCGAGGCCGTGGCCGAGGGGGACACCGATGACCTTGCCGCCCCCCGCCGCCGCTCTCCCGCCCTCGTCATCGCCTCCGTGGCCGCCGCCGTCCTCCTGATCGGCGGTGGCGGTGCCTACCTCGCCGCGCACACCGGCTCCGGCTCCGGCGGCGGTACCGCCGCGGGCGCGTCCGGCGCTGCCACTCCCCCGCCCCTCGCCCTGGACGGCTACTCCTCCGGCGGCAACGGCATCGCCCCGGGGGAGCCCAACCCCTACGGGGTCACCTACAGGGCGAGCGGGACGCTCCCGGCCGGCCCCGGGTCGGCCGCCGTCTACCAGGCCTCCGGTGACGTCTCCAAGGACCGGGTCGCCGCGCTCGCGAAGGCGTTCGGGGTCGAGGGGGCCCCGGTGGCCGAGGGCCAGGTCTGGAAGGTCGGCACCGACAACGACGGCACCGGCGGGAGTCTCCAGGTGAACCGGACCGCGCCGGGCCTGTGGACGTACAGCCGCTACGCCCCGGGCACCGACAACTGCAAGAACGGCCCGGTGTGCACGCGGGACCCGGTGGTGCCGGCCGGTGACCCGGTGAGCGTCGCCGACGCCGAGCAGGCGGCGGCGCCGGTGCTGAAGGCGCTCGGCCAGGACGACGCGAAGCTCGACGCGAGCCAGGTGATGGGCGCCCAGCGGGTGGTGAACGCCGAACCGGTGGTCGGCGGCCTGCCGACGTACGGCTGGTCGACCGGGCTGACCGTCGGCAAGCAGGGCGAGGTGGTCAGCGGCAACGGGATGCTCGCGACGCCGGCGAAGGGCGACACGTATCCGGTGCTGAGCGCCGCGAAGACGCTGGCCCTGCTGAACGCGGCGCCGGGCTCCGGGCACCGGATGGGCATCGGCGGCTGCGCCGGTTCCGTACCGCCGAAGGACCGGCTGGAGCAGCCGTGCGCCGCGTCGTCGCCGTCGGCGCCCTCGGCCGTGATCGAGAAGGCGGTGTTCGGGCTGGCGTCGCAGTCGGTCGGCGGCCGGCAGGCGCTGGTGCCGTCCTGGCTGTTCCAGGTGCGCGGGGCGGCGGACCGGTACACCGTCACCTATCCGGCGGTGGACCCGGAGTACCTGGTCTCCGCCTCGGCGGCGGCCCCCTCGCCGAGTGCGAGCGCCTCGGCGGGGACCACGAAGGACGTGAAGGTGGACGGGTACACGGCCGACGGCCGCGATCTGACCGTCGCCTTCACCGGCGGGGTGTGCGCCGACTACAAGGCGACGGCGGACGAGGGTTCGGAGCAGGTGGTGGTGAAGGTGACCGCGACGCCCTGGCCGGACAAGATCTGCGTCATGATCGCCAAGCAGTACCACCAGACGATCCGCCTGGACGCGCCGCTGGACGGCCGGAAGGTGGTCGGCACGGACGGCAGGGCCGTGCCGACGGAGAAGGCGACGCCGCTGAACCCACAGGTGGGCTGAGCCGGCACACGCGAAGGCGGCGGCCCCTCACCACGAGGGGCCGCCGCCTTGCCGCCGTTGCCGCTCGGCTCAGCTGAAGGAGTCGCCGCAGGCGCAGGAGCCGGTCGCGTTCGGGTTGTCGATCGTGAAGCCCTGCTTCTCGATGGTGTCGACGAAGTCGATCGACGCGCCGCCCAGGTACGGAGCGCTCATGCGGTCGGTGACGACCTTGACCCCGCCGAAGTCCTTGACGACGTCGCCGTCGAGGGAACGCTCGTCGAAGAAGAGCTGGTAGCGCAGGCCGGAGCAGCCACCGGGCTGGACGGCGACGCGCAGGGCGAGGTCGTCACGGCCTTCCTGGTCGAGCAGGGCCTTGACCTTGGCCGCGGCGGCGTCACTCAGGATGATGCCGTCGGTGGCGGTGCTGGTCTCGTCCGATACGGACATCTACATCTCTCCCGGGTTGTACGGAGACTGCTTGCCGACGAGTGCAACCGGCGGGTCCGCTGATTCATTCCGGGCCGGCATGCGCGTTCTCTCGTTTTCCTACCTCTTCATGCTCGCACATGCCCGAAGTGACGCCCAGCAGTCGCCGCCCGCCCCCTCGCGACCTGCGTACCAGGCGACCGCCGTGTCCACCCGACGGCCCCCCTCCCGTTCGGCGCCGGGATTGATGTCACATCGACGCTATGGCCGTCGTCAAAGTGACATGAAGCGGTTATGATAGATAACGTCAGAACGACGAAAAGTAGAAAGGGTGCGTGCCGTGACCACCGCCCAGACCACGGAGCTCGACGTACAGCCGACTCCGCTCGCCCTGCTGCTGCTCGGCCGCGAGGCCGACCCGAAGAGCGAGCGGGGCGTCGAGTGCCCCGGCGATCTGCCCTCCCCGTCCGACCCCGACCTGGTCGCGCGGGCCCGTGCCGCCAAGGAGAAGCTCGGCGACAAGGTCTTCGTGCTCGGCCACCACTACCAGCGCGACGAGGTCATCCAGTTCGCCGACGTCACGGGCGACTCCTTCAAGCTGGCCCGGGACGCGGCCGGCCGCCCGGAGGCCGAGTACATCGTGTTCTGCGGTGTGCACTTCATGGCCGAGTCCGCCGACATCCTGACCTCGGACGACCAGAAGGTGGTCCTCCCCGACCTGGCGGCCGGCTGCTCCATGGCCGACATGGCGACGGCCGAGCAGGTCGCCGAGTGCTGGGACGTGCTGACCGAGGCCGGGATAGCCGAGCAGGTGGTCCCCGTCTCGTACATGAACTCGTCCGCGGACATCAAGGCGTTCACGGGCAAGCACGGCGGCACCATCTGCACCTCGTCGAACGCGCGGCGCGCCCTGGAGTGGGCCTTCGGCCAGGGCGAGCCCTCGGCGACGAAGGTGCTGTTCCTGCCCGACCAGCACCTGGGCCGCAACACCGCCGTCCGCGACATGGGCATGTCCCTGGACGACTGCGTGGTCTACAACCCGCACAAGCCGAACGGCGGCCTCACCGCCGACCAGCTGCGCGACGCGAAGATGATCCTGTGGCGCGGCCACTGCTCGGTGCACGGCCGTTTCTCGCTGGACTCGGTCAACGACGTGCGCGAGCGCATCCCGGGCGTCAACGTCCTCGTCCACCCGGAGTGCCGGCACGAGGTGGTGGCCGCGGCCGACCACGTCGGGTCGACGGAGTACATCATCAAGGCCCTGGAGGCCGCGCCCGCCGGCTCCAAGTGGGCCATCGGCACCGAGCTGAACCTGGTCCGCCGCCTGGCGAACCGTTTCGCCCCCGAGGGCAAGGAGATCGTCTTCCTCGACAGGACGGTCTGCTTCTGCTCCACCATGAACCGCATCGACCTCCCCCACCTGGTCTGGACCCTGGAGTCGCTGGCCGAGGGCAACCTGGTCAACCGCATCGAGGTCGACAAGGAGACCGAGGCGTTCGCCAAGCTGGCCCTGGAGCGGATGCTCGCGCTGCCGTAGCCGTACGGTCCGTGTGTCACCCCGAGCCGGACTTCCGCTCGGGGTGCGCGGGGTCGAGGCTGAAGAGGGTGCCGTCGGGGGTCATGACGGTCACCGCGCCTGCGTACAGCAGCGCCTTGGGGTCGGACGCGTCGCCCGTCGAGGCCGTGCCGACGCGGGGGGCCGTCTCCCACAGGAGGGCGCCCTTGCGGGTGTCCAGGGCTGCCACCCGGCCGCTGGGACTGGCCAGGTAGAGGGTGTGGGTGCGGGAGTCGTACGTCGGGGAGCCGGAGTTCTCCACGCTGGTGCGGGTGTGCCAGAGTTCCCGGCCGGTCAGCGGGGACACCGCCGCCACCTCGCCGTTCGCGCCGGTGATCCACAGGGTGTCCGAGGCCAGCGTCACCGAGCCCTCGTACGTCCTGGCGAGTTTCGTCGTGGTCTGACCGCCGGTCGTCGGGTCCGTCAGGAGGATCCTGGCGAACGTGGAGTCCTGGAGGGAGGTCGAGCCGCTCTCCTGGTCGGCCAGGACCAGGGCCGGATGACCGTCGACGACGCCGAGGAAGCCGCTCTCGAAGGGGATCTGCCGACGCGCGAGGATCGATCCGTCGGCGCGGTCCACCTGCAGCAGCAAGGAGTGCTCGGCGTTGGCCTCCGTGGGGTAGCACTGCGCGTACAGGCCGGTTCCGGCCGACAGGAACGTGCAGTAGGTGCGGGCCGGCAGCGTCATGGTCCAGCGGGCCTCGCCGGTGCGCGGGGAGCGGGCCGTCACCGTCCGGCCGTCACTGCCGGCGGTCAGCACGACGTCGCCGGACATGATCAGGTCGACGTTCTCGTCGTTGACCTTGCGGATCCACCGTTGGTCGCCGTTCGCCGCGTCGAGGGCGACGACGTAGGTCGGGTTGTTCGCGGCGCCCTCCTCGGTGAGGGTCTCCCGGACGAGCACGGTGCCGTCGTGCACACCGAGGACCCAGGAGTCGTACCGGGAGGGTTCGGTGCCGGTCGACGCGAGCGAGGCGCGCCAGACCGTCCTGCCGGTCCGGCCGTCCAGCCGTACCGGCAGGACGCCGTGGCCTCCGCAGTAGACGCTGCCGCCCTGGCTCAGGCAGTCCGACTGGCCGTCCGCCGCCGTGCCCAGCGCGTTGACCTCGCCCAGGTCCGCCGGCTTGTACACCGTGGTCTGCCAGGGCCGCCAGCCGGAGGGCGCCGCGGTCCAGCGCGAGGCCGTCGCGGTGCTCGTCTCCTGTGGGCCGTCCGGGAATCCCGGGCCGTACCGCACGTACCACAGCAGTCCCAGCACCAACGCGCCGGCCACACCGGTGGCGATCAGCAGCGGACGTCCGCGGCGTCGGCGCGCGGGGAACCGGCCCTTACCGCGGCCCCGGCGGCCGAGGCCGCCCGCGGTCGTCGTGCCGGGGTGGGGCCGGTCCGCGAGCGGCACGTCGGACGCGCGCAGCGTCACGGTGCGCGGGTCGTCCTCCTCCGGTTCGGGCAGTGCGGCGAAGTCCCGGGCCAGATCGTCGAGTTCCGGGCGGTCCACGGCCTTCTTCGACAGACAGCGCTCCAGGATGCCGAGCAGCGGCTGCGGTACGCCGTCGAGCGCGGGCGGGTTGTGGATCACCCAGTACGCCGTGAGGTACGGGCTCTCGGCGTCGAAGGGGCCCTTCCCGGTCACCGCGTACGCCAGCAGCGCCCCCAGCGAGAAGACGTCCGAGGCCGGGCCGACCGCGCGCGGGTCGGTGAACTGCTCCGGGGACATGAAGGGCGGGGTGCCGATCATCTGGCCGGTCTCGGTCAGGGTGTGGCCGCTCTCCACCGCCCTGGAGATGCCGAAGTCGATGACGCGGGGGCCGTCGTCGGCCATCAGGACGTTCGCCGGTTTCAGGTCGCGGTGCACGACCCCCGCCCGGTGGATGTCCCGCAGCGCCTCGACCAGTCCCAGCGCCACCCGCCGCAGTTCGGTGCCGCGGAGCGGGCCGCCGTCGCGGATCCGGTCGGCCAGGGAGCGGCCGGCCACGTACTGGGTCGCCATCCAGGGCCGTACCGCCTCCGGGTCGGCGTCCACCACCGGTGCGGTGAAGGCGCCGCTCACCCGCCGGACGGCCTCGATCTCCTGCCGGAACCGGGCCCGGAAGACGGTGTCCTCGGCGTACTGGGCGTGCACGATCTTGACGGCGACCTCACGTCCCGACCGGGACCTGCCCCGGTACACGATTCCCATGCCCCCGGCCCCGAGCCGGTCGACCAGCTTGTACCCGCCGACCGACCTCGGGTCCTCACCGCGCAGTGGCACTGCCCGAACTTCCTTCCCCAGCAGATCAGTTCGCGCCACAGAATACGGAACCGCGATGTCCGGCGGCCGGGTACCGACGGGTTCGGTACCCGGCCGCCGTGGATCAGCCGGTCACACGCCCGCGGGCGCCGGTTCCTCGGCGGCCGGCCGCAGCGCCTCGCCGCCCCTCCTCGCCGCCCGCTTCCCGGCCCGGCGCTCCTTGCGGAGTTCGAGCATCGCGTACAGCGTCGGGACGAGCAGCAGGGTGAGCAGCGTCGACGTGATCAGACCGCCGATCACCACCACCGCGAGCGGCTGGGCGATGAAGCCGCCCTCGCCGGTGACGCCGAGCGCCATCGGGAGCAGGGCGAAGATGGTCGCCAGAGCCGTCATGAGGATCGGGCGCAGCCGGTGCCGGCCGCCCTCGATCACGGCCTCGACGACGCCGTGGCCCTGCTTCCGGTACTGGTTGATGAGGTCGATCAGCACGATCGCGTTGGTCACCACGATGCCGATCAGCATCAGCATGCCGATCATCGCGGGGACGCCCATCGAGGTGCCGGTGACGACCAGCAGGCCGATCGCGCCGGTCGCCGCGAACGGGATGGAGACCAGCAGGATCAGCGGCTGGACCAGGGACCGGAAGGTCGCGACCAGCAGCATGAAGACGATCGCGATCGCCGCCAGCATCGCCAGGCCCAGGTTCTTGAACGCGCTGTCCTGGTCCGAGGTGACCCCGCCGATCGAGGCGGTCGCGCCCGCCGGCAGCTTCAGCGCCTTGATCTTCGCCTGGAGCTGGGTGCTGACCGCGCCGGTGTTGTCACCGGTCGGCTTGGCGGTGACGGTGGCGGCGCGCTGACCGTCGATCCGGGTCAGCGACACGGGGCCGGCCACCAGCTTCACGGTGGCGATGTCGCCGAGCTTCACCGAGCCCAGCCTGAGGGCGCGCAGCTGCGCCAGGGTCTCGGCCGGCTGGGCCGACTTCACCACGATGTCCCGCTCGGTGTCGTCGAGGGTCGCCTTCCCGGCCGTGGTGCCCTTGACGGCCTGGGTGACGGCGGCGCCCAGCGTCTGGTCGTCGAATCCGGCCGCCGCGGCCCTGGAGTCGGCCTTCACCGAGATGCGCGGCACGCTCTGGGAGAGGTCGCTGGTGACGTCGGTGACATCGTCCAGCCCGGCGACCGCGGCCCGGACCTGTTCGGAGGCCTTGCGCAGCACGTCCCCGTCGGCCGCCTTCACGACGACGCTCAGGTCCTGGCTGCCGAATGCGTCACCGGCCGACACCGTGGTCGTACCGACGCCCGGCAGTTTGTGCAGGCCGTCCTCGATGGCGTTCTGCACCGTGTCGTACGACGCCGAGTCGTCCAGCATCACCGAGTACGACGCCTGGTTGGTGTCGGTGCCGCCGCCGAAGGCCGCCATGAAGCCGGACGAGCCGACCGTCACCTGGTAGTCCTTCACCCCGTCGACGGAGGCGAGCAGCTTCTCGACCTTCTTCGCCTGGGCGTCGGTCGCCGCCAGGCCGGTGCCGGGCTTCAGCTCCTGCTTGACGGTGAGGACCTCCTGGTCGCCCTGGTCGAAGAAGTTGGTCTTCAGCAGTCCGGCCATGCCGAACGTGAGGACCAGGACCACGACCGCGATCAGGACACTGGTGAGGCGGCGCCGGGTCGCGAAGCGCAGCACGGGAACGTAGGCGCGCTGCAGGCGGCTGCCGGCCTCCTTCTCCTCCGCCGTGCGGCGGGCTTCCGCGGCGTCCTCGGGGGTGCCCTTCGGGGCGCGCAGGAACCAGTAGGACAGGACGGGGACGACCGTCAGGGAGACCAGCAGGGACGCCAGCAGCGCGGCGGTGACCGTGATGCTGAACGAGCCGAACAGGGCGCCGACCATGCCGCCGACCAGGCCGATCGGGAGGAACACGGCGACCGTGGTGAGGGTGGAGGAGGTGACCGCGCCGGCCACCTCGCGGACCGCGCCGAGGATGGCGGCCCGGCGCTCCTCGCCGTAGCCGAGGTGGCGCTTGATGTTCTCCAGGACCACGATCGAGTCGTCGACGACCCGGCCGATGGCGATGGTGAGCGCGCCGAGCGTGAGCATGTTGAGGGACAGGCCGCGGGTCCACAGCACGATCAGCGCGAGGACCACCGACAGCGGGATGGACACCGCCGTCACCAGCGTGGAGCGGACCGAGGCCAGGAAGACCAGGATGACCAGGACCGCGAAGAGCAGGCCGAGGGCGCCCTCGGTGGTCAGGCCCTTGATGGACTTGGAGACCGCCGGGCCCTGGTCGCTGACGACGGTGAGGGTGGCGCCGGAGCCGAGGTCCTGACGCAGCTTCGGCAGCTTGTCCTTGACCGCGTCGGAGATGGAGACCGCGCTGCCGTCGTGGTCCATGGTGACGTTCACGGCGAGGCTGGGGCGGCCGTCGGTGCGGGTGATGGAGTCGGCCGGGGCCTCCTGCTCCCGCACCGCGGCCACGTCGCCGAGGCGCACCGGCTTCTTCACCCCCTGCCCGGTGACCATCAGGTCCCTGATCTGCGTCAGCGAGGTGAGACCGCCGCCGACCTGGACGGTGCGGTTGGCGCCGTCCTCGGTGAAGGAACCGGCCGCGACGGTCGCGCCGGCCGCCTGGAGCGACTGGGCGAGCGCGGCGGGGGTGAGCCCGGCGCGGCCCAGCTTCGCGTCGTCGGGGGTGACGGTGACCTGGAGGTCCCGGACACCGGTGACCTGGACCCGGCCGACGCCGTCGATGTCCTTCAGGGCCGGGACGACCGTCTTGTCGAGCTGGTCGGCGAGGGCCTGCTGGTCCTTGCCGGAGGTGACGGCGAGGACCACGGTCGGCATGTCGTCCGTGGAGCCCGTGATGACCTGCGGGTCGACGGCGTCCGGGAGCCGGGCGCGGTTGACGGCCAGCTGGACGTCGGCCACCAGCTGCTTGGTGTCGCTGCCGTAGTCGAAGGACGCCATGATCACGGCGTTGCCCTCGCTCGCGGTGGAGGTGACACCGGTGACGCCGTCGACGCCTTCGAGGTTGTTCTCGATCGGCTCGACGATCTGCTTCTCGACGACGTCCGGTGCGGCGCCCTGGTAGGGGACGAGGACGGAGACGACCGGGAGTTCGATGGTGGGCAGCAGCTGCTGCTTGATCTGGGGGATGGCGATCGCCCCGAAGACGAGCGCGATCAGGGATATGAGGCCTGTCAGGGCCCGCTGCGCGAGGCTGAATCTGGACAGCCAGGACATGGGTCGGGGTCTCTTTTCGGTGAGCTGCCGTGAGCTGCTGTGCGAAGCAGATGGGGCACCTGTGAGTGCCCGCCGCACCACCCTCGCCCATCGAAGGCCCTGCTCACGTAGGCCCTGGGTGCCGTTCCCCGGTCCGGCTCCTACTCCCGCCGCAGTACGCCCGGGTGGAGGTCAGTCCATCCTCGGGCGGACCAGTCCGGACTCGTACGCGATCACCACGAGCTGCGCCCGGTCCCGTGCGCCCAGCTTGGCCATGGCCCGGTTGACGTGCGTCTTCACGGTCAGCGGGCTGACTTCGAGGCGTTCGGCGATCTCGTCGTTGGAGTGCCCGCCGGCGACCTGGACCAGGACCTCGCGCTCCCGGGAGGTGAGCGCGTCGAGCCGCTCGGAGCGGGCCGGGTCGCGGCCGGCGTCGCCGATGTCGCCCTGGGCGAGGAAGCGGGCGATCAGGCCCTTGGTGGCCGCCGGGGAGAGCAGCGCCTCGCCGTCGGCGGCCAGGCGGATGGCGCTGAGGAGTTCCTCTGGTTCGCTGCCCTTGCCGAGGAAGCCGGAGGCGCCCGCGCGCAACGCCTGGACGACGTAGTCGTCGACCTCGAAGGTCGTCAGGATCACGACCCGGACGTGGGTGAGGGAGGGGTCGGCGCTGATGAGCCGGGTGGCGGCCAGTCCGTCCGTGCCCGGCATCCGGATGTCCATCAGGACGACGTCGGCCTCGCGCTCCTTGGTCAGCCGCACCGCCTCCGCGCCGTCGGAGGCCTCGCCGACCACCTCCATGTCGGACTCGGAGTCGACGAGCACCCGGAAGGCGCTGCGCAGCAGTGCCTGGTCGTCGGCGAGCAGGACACGGATCGTCATGCGGAATCCCCCAGCGCGGCCGTACGGTCCCTCGTACGACCGCTCGTACGGTCGTCGGTGTCGGTCTTGACCGGCAGGATCGCATGGACGCGGAAGCCGCCGCCGTAGCGGGGGCCGGTGGTGAGGGTGCCGCGCAGGGCGGTGACGCGCTCGCGCATGCCGAGCAGGCCGTGGCCGCCGCCGGCCTCGGGGGCGGTGTCCTCGCCGGGGCCGTCGTCGAGGACGGTGACCTCGATGCGCGGTCCGACGCGTACGACGCTGACCTCGGCCCTGGCAGCGGGGCCGGCGTGTTTCTGCACGTTGGTCAGTGCCTCCTGGATGATCCGGTAGGCGGCCAGGTCGACGGCTGCGGGCGGGGCGGCGCCCTGGTCGGCGCGGGCGACCTCGACCTGGAGGCCGGCGTTGCGGAAGGTGTCGGCGAGTTCCTCCAGGAGGTGCAGGCCGGGGGCGGGTTCGGTCGGCGCCTCGGGGTCGCCTGACTGGCGGAGCAGGCCGACGGTGGCCCGCAGCTCGTTCAGCGCGGAGCGGCTGGCCTCGCGGACGTGCCCGAGGGCCTCCTTGGCCTGGTCGGGCCGCTTGTCCATGACGTGCGCGGCGACTCCCGCCTGCACGTTGACCAGGGCGATGTGGTGGGCGACGACGTCGTGCAGGTCCCGGGCGATCCGCAGCCGTTCCTCGGCGACCCGGCGGCGGGCCTCCTCCTCGCGGGTCCGCTCGGCGCGCTCGGCGCGCTCGCGGATGGCCTGGACGACGGCGCGCCGGCTGCGGACGGCGTCCCCGGCGGTGGCGCCGATGCCGGTCCAGGCGAAGATCGCGAGGTTCTCCTGGGCGTACCACGGCAGGGGCCCCGCGACCATCGCCGCGGTGGTCAGCACGGTCATGGTGAGCAGCCCGGCCCGCAGGGTGGTGCGGCGGTCGGTGGTGGCGGCGACGGTGAACAGGGCGATCACGGCCGCCATCGCGACGGGGGCGCGGGGGTCGCCGAGGACGCACTCCAGCACGGAGGCGGCGCCGGTGACGGCCAGGACCGTCTTCGCGGCGCGGCGGCGGAAGACGAGGGCCGCGGCGGCCAGCGTCATCAGGACGAGGCTGAGGGGGGCGGGGGTGCGGATGCCCCAGGCGACGCCCCGGGCGCCGTGCGGAGCGGCGAAAGAGCTCACGGCCATGCAGACGAGGGCGCCCGCGGCGATGACCGCGTCCACGGCGAGTGGATGAGCGCCGGCTCTGCAGCGGGCTCTTTCGAGAGTGCTCACGACGTGAACAGTACGGCCGGTGCGGGCGGGCCGGAACCGCCGGTTCGGCCCGCTGCGGGCACCGTCCCGGGGGGGGGGGGGGGGGGGCGCCCCCCCCCCCCCCCCCGCCCCCCCCCGCCCCCCCCCCCCCCCCCCGGGGGGGGGGGGGGGGGCGCCGGGGGGGGGGGGGGGGCGCCGGTTTTGTGGCCACCAGGGCGGTGGTGTTTTTACTGCCGGACCGGCTTGGGTACAATTGCCCCCCCGGGGCAGGGCGTGGGGGCGCGGCCGGAACCGGCCGCTCCCCCTCTCCGTGTGTGCGCAGGCCCGGAGGTGCGCTCCCTCACCCGAAGCGGATGTCGCGGGTGGTGGCGGAGGCCGCGGCGAAGGCGAGCAGTTCGACGCCCTCGGCCGCGAGGGCGTCCCGGTCCTGTCTGCGCAGCGGTCGGAAGGGTTCCAGGACGAGGGTCGCCGCCTTCCGCTGCTGCTCGATCCGCCACAGCCCGCTGACGAAGCCGTCGACGAGGAACGTCGACTTGATCAGGCCGTTGCGGGTGAAGACCAGCTTGCGCTGTTCCTCCGCGAGGATGCGGGCGCGATCGGCGTGGGACAGCAGGATGTTGTCGAACTCGGGCAGGAACCGCACCGGAACAGGGGTGTCCGCGTCGGGCAGCGGAGCGTCGAGGAGATCGACCAGTTCCAGCCCGTTCTCGTCGCGGAAGCTGCGCAGCCGGGGCCTGAGCCGCTGTACGGCGTCGGCGAGCCTGGTCATGCCGGACCAGGCCTGGATGTCCTTGACGGTGGCCGGACCGAAGGCGGCCAGATAGCGCTCGACCATGGTGTCCGGTGCGACGGCGGTCGCGAGCGGCCGGCCGAGCCAGGACTCGGCGGTCGTGTGTACGGCCTGCCCGCTCTCGCCCCACAGACCCCGCGGCGGCACCTGCACGAGCGGCACCAGGTTGCGTACCACGTTGGCCAGGGCGAAGGGGTCCCGGTCCGGCCAGCGCTCGGCGAGCACAGAGCCGAGTCCGCCCAGGGTCAGGGGCTCCTTCTCGACCGACTCGCGCCCCAGCGCGGCCACTTCCGCGGGGTCGATCCCTTCGAGCTTGCGGCCGAAGGTGCCCTTGAGCCCCTGCTCCAGGGCGCCCCGGAGCACGGGCCGCAGGGCCAGGCAGTCCTGAGCCGTCACCAGGTGGATCGTGCCGCGCATCAGGACCAGCCTGACCACCTCACGGCTCTTGACCAGGCCGGCCAGGTCGTCGACACGGAAACCCGCGAGCCGGGTCCACAGCCCGATGTAGGGCGGGTTGGGCGCCTGGGCCTGCATGCCGACCAGATGCCCGATCGCCTGCGCCGCGGACATCGCCGAGCGTTCGACGAGCAGTTGACGGGCCAGCAGGCTTCGGTTGAGCGTCCGCCGGTCCAGCACGTCCGGGTCTCCTGTCGCCATGCGGTGTTCCTTTCTCGCGCCAATTCCCCGTACCGACAACAAAGACGGTGGTGCCCCGGGCCGCAACCCGGGGCACCACCGCGGCTCCGAGCCGGTCCTCAGCTCATCCTGACCAGCACGGTGCCGCTGTACTTCCGGGCGAGCAGGTCCAGGAACGCCTGCGGCAGTTCCGCGACCCCGCCCTCGACGACCGTGTGCGGGAAGACGATGCTCCCCTCTTTCAGCCAGGTGCTGAACCGGGCGTTCCACTCCTCGATCTGGTCCGGGGTGTGCAGGGTGGCGAAGCCGCGCAGCGTGAGGTCCTTGGTGATGGCGGACATCAGCGGCAGCCGAGGACTGCCCCCGTCACCCCCGCCGTGCTGGCCGGACAGCGCACCGCACAGCGCGAAGCGGGCACCCCGCGCCGCGAGCTGGACGGCGGCCTCGAACTGCTCCCCGCCGACATTGTCGAAGACGACGTCGAGACCGTCCGGGGCCAGCTCGGCCAACCGCTGTGCCACGGGGCCCTCGTGGTAGTCGAAGGCGGCGTCGAAGCCGAGCTCCTCGACCAGGAAGTCGATCTTCGACTTGGAGCCCGTGCTGCCGATGACCCGCTTGGCACCGCACAGCCTGGCGATCTGCCCGGCCAGCGCGCCGACGCCGTTGGTCGCCCCGGACACGAACACCGTGTCGCCCTCGCGCACGCCCGCCGTGCCGACCATGCCGTGCCAGGCGGTGGGCCCCTGGGACAGGAAGTACTCGGCACCGGGCAGCAGGGCGCGGTCACGCCGGTAGAACTCGTGGGCGGGGCCGACGGCGTACTCGCGCCAGCCGGAGAAGTGCTCCACGAGATCGCCGACGGCGAGCGCCTCGCTGTTCGAGCGGACCACCGTGCCGACGGTACGGCCCCACATGGCGACGCCCGGCTGGAAGACCGGTATCGGCAGCTTCGTGTCGGGATTCATCTGGTCGCGGGCGACCGAGCCCAGGGTCATCCAGTCGTTGCGTACGACGACCTGGCCCTCGGCCGGCTCGGACAGCGCCGACTCGCCGTACTCGAAGTGCTCGAGGGTGACCTCGGCGCCGGGATAGGCCGCCAGGCGGATCTCCCTGCTGACGGACGGAAGCCGGACGCTGCTCATGTGGTGCTCCTTTGCAGATGAACGGGGAGGCTGACCAGGTTGTGGTTCACGTCGCCGACCCTCCACAGCAGCTCGCTCTCCGGTACGGCCACCCGGGCGTCGGGATAGCGGGCGGTCAGCTCCTCGAGCGCCACGGCGAGCTCGACCCGTGCCAGCGGAGCACCCAGGCAGTGGTGGATGCCGTGGCCGAAGGCCAGATGGGGGTTGTCGGTGCGGCCGAAGTCCGTCGTCTCGGGGTCGGTGAAGACAGCACCGTCGCGGTTGGCGGAGGCGAAGGCGAGGAACACGGCGTCCCCGGCGGGGATGGTCACGCCGGCGACCGTCACGTCCTCGGTGGCGATGCGCGGCAGGCCGGAGGTGTCGTTCGCCGTCAGGTTCACGGTACGGAGCAGCTCTTCGAGGGCCCCGGGGATGTCCTCGGGATGTTCGCCGAGCCGCCGCCAGAAGTCGGGATGGTGCTCGAGCAGGGTCAACGTGAAGTTGGAGATCTGGCCCGCGGACGAGTCGTATCCGCCGCCCAGCAAGGTGTAGCCGAGCCCGACCAGTTCCTCGAAGCTGAGCCGGTCCTCGCCGTCGCGGGCGGCGATCAGCGCGGAGAGCACGTCGTCGGCCGGTTCGGCCTGCTTGCCCGCGACCAGCCCGGCGATGTAGGCGCCGAGATTCTCCCGGCCCTCGACGGCCAGCTCCTCAGGGCCCGACACGTCGGCGAACTGCCGCACCCAGGTGAGGAACTGGTCCCGGTCCCGCTCCGGCACACCCAGCAGCTCACAGATGACCGCCATGGCCAGCGGAGCGGCGAAGCCCTCCACGAGATCCACCGGGCCGCCGTCCGACTCCTTGTCCAGCGTGTCCAGCAGCCGTCCCGCCAGCTCGCGCACCCGGGGCCGCATGCCCTCGATCCGAGCCGCGGAGAAGGCCTGCTCGGCCAGGACCCGCAGCCTGGTGTGGTCCGGCGGATCGAGCGAGATGATCATTCCGGGCGGGGCCTGGAACAGCCCGCTGAACTTCGGGGCGTCCGGTGCGTACGAGGCCGCTCTGCTGAAACGGGTGTCGTCCAGCACCTGTTTGACATCCTCATGGCGCGTCACCAGCCAGGCATGACCGCCTCCGGTCCACCGCACACGCACGACGGGCCGTTCCGTGCGCAGCCGGGTGAAGACCGGATCGGGCCCCCGGTAACTCGTACCCGGGAAAGGGAATTCGGGCAGCTCTGAGCTCTCCCCGGACGTTCGGGCGGTCATGGCCAAGCCTCCAGACTCAGGTCAGCGGGCGGAAGAAGGAACGGAGCTCGTCGACGAGCAGCTCCGGCTGTTCCAGCGCCGGGAAGTGTCCGCCGCGCTCGTGATCGGTCCAGCGGCGCAGATCGGTGAAGCGGTGTTCGCACCAGGCGCGCGGCATCCGGGCGTCCTTGGGGAACACTGAGCAGGCGGTCGGCACATCGACGCGCCCGAGTGCCATCTTGTTGTGGCTCTCCCAGTAGATCCGGGCGGAGGAGGCGCCGGTGCCGGCCAGCCAGGCGAGGGTCACCGCGTCCAGCAGCCGGTCACGGTCGATCACCTTCTCCACGTCGCCGTCGTGGTCGCTCCACGCCCAGTACTTCTCGATCATCCAGGCCAGCTGGCCCGCGGGGGAGTCGGCCAGGCCGTACCCGAGGGTCTGCGGACGGGTCGCCTGGAGTACGGAGTAGGCGCCCTCGTTGGTCTGGAAGTCCTTGAGCGCGGCGAGGCCGGCCAGATCGCGGGCGTCCAGCTCCACCTGCTCCTGCGGCGGCCTGGCGAAGGGCATCGCCAGGTGGATGCCCAGAAGGTGGTCCGCCTCCGTCTCGCCCAGGATTCCGGTCAGGAAGGAACCCCAGTCGGTGCCGTGCGCCGCGTACCTCTCGTAGCCGAGCCGGTTCATCAGCGCGGCCCAGGCGGCGGCCGTGCGCTCCACGGTCCAGCCGGCGGTGGCCGGCTTGTCGCTGAAGGCGAAGCCCGGCAGCGACGGGCAGACCACGTGGAAGGCGTCGGCCGGATCCTCGGGGTCGGTCAGCGGGCCGATGATGTCGAGGAACTCGACGACCGATCCCGGCCAGCCGTGACTGAGCAGCAGCGGTTTGGCGTTCGCGTGCCTCGACCGTACGTGCAGGAAGTGGATCCCCAGCCCGTCGATCTCGGTACGGAACTGGGGCAGCGTGTTCAGCCGCGCTTCGGCCGCCCGCCAGTCGTACGTGTCGCGCCAGTACGCGGCGAGCTCCTGGAGGTAGCCGAGCGGTACGCCCTGCGACCAGTCGCCGACGGTCTCCCGGTCGGGCCAGCGGGTCCGGGCCAGCCGGTCGCGGAGATCGGCGAGGTCCGCTTCGGGGAACTCGACCCGGAAGGGTGTGAGTGCCGTGCTCATACGTCTTCCTCCTGGACTGCCGCGGCTCTGTGCCACGGAACGCTACGGACGCCGGCTCGAGCACGGGTCGAACTCACCACTTGACCGGCAGCTCCCACAGCCCGTAGATGACCGCGCCCTCCTTGCGGGGTATCTCGAGGAAGGGCTTGGCGAGTCGGAGGGTCGGGATGCGCTGGAACAGCTTGCTCCACACGATCTCCAGCTCCAGCCGGGCGAGGTCCGCGCCGATGCAGTGGTGCACGCCGTGCCCGAAGCCGAGGTGCTTGCGGCTGCCGCGGGTGATGTCGAGCTTCTCCGGGTCCGGGAAGACCTCCGGGTCCCGGTTCGCGGCGAGACCGAGGCAGAGGATGCCGTCGCCCTTGCGGATGACCTGACCGCCGATCTCGATGTCCTCCAGGGCGACCCGGGGGACCGCGGTGTCACCGATGGTCGCGAAGCGCACCAGTTCCTCGACGGCGGGCTTGACCAGTGACGGGTCGGCGAGGAGCAGGGCGAGCTGGTCCGGGTTCTCCAGCAGACACGCGGTGCCCAGCGAGATCTGGCTGGCCGTGGTCTCGTGCCCGCCGTTCATCAGCAGTCGGACCATGTTGAACAGGTCGCGGTCGGTGTACTCCTCGCCGGACGCCTCGTAGTCGGCCATCGCCCGGCTGAGCAGATCCTCGCCCGGCTCCGCCTTCTTCAGCTGGATGAGGTCGTTGACGTACGCGTTCACCTCGACGATGGCGGCCTGCCGCTCCTCGGTGGAACTGTGGCCGCCGAGCAGCGCCGTGCCGTGCCTGATGAAGAACTCGTGCCGGTCCTGCGGGATGCCGAGCAGCTCGCAGATCACGGTCATCGGCACGGGCAGCGAGAACGCGTGGTGGAAGTCGACGACGGGCGTCATCGCCAGCAGCCTGTCGAGGTGGTCGTCGACGATCTCCTCGATCCGCGGCCGCAACCGCCGTACCTGGCGGCTGGTGAAGGTCAGCGCGGCCTTGCGGCGGGTGTCGCTGTGCGCCTTCCCGTCGTAGCCGATGAAGGAGGTCTCGGTCCGGTACTCCGGCGGGGCGACGAAGTAGAAGGGGAAGTTCGCGTGCCTGCGCGACGCGCTGACCCGTGGGTCGGTGAGCAGTTGCCGGATGGTCTCGTAGCCGGCGACCGTCCAGATCCGCAGACCCGACCCGGTGAGCGTGACCTGGGAGACGTCCTTCTCGACGATCTCCGTGTACTCCTTCGGCGGAGTGAACGGGCACTGCCGCCGGTAGGGGAACGTGCTGGTCCCCGCCTCGGCGGTGCCCGGCTCCGTAGCGCTGGTTGTCACAGTGATTCCTTCCTCATGGGGAATCGGACAGCACGAACTTCCCGTCGCACGGTGCCAGCGCGTGCTCGCACACCGCTGGAGCCGGGCCCCGGACACCGGCGGCCTCTTCGGGCCCCGAGCGGGGCTCGAGCGTGGTCCCAGCACAACTCCGGCGCGGCTTCCTAACCTCCCGCAATGGGCATCGCACCGACTGAGGGACGGACAACCGGGACCGGGCCGCTGAACGGGCTGAAGGTGGTCGAACTGGCGGCGATCGGGCCCGGCCCCTTCGCCTGCATGATGCTCGCCGACCTCGGGGCCGAGGTGATCCGGGTCGACCGGGCCGACGGCCGCCGCTCGTTCGCGCAGTGGCACCGGATCCTGGACCGCGGGCGGCACAGCAGGGCACTGGACCTGAAGAGACCGGAAGGCGTCGCCGAGGTCCTGGACCTCGTGGCGGACGCCGACATCCTGGTCGAGGGCTTCCGCCCGGGAGTGGCGGAGCGCCTCGGCGTCGGCCCCGACGTGTGCCTGGAACGCAACCCCGCCCTCGTCTACGCCCGGATGACGGGCTGGGGGCAGGACGGGCCGCTGGCCTCGACCCCCGGGCACGACATCAACTACCTGGCGCTCACGGGCGCGTTGTACGCCATCGGCGAGGCCGGCGGTCCCCCCGTCGTCCCGGTGAACTTCCTGGGCGACTTCGCCGGCGGCTCGATGTTCCTGGTCGCCGGCGTCCTCGCGGCCCTGTACGAAAGGCAGCGGACCGGTCGCGGACAGGTCGTCGACGCCGCCGTCGTGGACGGCGTGGGCGCGATGCTCGGCATGCTCGTCGGCATGTCCGCGGCCGGCCAGTGGCAGCACGAGCGGGGCGCGAACCTGCTGGACGGCGGGGCGCCGTTCTACACCTGCTACGCGTGCGCCGACGGCGGACATGTGGCCGTCGGAGCGCTGGAAGAACGTTTCTACGCGGCGCTGCTTCAGGGGCTCGGGATCGACGGGGAATCACTGCCCGACCGGAACGACCCGCTCAACTGGCCTGCCCTGAGGCGAAAGTTCGCGAACCACTTCGTCCGGCGGAACCGGGAGCACTGGGCTCAGCTGTTCGAGGGCACCGAAGCGTGCGTGACACCGGTGCTGAGCGTCGCGGAAGCCGCCTTTCACCCGCACCACCAGGCACGCGGAAGCGGACCCGCCGCCGTGGCCCCGCGCTTCCTGCGCGCTCCAGCGAGACTCCACTGACCACGGGCACTGTGTGAAGCCCATGGTCCAAGGCTGTCCGGGCGCGTGCGGAATCCCCGACGACTACCCCGGTCCCCCCCCAAGATCTGAGAGGTACACCATGGCCATTTCCTCCGAGCAGGTTCCGTCCACCGAGACGGAGGTGACAAGGGACGACACGGCGGACACGCCGACCGGCGCGGCGCCGCCCGACCCGAAGCGATGGCTGGCCCTGCTGGTGCTGCTGGTCGCCGCCTTCATGGACATGCTGGACGGGACCATCGCGAACGTGGCCGCACCGGTCATCCAGCACGGGCTCGGCGGCGGCTACTCCGTCATCCAGTGGGTTCTGGTGGGCTACCAGCTCAGCTTCGCCCTCATGCTGATCCTCGGCGGGCGACTCGGTGACATCTACGGCCGCAAACGCATGTTCCTGGTCGGGGTCGCCGGCTTCACACTGGCCTCCCTGGGCGCCGGACTCGCCCAGGAGCCATGGCAGTTGGTGGCCTGCCGGATGATCCAGGGTGCCTTCGCCGGCATCATGGTGCCGCAGATCCTGGCCATCATCCACGTCACCTTCTCGGCCAAGGAACGGGCCGGCGCCTTCGCGATGTACGGCGGGGTGGCGGGGCTGGCCGCGGCCGTCGGCATGGGCGCGGGCGGCCCGCTGGCCGAGTGGGACCTGTTCGGCCTCGACTGGCGGCTCATCTTCCTGATCAACATTCCGGTCGGCGTCGCCGGCCTGATCTACGCCCCTCGCGTGATCCGCGAGTCCAAGGCGCCGCACGCCCTCAAGCTCGACGTCCGGGGCGTCGCCCTGGCCACCGTCGGTCTGCTGCTGCTGATCTTCCCGCTCCTCCAGGGCCGCGAACTGGGCTGGCCACTGTGGGGCTTCGTGTCGATGGCGGCGTCGGTGCCGGTACTGACGGCCTTCATCCTGTGGCAGAAGCACAAGACCCGCCTGGACGGCTCCCCGCTGATCGAACTGGCGCTGTTCCGGATCCGCAGCTTCTCGTCGGGCCTCGGCGTCAACCTCGCCTTCTACATCGGCATCGGCATGTTCAACATCGGCTGGACCGTCTACATGCAGGTCGGCCTCGGCTGGTCGCCGATGCGGGCGGGCCTCACCAGCCTTCCGTTCTGCATCGGTGCCTTCCTCACCTCGTCGGCCGCGATGGTGGCCCTGGTCCCCAAGTTCGGCAGGAAGGTCCTGCAGGTCGGCGCGGTCGTCACCGTCCTCGGTGCGCTGAGCTTCCTGTGGGCCGCGGGCCACTACGGCAGCGGTATCGGGTCCTGGCAGCTCGTGGTCCCGATGCTCCTGGTCGGTCTGGGCTTCGGCCTGATCGCGGCGCCGCTGCCGCAGATCGTCATCTCCGAGGTGCCGCTGAAGGACGCGGGCTCCGCCTCCGGCGTCGTCCACACCAACGCCCAGCTCGGGTTCGCCATCGGCGGCGCCCTGGTCAGCGTGGTCTTCTTCGGCGGGCTCGCCGGCAACACCGGCACGGCGATCGACGACCAGTCCGCACAGCTCCGCAAGGAGTTGGTGGCCACCGCCCAGCTGACCCCGGGTGAGGCGGACGCGACCGTCGCGGCCTACCGGGAGTGCGCCGTCGACCGGGTGCGGGAGAAGGACCCGGGCATCGTTCCGCAGAGCTGCTCCGCTCCCGCGCTCCAGGACGAGCAGGCGGCCCCGGTCCTCGCCGAGTACGCCAAGGACGCGAACGGCACCTCCTTCGCGCACAGCCTGAAAACCACCCTGTGGGTGTTCGGCGGAGTCGTCGCCGTGGCCTTCCTGCTGATGCTCGCCATCCCGCGGCAGATGCGCCTGGAGGCCCCCGAGGAGGAAGCGGGGGAAGCGGACGACAGCACGGGCACGGCCGCCCAGGTGGCCTGACCCGGCCGGCCCCCGTACACGGCGGGACCGGACGGCAGCGGCCGTCCGGTCCCGCCTCGCCGTTGCGGGCACGGTCCATCGCCGCTCCAGCCGTTCTCCGGGTCCGCGCCGGACCGTGGGACAAGCAACCGCGAGTCGCCGGTCACCGTCGGCGCACACAGGACCAGGGAGGGGCGATGGCCGAGCAGAGCTTCCAACTCTACGACACGACCTTGCGAGACGGCACCCAGCAGGAGGGCATGGTGCTGACGGTCGAGGACAAGCTCGCGGTCGCACACCGGCTCGACGCACTCGGCGTCGGATTCATCGAGGGGGGCTGGCCCGGGGCCGTACCGAAGGACACCGAGTTCTTCCGCCGGGCCGGCACCGAACTCGACCTGAAACACGCCGTGCTGGCCGCGTTCGGTGCCACCCGCAGGCCCGGCGTCCCCGCCTCGCTCGACCCGCAGGTGCGTGCCCTGCTGGAGGCGGAGACCCCGGTGGTGACCCTGGTGGCCAAGAGCCACACCGGCCATGTGCGGCACGCGCTGCGCACCACGCTCGCCGAGAACATCGCCATGATCGGCGGCACGGTACGCCACCTGGTGCGCGCGGGCCGGCGTGTCTTCGTCGACGCGGAGCACTACTTCGACGGCTATCAGCTCAACCGCGAGTACGCCCTCGCCGTCGTCCGCACCGCGGCTGAGGCGGGCGCCGAGACGGTCGTGCTGTGCGACACCAACGGGGGGTCACTGCCCGACGAGGTGGCGTCCGTCGTCGCCGAGACCCTCGCCCTGACCGGCGTACAACTGGGCATCCACTGCCACGACGACACCGGCTGCGCCGTCGCCAGCACCATGGCCGCGGTGGACGCCGGCGCCGTCCACGCCCAGGGCACCGCGCACGGCTACGGCGAGCGGTGCGGCAACGCCGACCTGTTCACGGTCATCGCGAACCTCGTGCTCAAGCGGGGCCGGGAAGTCGTACCGCTGGAAAGGCTGCGCGAACTCGCCCGGACCGGCCGCGCCGTCACCGAGGTGACCCAGGTCCCCGGCCGCACCGCGGCTCCCTACGTCGGCACCTCGGCCTTCACCCACAAGGCGGGCCTGCACGCGTCCGCGCTGCGGGTCGACCCCAACCTCTACCAGCACACCGACCCCGCCCTGGTCGGCAGCACCATGCGCACCCTCGTCTCCGACATGGGCGGACGCTCCTCGATCGAGCTCAAAGCCCGCGAACTGGGCTACGAGGTGGAAGCGGGCTCCGACGAAGTGGCCCGCGCCGCGGCCCGGGTGAAGCAGCTGGAGAACGACGGCTACAGCTTCGAGTCCGCCGACGCCTCCTTCGAGCTGCTGCTGCGCGAGGAGCTGGCCGGCGGCCCACCGCCCCCGCCGTTCGAGGTCGAGGCGTGGTCCGTACGGGTGCTCGGGCTGCACGACGGCGAGGTCCGCACCGAGGCCACCGTGCAGCTGGTCGTCGAAGGGCGCCGGCTCACCGCGACCGGGCACGGCAACGGCCCCGTCAACGCCCTGGACACCGCGCTGCACAGCGCACTCGACCCCTGCTTCCCGGCCCTGGCCCGGCTGCAACTCACCGACTACCGGGTACGGGTGCTCAGCGGCGAGACCGGCAGCGGGGCGTCGGCCCGGGTGCTCATCTCCTACCGGGACGGCGAGCGCAGCTGGGGCACGGTGGGCGTGGACGGCAACACGGTCGCGGCGAGCTGGCGCGCGCTGCTCGACGCCGTCCACTACGTCCTGCTCGACCGGCGGCCGGGACCCGGGCCGGTCCAGGACGCCTCGTCGCTGGCTGCCGCCGGTACGGGATGAGACCCCGCCCTTCCTCGTTGCTTGGAGTGACAGTGCGTCTGGAAGACGTCTACATACGGGGAACCTCCACGCGGCTTCCCTCCCGCATCACCGTCGCCGATGCCGTGGCCTCCGGAGCCTGCCCGCCCCGGGTGGCGGCGGCCACCGGCATGGAGTCGGTGGCGTACTCGCCCGAGGAGTCGGCGGCCGAAATGGCCGCGACCGCCGCCCGGACCGTCCTGCGGCGGGCAGGCGTCCGCGGCGGCGACATCGACCTGCTGCTGCACGCGGACACCTACCACCAGGGCCAGGACCTGTGGCCGGTGGCCTCGTACATCCAGCGCGAGGCGCTGGGCAACACCTGCCAGGCCGTCGAGATCCGGCAGATGTCCAACGGCGGACTCACCGCACTCGACCTCGCCACCGCCTACCTGACCGCGGGCCACGGGCACGGGGACGCCCTGCTCACCACCGCCGACCGGTTCTGCCCCCCGGGCATCGACCGCTGGAACACCGACCCCGGCACCCCCTACGCCGACGGCGCCACCTCGCTGCTGCTCTCCCGGCGCGCTGGATTCGCCCGGCTGGTCTCGCTCGCCCTGCACGCGGACCCGGAACTGGAGCCGTTGCACCGCGGTGACGACCCGTTCACCCGCGCCCCGTTCGGCCACCGCGTCCCCGTCGACTTCGAGGAGGCCAAGCGTGCCTTCGTCGGCCGCACCGGGATCTCGTACGCGATCAGCCGGGCCCACAACGGCCAGCAGACGGTGATCAAACAGGCGTTGGCCGACGCCGGTTCGGAACTCCTGGAGGCGGACTGGGTGGTGCTGCCGCACTTCGGGCAGCGGCGCCTGCAGTCCATCTACCACAAGCCGTTCGGCATCGATCCCGCCCGCACCACCTGGGACTTCGCCCGGACGGTCGGCCACCTGGGAGCGGGCGACCAGTTCGCCGGCCTCGACCACCTGCTGGTCTCGGGGCGTGCCGCGCCCGGCGACCGGTGCGTCCTGGTCAGCGTCGGCGCCGGCTACAGCTGGGGCTGTGCCGTCCTGGACATCCTCGAACGACCGGACTGGGCCGCCCGATAGCGGCCGCTCCACCGGCACTCCAGTTTCGCTTGAGCAAATCATGCCAGCCTTGAGATCCGCCCCGTTGCGGACAGCCCGAAGGGAAGGTTTGCCGTGGCGCCGACCGCTACGTCCGAGACCGAAGCACCCCATGTCACGGAGCACTCCATCACGGTGTCGGCGCCGCCCGCCACCGTCTACGCGCTGGTGGCCGACGTCACCACGTGGCCCCAGGTGTTCGGTCCCACCGTGCACGTGGAAGTGCTGGAAGAGGCCGCGCCGGGCGGGGGCGAGCAGCTCCTGCGCATCTGGGCCGTCGCCGGCGAACGCGTCCGCACCTGGACCTCGCGCCGCACCCTGGACCCGGTCGCCCGTACGATCACCTTCCGCCAGGTCGTCACGGCCGCTCCCGTCGCCTCGATGGGCGGCGAGTGGCGCGTCCAGGAGCTGGAGAACGGCGGCACCCGGGTCACGCTGCTGCACGACTACCTTGCCGTGAACGGCGATCCGGCCGCCGAGGAGCTGATCGCGCAGGCCGTCGACCGCAACAGCCGCGCCGAGCTGCTGGCCCTGAAGAACACCGCGGAGCAGGGTGACATCCGCGAGGAACTCCACTTCACCTTCAGCGACTCCGAGATCGTCTTCGGCGCCGCAGGCGACGTCTTCGCCTTCCTGGACCGCGCCGACCTGTGGCCGCAGCGGCTGCCGCACGTGGCCCGTCTCGAGCTCAACGAGGACGAACCCGGCATCCAGCGCATGGACATGGACACCCGCAGCCCGGACGGCTCCACCCACAACACCACCTCGGTCCGGGTCTGCTTCGAGGACCGGAACGTCATCGTCTACAAGCAGCTGCGGGTTCCGGTGGCCATGAGCGGCCACACCGGGCGCTGGGTGATCGAGCCGCTCGAGGACGGCACCACCAGGGCCACCTCGTGGCACACCGTGACCCTGGACCCGGACGGGGTGCGGACCGCGCTGGGCCCCGAGGCGACCCTTTCCGAGGCCCGTACTCTGGTCCGTGAGGCCCTCGGTGCCAACAGTTCCACCACCCTGCGTCATGCCAAGCAGTTCGCGGAGGAAGCGCGTGCCGAATCGTAGTCAGGACACACCCATGACGGTGATCAACCGTTTTCAGGTCAAGGGGGACAGCGAGCGGTTCGTGCGGAAGTTCCGGGCGCATTCGCAGTACCTGCGTACACGACCGGACTTCGACTTCCTGGTGACGGTACAACTCGTCGAATCGCCGCAGGTGTTCGTGAACCTCGGGCACTGGCGCACCGTCCGGGGTTTCCTCCGGACCGTCCACGACGACACCTTCCAGGCCCACGTCAGACAGCTCGGCCCGATGATCGACACCGAGGCCGACCAGGCGCTGAGCGTGGCGCGGGTGCTCAAGGAGAACGCGATCGTCGGGGCGGAGAACGTTGTCCTGACCCGCGCCAGGCCGCACCGCGACCCGCATGGGTTCGAGAGGCGGTTCGCCGAGCTGAACGAACACTTCGCGCGACTGGGCGGCTTCGGCGGAAGCGATCTGCTGCGCTCCACGCTCCACCCCGACACCTACATCGGGATCCAGTGGTGGCACGACACCGAGGTGTGCGACCGGGCGTTGGACAACGGCCCTCGCCGCGCCCTGGCCGACCTGATGGCGCGGAACGCGGACGTCTTCGTGGAACGCGGCCGGCACCTGGCGTACGAACGCGTCCTCAGCTGACCCGCACCCGGGGGCGCGCGGGCCTCCACCCGCGCATGAGCCCGCTTCGAGCACTGCGGCGCACGCTGGTCCCATGGCGAATCCGATGAGTATCACCGTGGTCCGTGGACGGCCCGACGAGACCGAACTGGCGGCTGTGACCGCCGTGCTGCTGGCCCTGGCCGGGCGTGCCGGTCACCCGTACGCGGCCGGCGCAGCGACCGCGACGGCCTACGCCGGCTGGACCATCAAGAACGACGGCCACCGGACCGCGGCGGCCTGGCCGGGTCGATGAACCGGCCTCGCCGCACGTGTTCGGGCGAGGCCGAGGCTCCCTCGACGGCGCGCTCCCGCCTTCCCGACAGCACACACCGCCGTGGCCGGTCACGCGCGAGCGGCCGCACGACACGCGAGGGGGAGGCATGAGGGGACATCAGACCTTTACCGAACACTTTCAGGCGCAGGTCGCCGCGACGCCGGACCGAGAGGCGCTGATCCTCCTCACCGAGCGGGACGGCGGCCTGACGCCCGAGACGATCTCCTACGCGCGGCTCGACCGGGCGGTGCGCGACCTTGCCGGACACCTGCGGCGACACGTGCAGCCGGGGGACCGGGTACTGATCGCGCCAAGCGCACGGGACCTCTTCGTCACCGGCCTCCTCGCCTGCTTGTACGCGGGCGCCGTCGCGGTGCCGGTGGCCCCGCCCTCCGGCCGCGGCCACCACGACGAACGCATCGCCGGAATCGTCGGGGAGGCCGCCGCGGCCTGCGTCCTCACCTCCGTCTCCGAGGCGGCCGAGGTCTCCCAGCTGCTCGCCCGCACCGGCCACGGCGACGTCCTCTGCCTGCTTGCCGACGGCTCGGCCGTGACCGGCGCGGACGCCGCGACACAGGAGCCCCTGCGGCCCTTCGTGCCCGACCCGGACATGCCCGTCTACCTCCAGTACACCTCGGGCTCCACCCGCGACCCGCGTGGTGTGGTGGTCACCCACCGCAGTCTGCTCGCCAACCAGCGGGCCATCAGCGAGGCGCTCGGCACCCGCCCCGGGACCCGTCTGGGCGGCTGGCTGCCGCTCCACCACGACATGGGCCTGGTCGGCCAAGTGCTGCACGCCCTGTGGCTGGGCGGCACCGCCGTGCTGCTCTCCCCGGCCGCGTTCGTCAAGCGGCCGGCCCACTGGCTGGAGACCATCTCGCGCTACGGACTGACCGTCAGCGGCGCACCGGACTTCGCCTACGAGCTGTGCGTGCGCCGCATCAACGACGCGCAGCTCGCGGGCCTGGACCTGTCCGGCTGGGAAGTGGCCGTCAGCGGCGGCGAACCCGTCCACGCCGCCACCCTGGAGGCCTTCGCCGAGCGGTTCGCCCCCGCCGGGCTGCGTCCTGGCGCGCTGGCCCCCTGCTACGGCCTGGCCGAGGCGACCCTCCTGGTCTCCGGGACCCGCACCGCCCCGGCCGCCGCCTGGCGCACCGTCGATGCCGCCGCCCTGGAGTCGGGCAGGCTGGCCGCCCCCACCGGCCCCGGCCGGGTCATCACCCACTGCGGTCCGGCCGCCTCGGTCGACCTCCGCATCGTGGACGCCGAGACCTGCCGGGAGCTCCCGGACGGCAGGGTCGGCGAGATATGGGTGCGCGGCGACAGCGTCGGCCCCGGGTACTGGGGCCGCCCGGCCGAGACGGCGGCGGTCTTCGACTGCCGTATCGAAGGCGGTGGCCGCGGCTATCTGCGGACCGGGGATCTCGGAGCACTGGAGGACGGCCTGCTGTATGTGACCGGCCGGCTGAAGGACATGATCGTCTTCGCCGGGCGCAACCTCTACCCGCAGGACCTGGAGCGCACTGCCCAGCAGGTCAGCAGCCTGTTCGGGGCCGCCAGCGCCTTCCTGGTGCCCGACTCCCGCGAACGCTTCGTCATCGTCCAGGAGTTGCGCGCCCGCAGCCGCTACGACGTCGACCTCGCCGGGCTCGCCGCCGCCGTCCAGCAGCGGCTCAACGAGGAGTACCAGGTGGAGGCCGGAGGCGTGGTGTTCGTACGGGCCGGGACGGTGCGCCGGACGACCAGCGGCAAGGTGGAGCGAGCGGCCATGCGCAGGCTCTTCCTGCGTGGCGAACTCACCCCTCTGCACCAGCGGCTGCACGCCGACGTCGAGCGGCTGCTCACGGCCGGGAGCCGGCGATGACCCCGGCCGAGGAGCGCATCAACGCCCTGGAGCAGGCGTTCGGCGCCCTCGACGACCCCGCCAACCCGCTCGGCGCCGACGCCCTGCTCGCCGCCGACGCGGCCGGCGAGGTGCTGCCCGAGGCCGAGAAACTGCTCGACGAGCACGCGTTCAACGCGGAGTTCGTGCCCGCCGACCTCGGCGGAAGGCTGGAACGGATGGACATGCTCGGGCGGATCCTGCGCCCGGTCTTCCGCCGTGACGCCTCCCTCGGCTTCGGCTACGGGCTCAACTGCTTCTTCGCCGCCACCCCCGTGTGGACGGCCGGCAACAGCGACCAGCGCAGTCACGCCGCCCGACTGCTGCTCGGCGGACGCCGGATCGCCGTCGCCCGGCACGAGGTCGCGCACGGAAACGACTTCGTCCGTGACGAGTTCACCCTGACCACCGTCCCCGGCGGCCTGCGCCTCGACGGCAGCAAGTCCGCCATCGCCAACGCCTCCCGCGCCACCGGCCTGGTCGTCTTCGCCCGCACCCCGGGGGCGGCACGAGGACGCAGCCACTCGGTGCTGTTGCTCGACCGCGACGAACTGCCCGCCGACCGCGTCGAGGACCTGGCCCGCCGCACCACGACCGGGATGCGCAGTGCCGAGTTCGGCGGACTGCGGATCAACGAATGCCTCGTGCCCCGAAGCGCGGTGCTCGGCGAGCAGGGCGACGGCTACGAACTGTCGCTGCGCTCCTCGCTGCTCATCCGCGGGCTCATCCCGTCGATCGTGCTGGCCGGTGCCGACACCGCGCTGCGCACCGTGGCCCGGTTCGCGGTCCGCACCCGGTCCGACGGCCGTTCCTCGCTGGATGTCCAGCATGTACGGGACGTGCTGACCGGCGGCTTCCTCGACCTCCTGCTCATCGACTGCCTGGCCCTGGTCGCCACCCGTGCGCTGCATCTGCTGCCACGGCAGATGAGCGCCTACGCGGCGGCCGCCGCGTATCTGGCGCCCAAGCTCGTGGCGGAGAGCATGGACGAGATGGCGGCGGTCCTCGGCGAGAAGAGCTTCACCGAGGACGGGGCGTACGGAATGTTCCAGAAGCAGCGGCGGGACCTGCCGGTCACCTCGCTGGGACACGCGGGCAGTGCGGGCCGTCAGGTCAGCATCCTGCCGCAGCTTCCCTACTTCGCCCGGCACGCGTGGTTCGCGGACCCGCAGCCACCGGCCGGGCTGTTCCGGCCGCACGAGGCCCTGCCCGCGCTGGACCTGTCCCAGCCCGTTCTGCTGGGCGACGGCGATCCCCTGGCCGCGACCCTGGTGGCCGCCAGCGATCAGCTGGAGTCGGCCGGACCGCCGGGCCCGGACGGATCGGCCGGCCATGCGCTGCGCTTCCTGGCCCGCTCCCTCACCGGTGAACTCGCCGACCTGAAAAAGGCGTTCGAGGTGCTGCCGCTGGGCGATCGGGAGGCTCTGGCAAGCCCGCACAGCTTCGGCCTCGCCGACCGCTACACCCTGGTGCTCGCCGCGGCCGCCTGTCTCGGGGTGTGGCGCGAGCAGCAGTCGGCCCCCGCGGACCGGGTCGACTCGTTCCTGGCCGACTCGGCCTGGACCACGGCGGTTCTCTACCGGCTGGTGAGACGGCTCGGCCTGCCCCTGCCGGACCGCCCCGGCGCCTGCGAACGGCGCGTCCTGGACGAGATCGTCGCCCGCCTGCACAACCGCCGCAGCTACGACCTCTACGGCTCCCCACTGCCCTAGGGCCTGTTGCGAAACCGTATCGACCGCCCCGGGGGTGCCCCACCACCCCGTCGCCGGGCAGCCGCCCCCGGACTGCCCCCAGAGCCCGAGAGGAAGCACACCATGCAGGAACGACACCCCCGTGCCGAGGACGACTTCGCCGTCGCCCACCGGGAATGGCTGCGCGAACGGATCGCCCACTACATCGGACGCCCGGTGGGGGACGACGTGCCGCTGGACAGGGAGGGGTTCGACTCGGTGGCCGCCCTCAGCCTCTACGGCGACATCGAGGAGGAGTTCGGCGCCCTGGTGGAGCCCGGCGACATCTGGGCGTACCCCACGGTCCGTGAGCTCGCCGACTTCCTGGCGATGCGTGACGCCCGCCGGGGCAGCGGCCAGGTCCGGGCCGCTTTCGTCTTCACCGGCCAGGGGTCCCAGCACCCCGGCATGACGTCGGGCCTCTACCTGCACTCCATCAGCTACCGGACCTTCCTGGAGGAGGCCGACGCGGCACTGCTGCCGTACACCAGGCAGTCCATGGTGGAGCTGATCGTCTCCAACGACGCGCGCGTCCACCGTACGGCGCTCACGCAGCCGGCGCTGTTCGCCGTCGGGTACGCCCTGGCGCGGACCATGGAGGAGGCGGGTGTGCACCCGGTGGCCGTACTGGGCCACGGCATCGGGGAGTTCGCGGCGGCCACCGTCGCGGGCGCGCTCACCCTCACCGACGCCGCCAGGCTGGTGTCGATGCGCGGCGCCTTCATGCAGCGCCTGCCGCCGGGCGGCGCCATGATGGCCGTCTGCATCACCTCCTACGAGGCCGCCGAACTGATCTCCGCCGAACCGGCCGTGGGCATCAGCGCCATCAACGCCGCCCGGTCGATCGTGCTCTCCGGCGACCGCGCCGCACTGGAGCGCGTCGAGGCCCGGCTCGCCGCACGCGGCGTGCGCTGCCGGTATCTGGCGGTGTCGCACGCCTTCCACTCCCCGCTGATGCAGCCCGTGGTGTCCAAGTTCGACGTGGTGCTGCGCCGGCTGCCCGGCGCGGCCGCGCGGCTGCCGTTCTACTCGACCGTGTACGGCAGGCTCGCCACCGAGCCGCTCTACGCCCCGTACTGGACCGAGCAGATCACCGCGCCGGTCCGGTTCGCCGACGCCGCCCGCAGCCTGCTCACCCAGCAGGCCCCCACACACGTGGTGGAGATCGGGCCGAGGGCCGTGCTCACCCCCTATCTGTGGCGGATGGGCGGCGGCCCGCGCGGCCCGGTGTGCCTGCCGGTCTGCCGGGGGCCGGCCAGTGACGCGGTGGACCTGGCAGGGGTGATATCGGCACTGGACGCCGGCCCGCTGACGGCCGCCCTCTCCGGAGCCTGAGGTGAGGGAACGGATCGGGCGGCCGTTGCACGTCGACGGCCCCGATGGCCCCTGGGACCAGATCCGCGCACAACTGCTGCGCTCCGGCAGCACCCTGATGTACGCGGCGATGCCCGCCTGGCTGCCCCGCGGCGACACCGACACGGAGCTGCGCCGTCAGCTCGGTCGGGACTGGCGGCGTTACGAGAAGCTGCCGCAGGCCCGGATGCGGCAGCGCTTCGTCGCCTCCCGGCTGCTGCTGCGGCACGCGGCCGCCGCGGTGCTGCGCACGGCGCCGGACCTGGTGGATCTCGCCTACCAGCCGGGTGGACGGCCCTATGTGCGCGGCTGCGACCAGATCGACATCAGCCTCAGTCACACCGAGGAGATGATGGTCGTCGGGATCACCCGGCAGGGGCGGATCGGGGTCGACGTGGAGCGGGCCGACCGGCAGCTGGCACGCACCGGTTCCGAGGCCCAGGCCTGCACGCCGTACGAGCGGGCGGTGCTGGACGCGGGGGGCGAGGAGAGGCGCAACGATCTCATGGTGCGGCTGTGGACCCTCAAGGAGGCGTACAGCAAGGCACTCGGGCAGGGGCTGAGATTCCGGTTCACCGGGTTCGGCTTCTCGATGGACGGCGGGGACATCCGGCTGGTCAGGCCGGACGGCTCGCCGGTGCCCGGTGGCGAGTGGGAGTTCGGCACCTTCCCGGTCGGCGAGCGGTACGTCGTCAGCGCCGCGATCTGCGACACCGGTTTCGGGGAGCTCACCGATCTGTCCGTCGGCACCACCCTGGACGACGGTCTGCTCGACACCTTGCTGGGCGCGCCCGGCACCTCCGGCGCGCCGGAGCCGGGCATGCGCGGGTCAGGGGAGCCAGCCGGCTTCCTCGGCGATCCGGATCGCGTCGATCCGGTTGCGTGCGCCGAGCTTGCCGACGATGGCGGTCAGGTAGTTGCGGACCGTGCCCTTGGAGAGATAGAGGCATCCGGCGATCTCGGCCGCGTCGGCGCCGCGGGCGGCGAGCCGTAGTACCTCGAGTTCGCGGGGGGACAGCGGGTTGTCCGGTGAGTCCCAGGCGGTCAGGGCGAGTTGGGGGTCGACGACTCGGCGCCCGCCGGCCACCGCCCGGACGGCGAGGGCGAGCTGGTCCGGCGGTGAGTCCTTGAGCAGGAAGCCCGACACCTGCGCGGACAGGGCGCGCCGCAGGGTGCCGGGTCGCCCGAGACTCGTGAGGATGAGCGTGCGGCAACTGGGCAGTTGCCTGTGGAGCTCGGCAGCCGCGGTGAGACCGTCGATGCCCGGCAGATCGATGTCGATGATCGCCACGTCCGGCTTGGTGGTCAGGGCGGCCGTCACGATCGCGTCCCCGCGGTCCACCGTGGTCACCACGTGCAGATCGGGCTCGAGTTGGAGCAGTGCCACCAGCGCGCCACGGATCATATGGACGTCCTCGGCGAGGAGAATCCTCACGGACAGCATCTTTACCCCCCGATTCGGTGTTCAGCCAGGCCAGTTGCGAACGGCACTTTCGCAACAGGCCCTAGGCCACGGCGGTTCTCTCCGAGCCCGAGGGCTCGAACCCCAGTGACTCCCCGTCGTCGCTCGGCGGCCTGACCGGCGCCCAGACCTCCAGGTGGAACTGGCCGTCCACCTGAAGCCCCGCACTGACCCCCCCTCCTATCGAGGTGAAGCGGCTCCGCAGGTTCTCCAGGCCGCTTCCACCGGTCCGAGCCGAGAGGACATCCCTCTTTTCGTGCGGCTGATCGTTGGTCAGACAGAGACGGACCGTTTCTCCGTCGGTCTCCGCCTTGATGGAGCAGACTCGCACACCGCTGTGCCGGAGGATGTTGGTGACTCCTTCCCGCAGCGCGGTGGCGAGAACGGTGTCGACGACCGGGTGCAGACGGCCGCACATCACGTTCACCTCGGCGCGGACATCGGCGGCGGTCAGGACCGACTCCGCCGATTCCGCCTCCGCGGAGAGCGACATGTCACGGTACCCGCTGGACACCAGCCGTACGTCGGCCAGCGCCTGCCGTGCCACCTGGAGCAGTGAGGCCGTCTCTTCGCAGGCCTTGTCCGGCCGGGTGCCGATCAGCCGCTGGACCAGTTCGCCCTTGAGGGTGACCGCGGAGAGGCTGTAGCCGAGCAGGTCGTGCAGATCGCGGGCGAAGCGCAGCCGCTCCTGCGTCACGGCCATTCTCGCCAGTTCCTCACGGGTCGCGTGCACCTCGTGCACCAGGTCGGTGAGGCGGGTGAGGCCGTAGATGACCAGGCCGGTCAGGGTGCCCGCGATGGTGAAGTAGAGGACCAGGTCGATCGACGCGCCGGCGAGCACGTTGTACACCGGGATGAAGGCGATCAGCAGCCCGTAGCTCGGCCAGGCGTACCGCGCGGGCAGCGTCAGCAGCAGCGAGGCGGCCAGCGGACCCTCCATGCTGCCCCAGTTGGTGCCGAACCATACGATCGGCGCGAAGGTGAGCACCGCCTGAAGGAGGAGTGCGGTCGCCTTTCTCCGGGCCGACCAGCGGCGGGCCCCGCCCGAGGATATGGCCACCTGCACGCCGAACACCGCGACGACGAGGATGACGCAGATGGTGAGCTGCTTGGTGTCGGGTTCGGTCCTGACCACGTTCAGGACGGTCATGGTGCCGTAGCAGAGCAGTGCGACGAGTATGACCGCCCGGGCGAGTAACGGGGCCGGCGGCTGGGAACGCGGTGACCGCGCACCGCCGGACGAACCGGTCCCCGCCGACCCGCTGTCTTCTGCGGACTTGTCCGAGACGCCCCCCGGTGTCACAGAGCCCTCACCCACCGGCTCTTTCGTGCCATCACGCCTCGTCGGCATCGCCTCTCCTTGGCAGGGACAGTAGTGGCGGAGCGCATTCTAGGCCGTTCGGCATGTCTCAGCCACTGATTGTCCTTGTCGGCCGGATCTCAGACGAAGAGCGGTATCGGGTTGATTTTCTCGAAGCGCACAGGGTTCGTGCGCCGTCCGAGCTGCACCGGTATGTCGAAAAGCCGACCCGGCGCGAATCGGGCCCAGAAGTGCCGCATACCTGGAACGATCACTTTCACCACGGGAAGTCCCACGTCGGGGCGGGTCTGGTCAAGAACCAGCAACTCCATCCCGTGCGCGCGCACCAGCGCGTGCGCCGCTTCGATGTCGTCCCGCAGATCATCTCGGGGTGCATACGAATAGCACCCCGGAGTGCGCGGTGTTTCCGCTGGATCCGGACACAGGTATGGCTGGTTTTCCACCGTTCCTTTCAGCCACCAGTCGACGAGATCGCGGTCCGTCGAGCGCAATGCGGACGACTCGTTCTCCGGGGGTAGCAATTGCGCCAACTCCGTCACCGCCCTGCGCAGGGCCAGCCACGGATCGAAGTGCGCGCCGAAGCCGAACGAGACGGCCTGGGCCTCCCCGTCGGTACGGCGGGAGAGCGCGGCCATGACAGGGATGCCGAAGTCCGCGGTCAGGTCGAGCACCCACAGTTCACGGTCCAGCTCCGCGTACGCCTGCCGGGCCCGCGCGAGCCACGGCTCGTCGAACGCGTCGAGGTCCACGGCGGGTTGACGGGTGCGGTTGTACCACCACAGGGCCACCGCGTCCCGTTCCACCAGTTCCAGGAAGCCCTGCAGGACGGCGTCCTCCGGACTGCTGCCCGCCGCGTTTCCGTTGGAGTCCGCCCAGGGCGCGGCGGGAACACCCCCCGGACCCGCGCCGAAGTACAGCATGGAGGAGGGCAGGAGGCGGTGGGTGCCCTGAGTGAGGGACCACACCGGAGTCCAGTCGGTGGGCGCCCCCGGGTCGAACGGCGGCGGTACCTGCTGGAAGTGCGAGTGTCTGGGGTTCCAGGCGTCCCGCTCCCGGAACTGCCGGTCGGCGAACAGCTGACAGAGATTGGGGTGCAGCGCGGACGGGCCGAGACCGGTGAGAGTGTCGCGAATGACCGGCTCGTCTCCCTGCCGGGTTCCGCAATAGCGTTCCAGTGCCTCGCAGAGGGCGCCCACCTCGGCCTCCTGCGGTGTGGTCCCCTTCCCCCCGCTCTGGCTGCGCAGTCCTCCGCGCAGCCCGGCCAGCGAACGGCTGTCACCGAAGGCCAGGTTGCGCCCGGCGACGTACCGGTTCAGTCCCTTGGGACAACCGGAAGCGGGGCGCAGTTCCGAAACGATCCCGGTCACCGGATCGGTCAGGTGCCGGTAGCGTTCCAGTACCGACTCGGCGCTGCACGCCCGGTGGTTGCCGCCCACGACGTGCGTCTTGGGACTGGACCGGGCGACGAAGGGGCGCCACACCTGTTCCGCGACGAGCCCGGGGTTCCCGCAGCTCCCGCACTGCGGGCGCCGGACAACCGGATGCTGCCGGGTCCGCAGGGCACGGGTGTCCAGCGTGCAGACGGCGCGCTGTCCCTCGTAGCGCAGGCCGGCCACCCACTTCGCGGTCTCCAGCACCGCGGTGTGCAGTCCCATGGCCCGTACGGTCGCGAGCGAGACCTCGGGGACCGGCACCGTTCCCGACAGGCCGAGAGCGTGCAGGACGGGCGCCCTCGAGGCCCGGTGCCCGCGCAGCCGGTGGGCCAGGCACATCCAGCAGGCGCCTTCCGCGCCCTCGAACACCGGCCCCACCCAGGTTTCCGCACCGCACGGCTTGGCCAGCAGCCAGGCCCGGCCCGACGCCCGGTGGCGGGCGTCGATCTCCGCCAGACGCGGATCGAGATAGTCGTCGCACAGGACGAGCGAGAACGCCGCCGCGTCGCCGGCACCCGGCTCGGCCAGCCGCAGCCCCGCGGCCGCGCACTCCGCCCGGGCCGCCTGGGCGTCCACCCGGCCCAGCGCGACCACCTCCACCGGCGTCGTCTCCAGCGACGCGGTGGCGCTGCCCCCCTGCAAACCGGCGAACTCCCAGTACGCCTCCGTCGAGGCGTCCACGGTCGGATCGTGGTAGCCGATCAGATCGGCCCGGGCCAGTTCCGCGATCATGCCGGCCACGGTGGCCGACGACAGGGACCGCGCCGCCTCCTCGAGTACGCCGGTCAGCGTGCGGGTCCCGTCCAGCAGGGCCGCGAGTTCCTGAACCTCACGGCCCTGAAGGGCTGTCGTGCCCCGCTCCGACAACAGGTAGACGGCGTCTCCCGCGATCGCCTCCACCCGCAGATGCCTCTTGAATCCCACCGGCAGTTCGCCGGCCGTCCCCCCGGATCTGCTCATGCAAACGCCACCTGGGCATCTATCCCGGCCTCCGGAGCCATGCCGGTGGCGCAGCCGTAGCAGCCGTCGAAGGCGACACCCGGTCCGTCCAGCTGCTCGATCACCAGGCACCTGTCCGCGTCGCCGTACACCGGCTCGCTCGAGGCCAGGCCGAACTCGGCGAGTACGGAGACCGGGTCGCTCGTGTAGCGCTTCGCCAGTTCCGGCTCCAGCCCGGCCCGGGCCGTCAGCAGCGCGAAGCGGTGGTCGGAGGACAGCGGACGTGCGGTGCGCAGGTCCGGGGAGTCGGGGCGCGCATGGGTGATCTGCGTGGTGCGCATGGTGACGTTCATGAGAGATCCCCTCCTGGATGGCCGGCAGATTCGAGTCGAATGCGTTGCCGAGTGGCAGGATTCTGCGTCGCCCCGCGGCGGACGGCACAGTGCGGGGCTCATCACTGGGGCATGACATTTTCACGTCCACCTTCGTGACCGCCTCACTGGGACTCGAACGCCATCGGTGCGAGGTTCGACCAATACTCCGGAATCCGTGCCGAAACCCGGTGCCGGACCGGCCTCACAGCTCATGAAGTGGAGGGCGCGATCATGGAAATCAAGGTCCTGGGACCCCTGGCGGCCCGAGTGAACGGGGTGTCCGTCGTCCCCACCGCCGCCAAGCCGCGCCAGATCCTGTCCCTGCTCGCCCTGCAGGCGGACCGGGTCGTGACGGTGGCGACCCTGATGGAGGAGATCTGGGGTGAGGACATACCGCGCAGCGCGGCCACCACACTGCAGACGTACATCCTGCAACTGCGACGCAAGATCGCGGCGGCCCTCGACGGCGACCCGACCCGTCAGGCCAAGGACGTCCTGATCACCCGGCACGGCGGCTACCTGCTCCAGGTACAGCCGGGCCAGGTCGACGCCCATGAGTTCGCCCAGCTCACCGCCTCGGGGCGGGCCGCGCACGAAGCCGGCGACTACCTCGCCGCGTCAGAACTGCTGGGCCGTGCCCTGGACATGTGGACGGGCAGTGCCCTCGTCGACGTACGGATCGGCACCATCCTCGAACTCGACGTGCTCCGCATGGAGGAGGACCGGACCGCGGCCCTGGAACTCCGCGTGGACGCCGATCTGAGGCTCGGCCGGCACATGGAGCTCGTGCCCGAACTGCGGGTCCTGGTCGCCAGGCACCCCATGCACGAGAACTTCTGCGCCCAGCTGATGACCGCTCTGCACCGCTCCAGCTGCGCCTGGCGGGCACTCGAGGCGTACCAGCGGCTGCGCGAGACACTCGTCGGCGAGCTGGGCCTGGAGCCCTCCGCCCGGCTGCAGCGCCTCCACCAGGCGGTGCTCTCCGCAGACCCGGCACTCGACCTTCCGGTGACCACCGGCTGACCCTTTCCGTACTCCTCCAGCCCGTCTCTAGCCGGCGTTCCTACGTTCGGCCGATGACGATCCTCGATGACCTCACGGTCACTCAGACCGCCCCCGACCTCCGACGCGCCACCGCCGAACTCCGGCGGCTCAAGGAGGAGGTGAGCCGGGGACCCGACCCGGCGGCCACCCGGCGGCAGCACGAGAAGAACAAGCTCACCGCACACGAGCGCCTGGCACTCCTCTTCGACGAGGGGACGTTCACCGAGATCGAGCCGCTGCGCAGGCACCGGGCATCCGCCTTCGGACTGGCGGAGCGCAAACCGCACGGGGACGGTGTCGTGATCGGCTGGGGCCTCGTCCACGGCCGGACCGTCTTCGCCTACGCACACGACTTCCGGGTCTTCGCCGGAGCGCTCGGCGAGGCGCACGCCGAGAAGGTGCACAAGGTGATGGACCTCGCGGCGGACACCGGCGCCCCGCTGGTCGGCCTCAACGACGGGGCGGGAGCGCGTATCCAGGAGGGTGTCACCGCCCTCGCGGGGTACGGCGGGATCTTCCGCCGCAATGTCGCCTCCTCCGGGGTCATCCCGCAGATCAGCGTGATGCTCGGACCGTGCGCAGGCGGCGCGGCCTACTCCCCGGCCCTCACCGACTTCGTCTTCATGGTCCGCGAAACGGCGCAGATGTTCATCACGGGACCCGACGTGGTCCAGGCGGTGACCGGCGAGAAGATCACCCACAACGGCCTGGGCGGCGCCGACGTCCACGCCACCACTTCGGGCGTCTGCCATTTCGCCTACGACGACGAGGCCGACTGCCTCGAGGACGTACGGTTCCTCCTCGCGCTGCTGCCCTCCAACAACCGCGAACTGCCGCCCGTGGCGCGCGGCGACGACCCCGCGGACCGGTGCACGGGCAGGCTCACCGAACTCGTGCCGGCCGACCCGGGCCGCAGCTACGACATCCGGGCGGTGATCGAGGAGATCGTCGACGACGGCGAGACCTTCGAGGTCCACGAGTCGTGGGCGCCCAACATCGTGTGTGCGCTGGCCCGTCTGGACGGCCACCCCGTGGGCATCGTCGCCAACCAGCCCGCCTCCCTCGCCGGCGTCCTCGACATCCACGCCAGCGAGAAGGCCGCCCGCTTCGTCTCCACCTGCGACTCCTTCAACGTGCCGCTCGTCACCCTCGTCGACGTGCCCGGCTTCCTGCCCGGCATCGACCAGGAGCACAACGGCATCATCCGGCACGGCGCCAAACTGCTGCACGCCTACTGCAACGCGACCGTGCCCCGGATCTCCCTCGTGCTGCGCAAGGCGTACGGCGGCGCCTACATCGTCATGGACTCCCGCTCCGTCGGCGCCGACCTGGCCTTCGCCTGGCCCACCAACGAGATCGCCGTGATGGGTGCCGAGGGCGCCGCGGGCGTCGTCTTCCGCCGCGAGATCGCCGCCGCGGACGACCCGGAGGCCGCACGGGCCCGGCTCATCGACGAGTACCGCACAGAGCTGATGCACCCGTACTACGCGGCCGAAAGAGGCCTTGTCGACGACGTCATCGACCCTGCGGACACACGTCGGGTCCTCGTCCGTTCGCTGGCCATGCTGCGTACAAAACGTGCCGAAATCCCCTCACGCAAGCACGGAAATATCCCTACATAGCCATGGATCCGGGCAGGTCCACGCGCGCACGAGTCCCGGTCTAGGGCACAGACGTTCCATGGCTGCACCGGAAGCAGCGGTGCGTCACGAGCGAACGGCTGACCGGTCCGGCCGGCCGGGGAGGACCCACCCCGTACTTTCCCCGGCCGCCGCATTCGATTCACGGTCAGCGATGACACCGACGAAGGGATCGACAGTGACCCCCACAGCGTCAACCGGCAGGTGTGCGGCGACGCACCCGGCCCCGTCGAAGGCCAGGTAGACCATGCGCAGAGTCGCCATCACAGGCTTGGGCGTCGTGGCTCCCGGTGGGGTCGGTGTCAAGGCGTACTGGAACCTCCTCACCGAGGGCCGTACCGCGACCCGCACGATCTCCTTCTACGACCCCTCGCCCTTCCGCTCACAGGTTGCCGCCGAGGTCGACTTCGACCCCGCCGCCGCGAGTCTGTCCCAGCAGGAGACCCGCCGGCTCGACCGGGCCGCCCAGTTCGCGGTGGTCAGCACCCGTGAGGCGGTGGCCGACAGCGGCCTCGACTTCTCGGCATTCGACCCCGGCCGCGTCGGGACGTCGGTGGGCAGTGCGGTCGGCTGCACCACCAGCCTCGAACGCGAGTACGCGGTCGTCAGCGACGGCGGCCGCAAGTGGAACGTCGACCACGAGTACGCCGTACCCGAGCTGTACCGCCACTTCGTGCCGAGCTCGATCGCCGCCGAGGTCGGCAGGGCGGCCGGTGCCGAAGGGCCCGCCGCGGTCGTCTCCACCGGATGCACCTCCGGTCTCGACTCGCTCGGCCACGCCGTGGAACTCATCCGCGAGGGGAGCGCCGACATCATGGTCGCCGGTGCGACCGAGGCACCCATCTCGCCGATCACCTCGGCCTGCTTCGACGCCATCCTCGCCACCACACCCCGCAACGACACTCCGGAAAGCGCCTGCCGGCCCTTCGACCGCACCCGCAGCGGCCTCGTGCTCGGGGAAGGCGCGGCCGTCCTGGTGCTGGAGGAACTCGAGTCCGCCCGCCGGCGCGGTGCCCATGTCTACGCCGAGATCGCCGGCTTCGCCTCCCGCTGCAACGCCTACCACATGACCGGCCTCAAGCCGGAGGGCGTCGAAATGGCGGAGGCCATCGACGCCGCCCTGGCCGAGGCCCGCATCGCCCCCGACGCCGTCGACTACATCAACGCCCACGGCTCCGGCACCAAGATGAACGACCGCCACGAGACCGGCGCCTTCAAGCGCAGCCTCGGGGAGCACGCCTACCGCACACCGATCAGCTCCATCAAATCGATGATCGGCCACTCCCTCGGCGCCATCGGCTCCTTGGAGATCGCTGCCTGCGCCCTTGCGATGGAGCACGGGGTGCTGCCGCCCACCGCCAACCTCCACGAGCCCGACCCCGAGCTCGACCTCGACTACATACCGCTGACCGCCCGCGAGAAGCAGACCGACGTCGTGCTCAGCGTGGGCAGCGGATTCGGTGGATTCCAGAGCGCCATGGTGCTCGCCCGCCCGGAAAGGGGAGCCGCATGACCGCCGCAGTGGTGACCGGCCTGGGCGTCACCGCCCCCAACGGCCTGGGAACCGAGGAGTTCTGGAAGGCCACCCTGGCCGGCGAGTCCGGTCTCGGACCGGTCACCCGCTTCGACGCCGCCCAGTACCCCTCCCGGATCGCCGGCGAGGTGACCGGTTACGCCGCCGAGGAGCACATCCCCAGCCGGCTGATGCCGCAGACCGACCACATGACGCGTCTCGCGCTGACCGCCGCGGACTGGGCACTCGCCGACGCGGGGATCGACACCGGCGAACTCCCCGAGTACGGCATCGGCGTGGTCACCTCGGCATCCGGCGGCGCCGTCGAGTTCGGCCAGCGCGAACTGCAGAACCTGTGGAGCAAGGGCAAGGAGTACGTCAGCGCGTACCAGTCCTTCGCCTGGTTCTACGCCGTCAACACCGGGCAGATCTCCATCCGGCACAAGCTGCGCGGACCCAGCGGCGTGCTGCTCACCGAACAGGCCGGCGGCATCGACGCCATCGGGCACGCCCGCCGCCACATCCGCAAGGGCTTCCCCGCCGTGATCGCGGGCGGGGTCGACGCCGCCATCTGCCCCTGGGGATGGGTACCGCAGATCGCCTCCGGGCTGATGAGCACCGTCGACGACCCGGCCCGGGCCTACCTCCCGTTCGCCGCGGAGGCCTCCGGATACGTGCCCGGTGAGGGCGGCGCCATCCTGCTCCTCGAAGACGCGGAGTCCGCCGCCGGGCGGGGCGCCGAGCACATCTACGGCGAGATCGCCGGCTACGCGGCCACCCTCGACCCCGCCCCCGGCACCGGGCGCCCCGCCGGCCTGCGCCGGGCGGTCGAGAACGCACTCGCGGACGCCGCGCTCACCCCCGCGGACATCGACGTCGTCTTCGCGGACGCCGCCGGCGTACCGGACCTCGACCGTGCCGAGGCGGCCACCCTCACCGATCTCTTCGGTGCGCACGGAGTTCCCGTCAGCGCACCCAAGACGATGACGGGACGCCTGCTCGCCGGAGGGGCCGCGCTCGACGCGGCGACCGCCCTGCTCGCCCTGCGCGACGGCGTGATCCCGCCCACCGTCCACGTGACCGCCCCGGCGCCCGAGCACACCATCGACCTGGTCACCGAGGCACGTGAGGCCGAACTGCGCACCGCACTCGTACTGGCCCGCGGGCACGGCGGCTTCAACGCGGCACTCGTGGTGCGCCGCGCACCCTGAACACGGCGGCCGGGCAGACCGCGCGCGCCGCGGAGCGGCCCGCCCCGACCGGTGACCGCCGGGCACCCCGGCCCGGACCACCACCCCACACGGACCGGCAGACCCGGTCCGGTCAAGCGCACAACCGAGAGGACGGCACCGACCATGACGACCACTTCGACCGCCACAGTGACCCTGGCCGACCTGACCCGCATGCTGCGCGAGAGCGCCGGTGAGGAGGAAGGCGTCGACCTCGACGGCGACGTCATCGACACGCCGTTCATGGAACTCGGCTACGACTCCCTCGCCCTGCTCCAGGTCATCGGCGAGATACAGCGCGAGTACGGCATCGACATCCCGGACGACGCCGTGGTCGACGCCGAGACCCCGGGCGCGCTCCTCGCCCTCATCAACTCCGGCCGGACGTCCGCCGTCTGAGCCGGCCCCGCGCGGCCGTCCCGCCCCACATCCCCCGAGGGCGGGGCGGCCGTCCCTCTCTTCCTCACTTCCCGTCCCACACGCGCGGGCGCGGCCGAAGCCGCAGCCCATGAGGAGGGAACCATGTCACTCACGTCCCACAGCGCGGTGGTGCGCAGGCTGATCGTCAGCCCCGGCGCCGCCCCGCAGCCGCACGCACGGGTGGTGGCATCGGCCGCCGGCGTCTCGGCGGTCCTGCGTGCCTTCGGCCGTCCTCCCGAGGCACTGCCGGCCCGTACCGTCGTTCTCATCGGCGGGGTTGTCGAATCCGGCCTCCCGGCCGTGCACGAGGGCTTCGTCGTCCGCACCGTCGCCGGCCCCGACCACGTACTGCGCAGGGCCCACCACGAACTGCACGAGAGCACCGCCGACCTCGCCCTGGTCGCGGAGTTCGGCGCACCCGACCCCCAGACCATCACCGTGTACGCGGTCAAACGCGCCGCCGAGGCCGTCGCGGACGGTGACTCCGTCCTCGGCATCCTGGACATGTCCGCCCCGGGCGACGTGGCCCCGCCGCTGCGCCCCCTGCGGCAGAACCCGCGCGGCACCGACCCCGACCGCCACCGTCTGATCCTGTGGTCGGGACGGAACCCGGACGACGAGGTGCGGGTACGCGACGAACTCCTGCCGATGCTCAGCGGTGTGCACCGGGAGATGTTCCCCGCCCTGCCCGTGAGCGTGCCCTGCGGCACCGCGCCCGGGCCGGTCCGCGGCGCCGCCGTCACCGTGTCCGCGCTCGCCTCCCGCACCGTCCACCGTGCCCGCGCCGTCAACGCGTCGCGGCCGCGCCCCGTCGCCCTGATGTTCCCGGGCCAGGGCTCCCAGCACGCCGGCATGGCGGTCGGCCTCTACCGCCGCGAACCCGTCTTCACCGCCGCCGTCGACGCGGCGCTCTCCCACATGGGTGAGGAGGGCCACCGCATCCGCGCCGACTGGCTCGACCCCCGCCGGGCCGCGATCGACATCGACGACGTGCGCCGCGCCCAGCCCCTGCTGTTCGCGATCGACTACGCGCTCGGCCGCATGGTCCTCAGCTGGGGCGTGCGCCCGGCCGCACTCCTCGGGCACAGCGCCGGTGAACTCGTGGCGGCGACCTTCGCCGGAGTCGTGTCCCTGCGGGACGCGGTCGCCATGGTGCAGGCCCGGGTCAGCGAGGCGGTGAAGATACCGGCCGGCGGCATGCTCGCGGTCGCCGCGAGCGAGGAGCAGCTGCTCCCGTACCTGACCGGCGACGTCGCCGTCGCGGCCGTCAACGCCAACCAGCAGGTGATGCTGGCCGGTTCGCAGATCCCGCTGAACGCCGTCCGCGACCGGCTCAAGGCGGACCGGTTCACGGTCGTGCCCGTTCCGGCGTCCAGCCCGTTCCACTCCCCGGCCATGGCTCCCGCCTCCGACGCGGTCGAGATCGGCTACCGGGAGATCCCGCTGCGCGAGCCGAAGCTGCCCCTCTACTCCGGCTACACCGGAACCCTGATGAGCCCCGAGGAAGCCCGGAGCCCTCGCTTCTGGGCCCGTCAGATCACCGACACCGTCTACTTCCGCAACGCCCTGGACGAGCTTCTCGCGGCCGACGACGTACTACTGATCGAGGTGGGCCCCCGCCAGACCCTCACCGCGTTCGCCCGCCGGCACCGCTCGGTCCGCCTCGGCGCCGGCGCGGTCGTCCCGCTCCTCCCGGTCCGCCGCGGCACCCTGGAGGCGGACCGCCAGTCGGTGCTCACCGCGGCCGCCCGCGTCTGGACCGAGGGCCACGACCTGGACATGAAGGCGGTGGCCCGGCTGTGGACCTGGGGTGGCGAGGAGCCTGCGACCATGGCCGCGAACATCGCGCCGCGCATCCCCACAGAGGCCCTGCCGACATGAGGTACGTCGGCTTCGTCAACAAGGTACTGCGCGGGATCTACTCCTCGCTGATGGCCGCGGGGTGGATCTGGCTCGGAATGTCCACGATCGGACCACCGCTGCTCGTGCTCGCGCGACGGCTGGACGAACCACCGCAGGGCCATCCGGAGCGGCTCTGCCCGCACGTCCCCCTGACCAGTACCGAACTCGCGCTGCAACAACAGCTTGTGGCAATGACTGAGGAGCGGGAGTGAAGGAGACACGCCGCCTGGACCGGGTGGTCATCCGGTTCGCGGGAGACTCCGGCGACGGTATGCAGCTGACCGGGGACCGGTTCACCTCGGAGACCGCGTCCTTCGGCAACGATCTGTCGACGTTGCCGAACTTCCCGGCCGAGATCCGGGCCCCTGCCGGAACGCTGCCGGGTGTCTCGTCGTTCCAGCTGCACTTCGCCGACCACGACATCCTCACGCCGGGGGATGCGCCGAACGTGCTGGTGGCGATGAACCCGGCGGCGTTGAGGGCGAACATCGCCGATCTGCCGCGAGGCGCGCAGATCATCGTGAACACGGACGAGTTCACGAAGCGGGCGATGCAGAAGGTGGGGTATGCCGTCTCGCCGTTGGAGGACGGCTCACTGGACGGATACGGCCTCCACCCGGTGCCGTTGACGACGCTGACGGTGGAGGCGCTCAAGGACTTCGATCTGTCCCGTAAGGAGGCCGAACGCAGCAAGAACATGTTCGCGCTGGGGTTGCTGAGCTGGATGTACCACCGGCCGACCGAGGGGACCGAGAAGTTCCTGCGGGCCAAGTTCGCGAAGAAGCCCGAGATCGCCGAGGCGAACCTCGCGGCGTTTCGGGCGGGCTGGAACTTCGGCGAGACGACCGAGAACTTCGCGGTCTCCTACGAGGTCGCGCCGGCGACGACGGCGTTCCCGCCCGGCTCGTATCGCAACATCTCCGGCAACCTGGCGCTCTCCTACGGTCTGATCGCCGCCTCCCGCCAGGCCGATCTGCCGCTGTTCCTGGGTTCGTACCCGATCACCCCGGCCTCCGACATCCTGCACGAGCTCAGCAGGCACAAGAACTTCGGCGTGCGCACCTTCCAGGCCGAGGACGAGATCGCCGGCATCGGCGCGGCCCTGGGCGCGGCCTTCGGCGGTTCGCTGGGGGTGACGACGACGTCCGGTCCGGGGGTGGCGCTCAAGAGCGAGACCATCGGGTTGGCGGTGTCGTTGGAACTGCCGCTGCTGGTGATCGACATCCAGCGGGGCGGGCCGTCCACCGGTCTGCCGACCAAGACCGAGCAGGCGGATCTGCTACAGGCGATGTTCGGCCGCAACGGCGAGGCGCCGGTTCCGGTGATCGCCCCGCGGACCCCGGCCGACTGCTTCGACGCGGCCGTGGAAGCCGCGCGGATCGCGCTGACGTACCGCACCCCGGTGATGCTGCTCTCCGACGGTTACCTGGCCAACGGCTCGGAGCCCTGGCGCATCCCCGAGCTCGACGAACTCCCGGACCTGACCGTCCGGTTCGCACAGGGACCGAACCACACCCTGGAGGACGGCACCGAGGTCTTCTGGCCGTACAAACGCGACCCGCAGACCCTCGCGCGGCCGTGGGCGATCCCCGGCACGCCCGGCCTGGAGCACCGCATCGGCGGCATCGAGAAGCAGGACGGCTCGGGCAACATCTCCTACGACCCCGCCAACCACGACTTCATGGTCCGCACCCGGCAGGCCAAGATCGACGGCGTCGTCGTCCCCGACATCGAGGTCGACGACCCGGACGGCGCCAGGACCCTGGTACTGGGCTGGGGTTCGACGTACGGGCCGATCACGGCTGCGGTACGGCGGCTGCGCGCGGCCGGCGAGCCGATCGCGCAGGCGCATCTGCGGCACCTCAACCCGTTCCCGCGGAACCTCGGAGACGTGCTCGCCCGCTATCGGCGCGTGGTCGTCCCGGAGATGAACCTCGGCCAGCGGTCCTTGCTGCTGCGCGCCCGCCACCTGGTCGACGTGCTGCCGTTCACACAGGTCAACGGGATGCCGTTCAAGGCCGAGCAACTCGCCGGCGTACTGGAGGAAGCCCTTCATGGTCACTGAACTCCCACTGCGGGCCAAGGACTTCAAGTCGGACCAGGAGGTGCGCTGGTGCCCGGGCTGCGGTGACTACGCGATCCTGGCGGCCGTGCAGGGATTCATGCCCGAGCTGGG
>NZ_JBFBJL010000056.1:0-58575 GCF_040686075.1 Streptomyces sp. NPDC086519
AGCGCGTACATCATCGTCTGGCTGGTCTCGCGCGCCAGCCTTCGTGACTCCCCGGTCGCGGCGATCGCCGCGCCGAGGTCGCCGACCACGAGAGCCCCGGGGTCGTACACCCCGGGGGCACCACTCGTCTCACCGCACGACTCGTCTCACTGCACCGCGGCGAACGCCACCGTCAGCAGCGCGAGCCCCGAACCACCCAGCACCCACGCCGCCCGGCGCAGCCGCAAGCCCCCCGCCACCACCACCGACGCCAGCAGCAACGCACCGCCGAGCGGCACCCAGGCGTACAGAACCCCGGCGGGACCGGACCGGACCACATCATCGGTGCCGGGCTTCACGATCACGTCGTACGTCTGCCCCTTGCGCACCGCGACCGACTTGCCGATGACCACGGCGGCACGCGCCGACGCACCCGCCGACACCGGGGTGAACGGTCCCGTGCAGGTATCCGCACCGCACGCCGTCACCCTGACCGTGCCCCGCTCCTTGCCCTTCGTCAGCATCACGTGCTGCGCGGTGCCCCAGGACCCCCACACCCCGGCGACCAGGATCAGCACGGCGACCGCGCCCATCGACACGACACGCAGCGCGTCGACCGGGGCCGTACGGGAGGAGGCGGCAGAGGCAGCAGGCATGGCCGGGATCATTGGCCATGTCCCCACGGCGGGTCAACTGCCATGGGGGACAAGTCAGGAGTTGTACGAACTTTGCGCCCGCTCCAACCCCTCGGTGACCAGCGCCTCCACCGCGTCGGCGGCCCGGTCCACGAAGTAGTCCAGCTCCTTGCGCTCCGTCGAGGAGAAGTCCTTCAGCACGAAGTCGGCCACCTGCATACGACCCGGAGGCCGCCCGATCCCGAACCGCACCCGGTGATAGTCAGGACCCATCGCCTTCGTCATCGACTTCAGCCCGTTGTGCCCGTTGTCGCCGCCGCCCAGCTTGAGACGGAGCACGCCGTAGTCGATGTCGAGCTCGTCATGGACCGCCACGACGTTCGCCAACGGCACCTTGTAGAAATCGCGCAGCGCGTTCACCGGACCACCGGAGAGGTTCATGAACGACATCGGCTTGGCCAGGATCACCCGCCGGCTCGCCGGCCCCGGCGCCCCCAGCCGCCCCTCCACGACCTGCGCCTGCGCCTTCCCGGCCCGCTTGAACTTCCCCCCGATCCGCCCGGCGAGCAACTCCACGACCATGAACCCGACGTTGTGCCGGTTCATCGCGTACTCAGGCCCCGGATTACCGAGCCCGACGATCAGCCAGGGCGCGCCTGCGGAGGCGCCGCCTGCGGGGGTGGTCACGTCCATGTCTCCTTCATACGCGCCAGCCGCCGCTCCCGGGGGAACGGCGGCTGACCGTCGAACAACCGCTTACCACTCACGGCCCACCGCGGCGGCCGCCTGCCGCATGGCTGCCGGCGTGCGGCCGCCGACCACCGTATGGCTACCGGTGTGTGGCGGCCGCCTGCCGTATGGCTACCGCTGGGGGCAGGCGTTCCGCAAGGCGATGGGGGTCCCCCGCGCGAGCGAAGCCGAGCGTGGGGGAGGGTGGGCACAGCCACCAGCGCCGGGCGCCTGTCCAGCAGACGGCACCTGAACCGACGGCTCAGGCTTCGGCCGCCTCCTCGCCCTCGTTCTCGCCCGCGCCCTCCTCCGCCTGCGCGGACAGGACCTGGAGGACGACCGCGTCCTCCTCGACGGCCAGGGTCACGCCGGACGGCAGGGTGATGTCCTTGGCGAGGACGGACGCGCCGGCCTCCAGGCCCTCGACGGAGACGGAGACGGCCTCGGGGATGTGGGTGGCCTCGGCCTCGACCGGCAGCGCGTTCAGCACGTGCTCCAGCAGGTAGCCGCCGGGGGCCAGCTCGCCCTCGGTGTGCACCGGGATCTCGACCGTGACCTTCTCGCCGCGCTTGACGAGCTGCAGGTCGACGTGCTCAAGGAAGCCCTTGATCGGGTCGCGCTGCACGGACTTCGGGATCGCCAGCTCGTTGGACTTGCCGTCGATGTCCAGGGAGATCAGGACGTTCGACGTACGCAGCGCGAGCAGCAGGTCGTGGCCCGGCAGAGTCAGGTGGATCGGGTCCGAACCGTGGCCGTACAGGACACCGGGGACCTTGCTGTCACGACGGATACGGCGCGCGGCACCCTTGCCGAACTCGGTGCGCGTCTGGGCGGCGATCTTCACCTCGGACATGTGATCACTCCTCGTAGGTAGAGACGGACGTGGTTACCCGGCCACGAACGGCCTGCTACGAAGAGCGCGTCGATAACGGACCGCCGACACCTGCACGAAACAGGCACGGCCTCCCTCGCCGAGCAACCTGAGCAGTCTACTCGGAGAGGGAGGCCGCACCCAAAAGGATCACCAGCGGCGGTCAGCGCAGCCGGTGCAGAAACCTCACTGCTCGTCGAACAGGCTCGTCACCGAACCGTCCTCGAACACCTCACGCACCGCACTCGCGATCGTCGGCGCGATCGACAGCACCGTGATCTTGTCCAGATCCCGGCTCAGCTCACCCGGCGTCGGCAGCGTGTTCGTCAGCACGAACTCGCTCACCCGCGAGTTCTTCAGCCGATCAGCCGCCGGACCCGACAGCACACCGTGCGTGGCCGTGACGATCACGTCCTCGGCACCGTGCGCGAACAACGCGTCCGCCGCCGCACAGATGGTGCCACCCGTGTCGATCATGTCGTCGACCAGCACGCACACCCGGCCCTCGACCTCACCCACGACCTCATGCACAGTGACCTGGTTCGCCACGTCCTTGTCGCGCCGCTTGTGCACGATGGCCAGAGGCGCACCCAGCCGGTCGCACCACCGGTCCGCCACCCGCACCCGGCCGGCATCCGGGGACACCACGGTCAACTTGCCCTTGTCCACCTTCCCGCCCACGTAGTCCGCGAGCAGCGGAAGCGCGAACAGGTGGTCCACCGGGCCGTCGAAGAAACCCTGGATCTGGTCCGTGTGCAGATCCACGGTCAGGATCCGGTCCGCGCCCGCCGTCTTCATCAGATCCGCGACCAGCCGCGCCGAGATCGGTTCACGACCCCGGTGCTTCTTGTCCTGCCGCGCGTAACCGTAGAACGGCACGATCACCGTGATGGACCGCGCCGACGCCCGCTTCAGCGCGTCGATCATGATCAACTGCTCCATGATCCACTGGTTGATCGGAGCCGTGTGGCTCTGGATCACAAAGCAGTCGGCACCACGCGCCGACTCCTGATAACGGACGTAGATCTCACCGTTCGCGAAGTCGAAGGCCTTCGTCGGGACGACCCCGACACCCAACTGCTGGGCGACCTCCTCGGCAAGCTCGGGGTGGGCGCGGCCGGAGAAGAACATCATCTTCTTCTCGCCGGTCGTCTTGATCCCGGTCACAGCACTGTCTCCTCAGAGGTTCTCAGCCGTACAGCCGGAACTCCAGCGCCCCGTGTGCCGGGCGCGGAAGCGAATCAGCTGGTTAGGTGCGGGTGTGCACTTATCACGGTACGACGTCTTCGGCGCACCTGTTTCCGGTCAGTCCTCGTTCGCGCCCCGCCGGGAAGCCGCCTCCGCGGCCTTCGCCGCCGAACTCCCCGGACGCTTACGAGCCACCCAGCCCTCGATATTCCGCTGCTGACCGCGGGCCACGGCCAGCGAACCGGGCGGCACATCCTTCGTGATCACAGACCCGGCAGCGGTGTACGCACCGTCCCCGATCGTGACAGGCGCCACAAACATGTTGTCCGAACCCGTCTTGCAGTGCGACCCCACCGTGGTGTGGTGCTTGCTCTCCCCGTCGTAGTTCACAAACACACTGGCCGCACCGATGTTCGAGTACTCACCGATCGTCGCGTCACCCACATAGGAGAGATGCGGAATCTTCGTACCCTCCCCGATCGACGCGTTCTTCGTCTCCACGTACGTACCGATCTTGCCCTTCGCCCCCAGCCGGGTCCCCGGCCGCAGATAGGCATACGGTCCCACGGACGCACCCGCACCGATATGAGAGGAATAGGACACCGTGTTGTCCACCCGCGCCCCCGCACCCACCCGGGTGTCCTTCAGCCGGCTGTTCGGCCCGACCTCCGCACCCTGCGCAAGATGCGTGGACCCCTGCAACTGCGTCCCCGGGTGAACGACGACATCCTGCTCGAACGTGACCGTCACGTCGACCCACGTCGTGGCCGGATCCACCACGGTCACACCATCGAGCATCGCCCGCTCCAACAACCGGTCGTTGAGGATCCGCCGCGCCTGAGCCAACTGCACCCGGTTGTTGATCCCGGCGATCTCCCGATGATCACCCGCCACCCAGGCCCCGACCCCGTGCCCGGCCTCCCGCAGGATCCCGAGAACGTCCGTCAGGTACTCCTCACCCTGGCTGTTGTTCGTCCGCACCTTCCCCAACGCGTCCGCGAGCAACCGCCCGTCGAACGCGAACACCCCGGAATTGATCTCCCGGATCGCCCGCTGCGCCGCGGAGGCGTCCTTGTGCTCCACGATGGCCGTCACAGCCCCGGAGACCGCGTCGCGCACGATACGGCCGTAACCCGTCGCGTCCGGCACCTCCGCCGTCAACACCGTCACGGCGTTTCCATCGCCGTGATGCGCCTCGGCGAGCCCCTTCAACGTCGCCCCGGTCAGCAGCGGGGTGTCACCGCAGACCACGACCACGGTCCCCTCGACCGCCCCGCCCAACTCCTCCAGCGCCATCCGCACCGCGTGCCCGGTGCCGTTCTGCCGCTCCTGCACGGCGGTACGCACGGCGGCGTCGACCTCACCGAGGTGAGCGGCGACCTGCTCGCGCGCGTGCCCGACGACGACGACCAGGTTCTCGGGGTCCAACTCACGCGACGCGGCGAGCACATGACCCACCAGGGAACGGCCGCAGATCTCATGCAGGACCTTCGGTGTGGCCGACTTCATACGGGTGCCCTCGCCCGCTGCGAGAACGACGACGGCTGCCGGGCGAATGGCGCTCACGGAGTTGCCCTTCGGCTTTTGGACGGGTGGGGGTGACATCCGCAGGATACCGGGGCGTTTCGTGGGGGACATGAGAGAGGGCCCTGACGGTGCTGTCAGGGCCCGAACCGAGCAGGGCTCCCCCGCCAGGACTCGAACCCGGACATATGGCACCAAAAGCCACAGTGCTGCCAATTACACCACGGGGGAATATTTCCGACTAAACCGGACATTTAGTCAGGTCGTCGAGTGGCGCCTCCTACTATGCCGTACCAGGCGCCTTCCATGCGACGGTACAAGTCGGCGCTCTGCCGGACGTAGATCACGAGGCATCCGTGATAGGAGTCACCGGTGTTCTTCCGGACCGTCCTGGGGTTGTGCTTCTTCAGTGTCGCTTTGCTGAAGGCGGATGCCTCGACGCCCGCGACATCTGCCCAGAACTCCTCGGCGGCCCGGACGTCCGCCGTCTCGTGGATGCTCACCCGCAGGGTGAGGCGGTCCCGTGCCACCTCGAGCAGGTCGAGCCATCCGAGGAAGAGCCTGATCACGTTGGGATCACTGTTGATGAACTGCAGGACCTCGGTGCGCCGGTACGGCTTGCCCTTGGAGCCTTCGGCCCAGTAGAGGGCGACACCCGCGATGAACAGCTCCCGGTCCGACAAGTCCCCGATGGCGGCTGCGGCTTCCTGCTTCGTCGCTGTACGTTCGAGGTCCCGGGAGGCGTGAAATCGCGCCAGTCCCGCGTTCATGCGGGCCCGCTGCTCCTCGGGTGTGCACTTGGGCTCTGGGCGTGGCAGATCTCGTACCCAGAGGGAGACTGAGCTCTTCGAGCACCCCAACTCGGCTTGGATCTGGTTGTACGTCCATCCCTGGAGTCGCAGCTCCCGCGCCCTTTCCCTCAGGTCGTCCTTCGCGTTCGGGCGCCTTGTCCATTCCGGTGGGGGCTCGCCTTCCAGGAGGCGGTTGAGGATGTCGTTGTTGTGGACGTGCAGGCGGTCGCGGATCTGGCGGCGGCTGAGTCCTGTCCGCCGTAGTTCCACCGCCTGGTCCCGCAGGCTCTCGAAGTCCTGGTACGTGTTGTCTGGATGTGCCATGGGCATACCATCCGGGCGGAATGATCGGTTCCGGGGTCGAACGGGGATGGTTCAGCAGTTCGAGCGATACCGAGGGGTTTTGGTGTTGTTCGGGTTACGGAGTGTGGTGTAGGCGAGTAGACGAAACTCACCGGAAAAGCCCACCCTCGCGCCCGTAGGCTTGAGGCATGACCACGACGGGGGCAGACCACGCGACGGCCTTGACCGGGCCGTGGTGGTGGTCGCGGTGGCGTAGCGCGGTGCTGGACGTGGTGCTCGCGCTGGTGTCGGCGCTGGAGTGCGCCGCGGAGGGGATTCCGTTCGCGCGCGACGCGGGGATCCCGGTGTCGGCGGGGGTGGTGTTCGGTCTGCTGGCCGGTTCCGTGCTGGTGCTGCGCCGGAAGTGGCCGATCGCCGTGGTGCTGGTCGCGATCGCGATCACGCCGGCCCAGATGGGTTTCCTGATGGGCATCGTCGGCCTGTACACCCTTGCCGCGGCGGAGCTGCCGCGGCGGATCATCGTGGCGCTGGCGGGCATGTCGCTGGTGGGGATGATGATCGTGACGTTCGTGCGGGTGAAGCAGGACATGGCGCGGGGTGATCTGACGCTGGGGGACTGGTTCGTGCCCTTCGCGGCGGTGGCCACCTCGCTGGGGCTGACCGCTCCGCCGGTGCTGCTGGGGCTGTATGTGGGTGCGCGGCGGCGGCTGATGGAGAGCCTGCGGGAGCGGGCGGACAGTCTGGAGCGGGAGCTTCAGTTGCTCGCGGAGCGGGCGGAGGAGCGGGCGGAGTGGGCCCGGGGTGAGGAGCGGACGCGGATCGCGCGTGAGATGCATGACGTGGTCGCGCACCGGGTGTCGTTGATGGTGGTGCATGCGGCGGCGTTGCAGGCGGTGGCGCGGAAGGACCCGGAGAAGGCGGTGAGGAACGCGGCGCTGGTGGGTGACATGGGGCGCCAGGCGTTGACGGAGCTGCGGGAGATGTTGGGTGTGCTGCGGTCGGGGGAGGCCGCTCAGCGCCGTACGGCTTCGGTGTCCGCGTCGGCTTCGGTGTCGGCGTCGGCGTCGGCTGCGGTGCCGTTGGCTGCTGTGGGGGTGGCGGCCGCGGCGGCGGCTTCTCGGATGGCGGCGGAGGAGGAGGGTCCGTGGCTGTCGGAGTTGGAGGTGCTGATCGGGCAGTCGGCGGCGGCGGGGATGGTGGTGGATCTGTCGGTCGAGGGTGCGGTGCGGTCGTACGCGGCGGAGATCGAGCAGACGGCGTTCCGGGTGGTGCAGGAGGCGCTGACGAACGTCCACAAGCATGCGGCGGGTGCGAAGACGCATGTGCGGCTGGCGCATCGGGTGGCGGAGATCGCGATGCAGGTGGAGAACGAGCCGCCGCCGGAGCCGGCGTCGGCGGGGTCGGCCGGGCTGCCCTCGGGTGGGAACGGTCTGGTGGGGATGCGTGAGCGGGTGCTGGGGCTGGGTGGGGTGTTCGTGTCCGGGCCGACCGATGCCGGGGGGTTTCGGGTGTCGGCGGTGATACCGGCGGTCTGACCGTCTGGTTACGCCTGGGTGGTGAGGCGCTGGGGTGCGAGGCCGGTGATGAGGGTGGTCAGGGCGCGGTCGATGTCGGGGCCGAGGTACCAGTCGCCGGTGTGGTCGAGGGTGTAGACACGGCCTTCGGCGTCGATGGCGAGGAGCGAGTGGGTGTCGGTTTCCGCGCCGAGGGGGCAGAGCTCGGTGTCGAGGGCTCGGCCGAGGTCGCCGAGGGTGCGGGCGAGGTGGAGGCCGTGCAGGGGGTCGATGTGGAGTGCGGCGGGGGCGATCTGGCGGCCGGTGCCGGTCGGGTTGATGTGCAGGCCGCCGAACTCGGCCCAGGCTTCGACGGCGGCGGGGAAGACGGCGTGCCGGTGGCCGGCGGGTGAGGCGTGGTCGCGCAGGGTGTCGGCCCAGATTTCGGCCTGCTTTATGTCCCAGCGTCCGGGGAGCCAGCCGGCGGTGCGCAGGGCTGCGTCGACGGGCACGGAGAAGCGTGTGGAGGAGGTGCGGTCGGCGTGCATCTGCCCTTCGTTCGTGTGTGGTGCGGGTGCGGGTGCGGGTGTCTGGCCGTGTTGGCCGGGTGGCCGGGTGTCCGTGCGGTGCGTGGGGGTGGTGGGTGCGTCAGGCGTCGGTGGTGGGGTCGACGACGCGGACGCCGAAGTGGGCGGTGAGGGCGGCACAGGCCCGGCAGGGGGCGGCGAAGCTGCCGTGCAGGGGGTCGCCGTCCTCGCGTATGCGGCGGGCGGTGAGCTTGGCCTGCTTGAGGGATTTGCGGGCTTCGCCGTTGGTCATGGGTTTGCGGGCGGCGCGTTTGCTGCGGGCGCTGTCGGCGGCGCTGATGTGCCGTGAGATGAGGATGGCTTCGGCGCAGCGGCCGGTGAAGCGGTCGCGCTGTCCGCTGGGGAGGGTGTCGAGGAACTCCTGGACCAGCGGGTGCAGCGGGGGCGGCTGGTCGCCGCGGGCGGCGGTGCCGGTGAGGGTGGCGCCGCGGACGGAGAGGGCGGCGGCGACGGTGGGCAGGATGCCGTCGCGGCGGTGCTGGAGGGTGGGGACGGGAGGTGTCTCGGCGCTGCTCCAGCCGATGCGGGGGTCGCCGTCGGTGGTGCCGTGGGTGGCGCCGTGGATGGCGCCGGACATGGCGGTGTGCGGTCCCGTCTGTGTGGTGTTCATGATCGTCTTCCCCTCCCGGGCATCCCCCCGAAAGTCACAGACTGCCAAATCCTGTGGCGGGTGCGGTAGCTGGGGCGGTGCGACACGCCCGGGTTTGGGCGCGCTGTCACGGCGGGGTGACGGCTGGTCACGGAACCGGAGGGCCGGTGACCGGGGTTCGGGTACCGCATAGGCTGTCGGCACCGCGATGGGCGCGGTCGACGCGTCTGGGACGTGGGAGAGACAGCCGGATACGGGCCGTGGCGCGCCGCAGGGGTGTGGTACCGGTCCGTACAGAGTGCCGCAGGGGGCATCCGTCATGACGACAGGTCGGCTCGGGCTGGGGGCGCCGCCCAGCGGCCAGGCCGGGGGACAGGCCGCGCCGCCGAACGCGGCCTACGCCGGGCAGGTCGTGCACTTCCCGGATCCGGTCCGGGCGGCACGTCACCCGAGAGGGGTACGGGTCGACGAGCGTGGCTATCCGGACTTCTCGCCGTACGCGCGCGCGGCGGCGGAGATCGCCGATCCGCCGGAGGGCTTCGGTGTCGACGAGTTGCGGCTGACGGACTTCGTGTCCGCGAACGCGGTGCTGGCGGCTTCGGGTCATGAACTGTGGGACACGGTGCCGGCGGTGGCGACGCCGCACGGCTGGACGTGGCATCACGTGGTCGGGTCGCGGCGGCTGGAGCTGGTCCCGGTCGAGGTGAAGGCGTTGCTGCGGCATCACGGCGGGGTGGCGACGGCTCGGGTGGACCACGGAAAGCGGGGGACGCGGCCGTTGCAGGAGACCCGTCCGGCGCATTTCGGGCTGCCGAAGTCGGGTGTGGCGGTGTCGGAGTCGCAGGTGCAGGGGGTCGAGGAGGACCTCGGGTACCGGCTGCCGGGTGCGTACCGCACGTTCCTGAAGGCGGCGGGTGGCTGCGCGCCGGTGGGCACGGCGTTGGACGCCGGTCTCGGACTGCTGCTGGACCAGCCGTTCTTCACGGTCCGCGACGAGGCGGCGGTGAACGACCTCGTGTATGTCAACAAGTGCCTGCGTGACCATCTGACCAAGGACTACCTGGGCGTCAGCTTTGTGCAGGGTGGCCTGCTGGCGGTGAAGGTGAAGGGCGACCGGCTGGGTTCGGTGTGGTTCTGCGCGTACGACGACGCGCGTGACGTGGATCCGGGGTTGCCGCCGGCGGAGCGGGTGGAGCGTCTGCTGCTGCCGTGCGGTGAGGACTTCGATGTGTTCCTGTCGCGACTGGCGGGGTCTCCGCCGGAGTTGGAGACGGTGGCGAACCTGATGGCCGACGGTGGTTTCGCGCGTGCCGTGCCGGTGTCTTCCGACGGCTCGGGGGAGTGAGGTCCGGCATGGTGACGTTCGCGCAGGCGCAGGAGCGCGCGGAAGAGTGGATCAACGGTGATGTGCCGGCGTACCAGCATCGTGAGGTGCGGGTGCGGGAGTTCGGCCTCGGGTTCGTGGTGTGGGGTGAGGACCGGGCGGAGGGGCCGCGGTCGGACGCGGGCGGGCAGCGGCTGGTCATCGCCCGGGACAGCGGCGAGGCCACGCTGTGGCCGGCGCTGCCGGTGGGCGAGGTGGTCCGCCGGTACGAGGAGGTGTACGGCCGTGAGGCGGAGGTCGCCGACGCGGTGCCGGCGCCCGCGGCGCGGGTGGACCTGAATCAGACGTCGTTCCTGTTGAGTCCGCCGGAGTGGCTCCAGGAGGCGGCGGACAAGCTGGGTATTCCGGATGGGCGGTCGGGGGGTGGCGGGGCGTCGGCGGGTGCGGGTTCCGTTTCCGGCTCTGGCTCCGGCGCCGGTTCCGGTTCCGGGGGGCTTGCCGAGACGCAGGCCGGGGTGCCGGGGGCGTCGGGTGGGGCCGGTCCGGCGGGGAGCGGTGGTGCTTCCTGGCCGCCGGCCGCGGCGGGCGCCGGGGCAGGGGCGGCCGGCGGGGCGCGGGGTGCGTCGAGTGCGCCCGAGGTGCCTGCCGGTGCGACCCCTTGGGCCGGTACCGACACGAACGCCGATGCCGGTGAGGACCGTTCCGTCCCGCTGCCCGCCACGGTGTTCGCACCGCCGCTGAGCGATGCCGCCGACGGTGCCCTGGGAGACGCCGAGACGGCGCTGATGGCGGGGGGCAGCCAGTTGCCCCGTACGGCGGTGTCCCCGGCGCTCGACGAGGCGAGTGCGCGGGACGTGCGGGGCCGTGCGCCGCAGGGCGGTACGCCTGAGCCGGCTCCGCGGGACGCCTCGTCGTACGGTTACCCGCAGGGACCGGCGGCTCCGGGCGCGCCCGCTCAGCCGCAGGCGCCCGCGCCTTCTTACGGTTACCCGCAGGCGCCGCCTGCTCCGCCTGCTCCGCCTGCTTCGAGCTACGGCTATCCGCAGGCACCGGCCGGTGCCGTTCCGGGCGCGCCTCAGCCGCCGGCGGGTCCCGCGCATCCGGCTCCTCCGGCTGGACCGGGTGGTCCGGCCGCTCCCGGTCGGCCTCTCGCGCCGAACGCCAGTGACATAGCGGACGCCGCGACGAGCAGGGCCGCGCCTCCTCCGCGCAGGGCGCGTGGCGGGGCCGGTGCGCCTCCTCCGCCGCCGGGAGCGCCGGGAGCGCCGGGTGCGCCGGGTGCGCCGGGTGCGCCGGGTGCCCACCCTGCGGGCGTGCCTCAGCCGCCCGCGCCGGCGGCTGGGTACGCGCCGACGCAGATGGTGTCGGCGCCGGTTCCCAAGGGGCCTGAGACTCCGGCGCAGGTGCCGGGCGCGCAGAGTCCGCCGGGCGCCCCCGACGCGCCCCGTACGCCGGGTGGTCCGGGCAACGTGCCTCCGGGCAATGTGCCTCCGGGCAACCTGCCCCCGGGCAACGTGCCCCCGGGCGACGGGCATCACGCCGCCACGATGCTGGCCGGCCCGAGCGGAGTGGGCGGGGGCGCGCAGCAGCCTCCGGGCGCCCCGGGTGTGCCTCCCGCGCCCGGCGCACCCCAGCCCCCGGGCGCCCCCGGTGTGCCTCCCGCCCCCGGCGGCGCGGCGGTTCACCACGCGGAGACGGTGCTGGCGGCACCCCCGGTGGTCGCTCCGGGCGCTCCCGGTATGCCGCCGGGCGCTCCGCAGACGCCGCCGCGGATGCCCGCGCAGATGCCGCCCCCGATGCCGGCCGGTGCGGTGCCGCCGCCCGGTCAGCCGGTGCCCGGTCAGCCGCCGGCGTACGGCTACCCGCAGCAGGGGCAGCCGACGGTGGGCCCCGGCTACCAGGCGGTGCTGCGCTACCGGGCGCAGGACGGTTCGGAGCAGCAGCTGATCCGGCGTTCGGCGCCGGGCACCCCGCACCCGGAGTGGCAGATCTTCCACGAGCTGCGGGCGATGAACGTGCCGCCGGACCAGGTGCTGGAGCTGCACACGGAGCTGGAGCCGTGCGAGCTGCCGGGTGCCTACTGCGCGCGGATGATCCGGGAGCAGTGGCCGCAGGCGCGGCTGGCGAGCATCGCGCCGTACGGGACGGATCACGCCAGCCGGCAGCAGGGGATGCGTCAGTTGCTGGCGCATCAGGGCGAGTTGCACCAGGTGGCGGCGGGTCCCGCGCGGCCCGCGCCGGTGCGGGCGCCGTTGCCGCAGGTGCAGGCCGCGCCGCCGGTCCCGCCGGAGGCGATCGCGCAGGAGCTGGGGGCGGCGTTCGGTCCTGGCGTGTTCCGGTTCGAGCAGGCGGCGGTGTCGCGGCAGGGGGTGCCGCCGATCGTGGCGCACACGCTGGTGGCGGCGGGGCTGCCGCTGGACATGGGGCCGTTCTTCTGGGCGCAGGCGCAGCCGGGCCGTCCGGTGCCGACGCTGGCGGAGCTGGCGCAGGAGCGCGGGTTGCAGCCGGCGCCGGACGCGGCGTCGTACCTCGTCATGGGGACCGACTTCGGCAAGGCGCTCTGTGTGCAGTACGGCACCGCGAACATCGTGGCCGTGCCTGTGGAGGCGGGGCCGGGCGGGGCGTCCGTGCCGCCGCAGTTCGTGAACACGGGGCTGCCCGAGTTCGCGCGCTGTCTGGCCCTGCTGGGCCGGATGTGGCGGCTCAGGTTCGGCCTGAACCAGGAGCAGGCGGGCCGCTGGACCGTCGACTTCCAGGCCCAGCTGGCCTCGCTGGACCCGGCGGCGCTCGGTTCGCCGGAGAGCTGGTGGTCGGTGCTGCTGGAGCAGATGTGGGACGGTCTGCTGTGACGCGAGGCTGAGTCGGCCGTCATCGCGAGGCTGAGTCGGCCGTCATGGGGGCCGGTCGGGTCGGGTGACCTGACCGGCCCCCACGCGCGTGTGCCCGCGAGACCGTGCTGCGCGTCTGGAAGGCCCGTGAGCGCCACGCCCCCGCGCGGGCCTGCGTGCGGAACCCTGGACCCCTGGCAGGTGCGCAGCCGGATCACGGTGCACGTGTGCCTGACGGCGGTTCAGGGGCGCGGGCGGCGGCCGTTGCCGTCGGAGCCGGGGGCGCCTGGTGCGGACCCGGAGGCGCCGCTCACGCCCGCGTCCGGGAGGCGATCGTCATGGGCGGCCTCGGTGGTCTCCAGGCCCTGGCGGACGTGAACCTGGTCGACGAGGACCTGCTGCTGATCCGCTACCGCAGGGCGCGCGGCTGATGGTTCACGCCCCCTGACGTGCTTCTCACCCTCTGGCATGGCTTGCGCTGTTTCCAGCGTGGCATGCGGAGTGTCGCGTTATGAACACTTACGTCCGATCCATCAAGATGTCCGCGAAATCATCATTTCGTGCGGGTCCGGCGGAGAGGGGTTCCAGGTGAGCAGCGCATCGATGTCGCCGTACGAGTTCGTGACCGTCCGGGGGCGTGGCTACTGCCCCGATCAGGTCGACACGTTCATGGCGGCGCTCAGCGAGGACCGGGACGCGGCGTGGGAGCGTGCCGCGCGGCTCACCGTGCTCGCCAAGGAGATGGAGGCGGAGTCCGAGCGGGTGCGCGCCATGGTCGAGCAGCTCGCTCCGCAGATGTACGAGGCGCTCGGGGACCGCGCGCACCGGATCTTCCGGCTCGTGCTGGAGGAGGCGAAGGCCCTGCGTGAGGACGCCCGGCGTGAGCTGACGGAGGGGGTCGTGGAAGCCGCGGAGCGTGCCGAGAGCGCGCGCTGTGCGGTGCAGGAGCAGGCCGACACGCTCCGCGCGGACGCCGAGGAACGTGCCCGCCAGCGGCTGCTGGCCGCGCGCGCCGAGGCGGACGACATCCGTGTCGGCGCGCGCCTGGAGGTCAAGGAGCGGCGGGGTGAGGCCCTTGCGGCGTTGCGCGAGGTGCGGCAGCGCACCATCGCGATGCTCGCCGAACAGGCCAAGGAGCACGCCGAACGCTGGGCCGAGGAGGAGCGTGAGGAGGCCGCGCGGGCCGCCGCGGTCGACGCGCACAACGCCGAACGCATCGCCCGTGCCGAGGCCGCCCTGGCGGAGGCGGAGCGGGCCCTGGAGGAGGCCGGGGAGTCGGCGCGCCGCTCCGAGGAGGAGGCACACACGCGTGCCGCCGAGGTCCTCGCGGAGGCCCGGGTCCACGAGGACCGCATCGCCCGGGAGACCGAGCGCGTGCTGCGCGAGCACGGGGAGACCTGGGACGACGTCCAGGCGCACATGGATCACATGCGGGACAGCCTCATGACCCTGACGGGGCGTGCGGCGACGGAATAGCGTCGGCGTCCTGACCGCCGAGTTCCCCTCTGCTTCATGCCGCTTCATACCTGCTTCATACCTGCTTCATGCTGCGACCGGTTCACCCGGCCGGGTGGTGAACGGCGAACGGGCGCGCGGTCTTTTCCGGCAACTGGACGGCCGGTATGCCGGAGTCAGTCCTTGAGGACCGGGAAGCGGCGTGGTGCCACGAGCAGCAGCATCAGGAACGCCAGTGCCGCCGCGCACGCCGCCCCGAAGTACACCGCGTGGACCGCGTCCGCGATGGCGTGGCGGGTGGACTCGGGGGCCGTTCCGTCGTCGAGTGCGCGCGTCACGGAGTCGAGGTCGCCCGCACCGCCCAGCCGTACGGCCAGCACCCCGTTGGCGACCGCGCCGAACACCGACGCCCCGATCGTCTGACCGGTCTGCCGGCAGAACAGCACCGACGCGGTCGTCGTGCCCCGCTCCTCCCAGCCGACCGTTGACTGCACGCCCACGATCAGCGGCAACTGGAACAGGCCCAGTGCGGCGCCCAGCAGGAGCATCAGCAGCGTCGGCTGCCAGGCCGATCCGGGGTAGGGCAGGAAGGGGAAGGCGAACAGGATCAGCGCGGCCGTGCCGATGCCGAGCAGGGCGGTGTCGCGGAAGCCGATCCGCCGGTACACGTGCTGGCTGAGGGCCGCCGAGATCGGCCAGCTCAGCGTCCACACCGACAGCACGAACCCGGCGGCCACCGGCGCGAGCCCGAGGACCGACTGCGCGTACGTGGGCAGGAACACCGCCGGTGCCACCATGAGCAGGCCGAGCGCGCCGAGGGCGAGGTTGACGGCGGCGATCGTACGGCGCCGCCAGACCCAGCCCGGGATGATCGGCTCCGCCGCCCGGCGCTCGATCCACACCACCAGCCCCACCAGTGCGAGCCCGGTGGCGAACAGCGCGCAGGAGGGGGCGGACCACCACGCCCACGCCACTCCGCCCTGCACGAGGGCCGTCAGCAGCGCGCCTCCGCAGGCGAAGACCGCCAGCGCACCGGCCCAGTCCACTCGCGGGGGCGTGCGCGGCGCGCGCTTCGGCTCGTGGAGGTGACGCACTATCAGCCAGAGTGCGACCGCGCCGATCGGCAGGTTGACGAGGAAGATCCACCGCCAGTCCGCATAGGTGGCCAGCACCCCGCCGAGCCCCGGTCCGGCGACCGCCGACACCGCCCACACCGTGGACAGCTTCGACTGGATCTTCGGACGTTCCTTGAGCGGGTACAGGTCGGCGGCGAGGGTCTGCACGGTGCCCTGCAGCGCCCCGCCGCCGAGGCCCTGCACGATCCGGAACGCGATCAGCGCGCCCATGTTCCAGGCGAGGGCGCACAGCAGCGACCCCAGCAGGAACACCGCGGCGCCCGCCACCAGCACCGGTTTGCGGCCGAAGGTGTCGGAGAGCTTGCCGTACACCGGCAGCGTCACGGTGACGGCCAGCAGATAGCCGGAGAAGAGCCAGGAGAAGACCGAGAAGCCGCCGAGGTCGCCGACGATCTGGGGTACGGCTGTGGAGACGACGGTGGAGTCGAGCGCCGGCAGTGCCATGGCGAGCATCAGGGCGGCCACCACGGCCCCCCGCCGGCCCGTCCCTGCCTCGCGCCCCGCCGCGCGTGTCGCGGGTTTGGTGTTCTCCACGCCGGATCCCCTCCCCGTGCGCCCGCCATGTATCTATGTCGCGCACAACAGCTTCCCATTCGCCCCGGCGCGGCGGGAGTGCGCGTCCACCTGGTGGGAACGCGTGGGAACGCGTGGGGGCGCCCGGCCGCTTGACCCTCACGCGACGAGAGGGTGGACGCTGCCTGGGCCGGTGGGTGGAGACCGACCCCGAGACGGGCTCCACCCGGCGGTGGACGTCCCCTAGGGGGTCCTCCGTACTACGGCTCGGGGGGCGTTCGTACCGGCGGAGGACGAGACGGCACCCCGCTCGTCCTTAACCTGGCTTTATGCCGCCGGGGGGCGGCTGACCGAACCGGCGGGGGTGGGGTTTTCCCCCGGGCAAGACGGGGCTTCGCACCAGCGCGGAGCACCCCTGCCGGCCGCGAGACTCATCGTCGTACCGACCACTGCACGGCAAGCCGCAGCACCACGCTGCTCGCTCGCTGACCGACTTAGGAGACATACCGTGACATCGGCTGTGACCATTCCCAGGCACGGGGGTACTGGAGGGCGTACGGCCGTTGCCGCGCGGGCGCGGCAGGTCGTCAAGGCGTACGGGGCCGGAGAGACCCGGGTCGTCGCCCTGGACCACGTCGACGTGGACATCGCGCGGGGGCAGTTCACCGCGATCATGGGCCCCTCGGGGTCCGGGAAGTCCACCCTGATGCACTGCCTCGCCGGGCTCGACACCGTGACGAGCGGTCAGATCTACCTGGACGAGACCGAGATCACCGGCCTGAAGGACAAGAAGCTCACCAAGCTGCGCCGGGACCGGATCGGGTTCATCTTCCAGGCGTTCAACCTGCTGCCGACGCTGAACGCGCTGGAGAACATCACGCTTCCCATGGACATCGCCGGGCGCAAGCCCGACAAGGAGTGGCTGGGGCGCGTGGTGGACACCGTGGGGCTCGCGGACCGGCTCAAGCACCGCCCCACCCAGCTCTCCGGCGGTCAGCAGCAGCGTGTGGCCGTGGCGCGCGCCCTCGCCGCCCGCCCCGAGATCATCTTCGGTGACGAGCCGACCGGAAACCTCGACTCCCGCGCGGGTGCGGAGGTGCTCGGCTTCCTGCGCCGTTCCGTGGACGAACTCGGCCAGACGATCGTGATGGTCACGCACGACCCGGTCGCCGCCTCCTACGCGGACCGCGTGCTCTACCTCGCCGACGGCCGGATCGTCGACGAGATGTTCAAGCCGACCGCGGACACCGTCCTGGACCGCATGAAGGACTTCGACGCGCGGGGGCGTACGTCATGACCGTCCTGAAGACCTCGATGCGCAACTTCTTCGCGCACAAGGGGCGCATGGCCCTGTCGGCGGTCGCCGTGCTGCTGTCGGTGGCGTTCGTGTGCGGCACGCTGGTGTTCACCGACACCATGAACACGACGTTCGACAAGCTGTTCGCGGCGACCTCGTCCGACGTCACGGTCAGCGCCAAGGGCGCCTCGGGCACCGGGGAGACGACCTCCGACAACGGCAGGCCGCCGGTCATGCCGGCCTCGGTGGTCACCGAGGTCCGTGCGGCGGACGGCGTCAAGGCGGCCGAGGGGACGGTCTTCTCGACGTCCGTGACCGTGGTGAACGCCAAGAAGGACAGCATGTCGCCGTCGAGCGGCGCGCCGACCATCGTCGGCAGCTGGAACTCCAACGACGCCCGCACCATGAAGATCACCTCCGGTGCGGCGCCGGCGAACTCCGGCCAGATCATGGTGGACGCCGACACCGCCGACAAGCACCACCTCAGGCTCGGCGACGAACTCGCCGTCATCAGCGCGGTCGGCACGCACACCGCGAGGATCTCCGGCATCGCCGACTTCACCGTCACCAACCCCGGCGCCGCGATCTTCTACCTGGACACGCGGACCGCCCAGCAGACGCTCGTCGGGCGGACCGGCGTCTTCACGAACATCAACGTGACGGCGGCGCCGGGGGTGACGGACGCGCGGCTGAAGAAGAACATCGCCGGTGAACTCGGCAGTGCCTACAAGGTGCAGACCGCCAAGGAGACCGCCGACGCCAACCAGAAGAGCGTCGAGGGCTTCCTGGACGTCATGAAGTACGCGATGCTCGGCTTCGCCGGGATCGCCTTCCTGGTCGGCATCTTCCTGATCATCAACACCTTCTCCATGCTGGTCGCCCAGCGCACCCGCGAGATCGGCCTGATGCGGGCCATCGGCGCCGGCCGCCGCCAGGTCAACCGGTCCGTGCTCGTCGAGGCCCTGCTGCTCGGCGTGGTCGGCTCGGTCCTGGGCGTCGGCGCGGGTGTCGGCATCGCGGTCGGCCTGATGAAGCTCATGGGCTCCATGGGCATGCACCTGTCGACCAGCGATCTGACGGTCGCCTGGACGACCCCGGTGCTCGGTCTCCTCCTCGGCGTCGTCGTCACCGTCCTCGCCGCCTACCTGCCCGCCCGCCGCGCCGGCAAGGTCTCCCCGATGGCCGCGCTGCGCGACGCCGGCGCCCCCGCCGACGCCCGGGCGGGCCGCATACGCGCCCTGGTCGGCCTCGTGCTGACCGGCGCGGGCGGCTACGGCCTCTACCTGGCCTCAGCCACGGAGCACGCCACGCAGGGCTCGGCCTGGCTCGGCCTCGGCATCGTCCTCTCCCTCATCGGGTTCGTCGTCATCGGCCCGCTGCTCGCGGGCGGTGTCGTACGGGTCCTGGGCGCCGTCCTGCTGCGGATGTTCGGCCCGGTCGGGCGCATGGCCGAACGCAACGCGCTGCGCAATCCGCGCCGCACCGGCGCCACCGGCGCCGCCCTGATGATCGGGCTCGCGCTGGTCGCCTGCCTCTCGGTGGTCGGCTCCTCCATGGTCGCCTCCGCCTCCGACCAGCTCGACAAGACCGTCGGCACGGACTTCATCATCCAGTCCGACAGCGGCCAGCGGATCACCCCGCAGGCGGTCAGGGCCGTCAAGGAGGTGCCCGGGCTCGCCCGGGTCACCGAGTACCGCACCACCACCGCCGACTACACCACGCCCGACGGCAAGACGCTCAAGGACACCGACATCACGGCCGCCGACCCGACGTACGCGACCGACCTGCGCACCAAGACCGTCGCCGGCGACCTCAAGGACGCCTACCTGCCCGACTCGATGTCCGTGCACGACAAGTTCGCCAAGGCGCACGGCATCCACCTCGGCTCGAAGATCGCCGTCAGGTTCAAGGACGGCCGCACGGCCCACCTGACCGTCCGGGCGATCACCAGCAGCGACGGCCTCATCGACGCCGGCGCCAAGTACACGTCCATCGCCACGCTCGCCACGTACGTGCCGGCCGCCAAGATGCCGCTGGACGAGCTGGTCTTCGCCACCGCCCAGGACGGCCGTCAGGACAGCGCGTACCAGGCGCTCAAGAGCGCGCTGCACGACTACCCGCAGTACACGGTGCGCGACCAGACCGACTACAAGAAGGCGCTCAAGGACCAGATCGGCCAGCTGCTGAACCTGATCTACGGCCTGCTCGCCCTGGCGATCATCGTCGCCGTCCTCGGCGTCGTGAACACCCTCGCCCTCTCGGTGGTCGAGCGGACCCGGGAGATCGGCCTCATGCGGGCCATCGGCCTCTCCCGCCGCCAGCTGCGCCGCATGATCCGCATGGAGTCCGTGGTGATCGCCCTCTTCGGCGCCCTGCTCGGCCTCGGCCTGGGCATGGGCTGGGGCGCCACGGCCCAGAAACTGCTCGCCTTGCAGGGCCTGAAGGTCCTGGAGATCCCCTGGCCGACCATCATCGGGGTCTTCATCGGCTCGGCCTTCGTGGGCCTGATCGCCGCCCTGATCCCGGCGTTCCGCGCCGGCCGCATGAACGTCCTGAACGCGATCGCGACGGACTGAGCCGAGAGCCGACCGAGAGCCGACCGAGAAGACCACCGCACACGGGGGTTGCGGGGGAACGCCCGGCGCCGGGAGTCCTGGGGGACTCTCCGGCGCCGGGCGCGTCGTGGGTGCGGCTTCGCCTGTTCTTCGAGCTCGGCCTCTCGGGCGACCGAGTCGGGCGGTGGGTGGGCATAGGCTTCGGGGGTCCAGGGGGCGGAGCCCCCTGGTACGGCCACCGCGACGCACGGCGCCGCACAGGGCGACGGAGGTTATCCACAGCCCCGGCACCCGCGCCCGCGTAGTCGTACGCTGGAGACCCCCCGGTCGCAGCCCGCGCCGGGCACTTCGCGTTGCCCACCCCCGGACGAAAGCCGCCCTGAATGAGCCTGCACGGTCTGCTAGACGCCGTCGTCAAGGACCCCGCCCTCGCGGAAGCGATCAAGGCGGCCGCGGACGGCAACCGCATGCACGTCGACCTGGTCGGCCCCCCGGCGGCCCGACCCTTCGCGGTCGCCGCGCTGGCCCGCGAGACCGGCCGCCCCGTCCTCGCCGTCACTGCGACCGGCCGCGAGGCCGAGGACCTCGCCTCGGCCCTGCGCACCCTGCTGCCCTCCGAGGGCGTCGCCGAATACCCCTCCTGGGAGACGCTCCCGCACGAGCGCCTCAGCCCCCGCAGCGACACCGTCGGCCGCCGCCTCGCGGTCCTGCGCCGCCTCGCCCACCCCAGCACCGACGACCCCGAGACCGGCCCGGTCTCCGTCGTCGTCGCACCCGTGCGCTCCGTACTCCAGCCGCAGGTCAAGGGCCTCGGCGACCTGGAGCCGGTGGCGCTGCGCACCGGGCAGAACGCCGACCTGAACGAGGTCGTGGAGGCCCTCGCCGCGGCCGCCTACGCGCGCGTGGAGCTCGTCGAGAAACGCGGCGAGTTCGCCGTACGCGGCGGCATCCTGGACGTCTTCCCGCCGACCGAGGAACACCCGCTGCGCGTCGAGTTCTGGGGCGACGACGTCGAGGAGATCCGCTACTTCAAGGTCGCCGACCAGCGCTCCCTGGAGGTCGCCGAGCACGGCCTGTGGGCGCCGCCCTGCCGCGAACTGCTGCTGACCGACGACGTCCGCGCACGCGCGCGTGCCCTCGCCGAGGAGCACCCGGAGCTCGGCGAGCTGCTGAACAAGATCGCCGAGGGCATCGCGGTCGAGGGCATGGAGTCCCTCGCCCCGGTCCTGGTCGACGACATGGAGCTGCTGCTCGACGTGCTGCCCAAGGACGCCATGGCCGTCGTGTGCGACCCGGAGCGGGTACGCACGCGTGCCGCCGATCTCGTCGCGACCTCGCAGGAGTTCCTCCAGGCGTCCTGGGCGGCCACCGCGGGCGGCGGCGAGGCACCCATCGACGTCGGCGCGGCCTCCCTGTGGTCGATCGCGGACGTCCGCGACCGCGCGCGCGAGCTGGACATGATGTGGTGGTCGGTGTCGCCGTTCACCGCCGACGAGGAACTCGCGGCCGACACCCTCAAGCTGGGCATGCACGCCACGGAGACCTACCGCGGCGACACCGCGAAGGCACTCGCCGACACCAAGGGCTGGCTGGCCGAGGGCTGGCGCACCGTGTTCGTCACCGAGGGCCACGGCCCGGCCTCCCGCACGGCCGAGGTGCTCGGCGGCGAGGGCATCGCCGCCCGCCTGGACGTCGACCTGGGCGAGCTGAGCCCCTCGGTCGTGCACGTGTCGTGCGGCTCGATCGACTACGGCTTCGTCGACCCGGCGCTCAGGCTCGCCGTCCTCACCGAGACCGACCTGTCCGGCCAGAAGGCGGCCGGCAAGGACGGCGCCCGGATGCCGGCCCGCCGCCGCAAGACCATCGACCCGCTCACCCTGGAGTCGGGCGACTACATCGTCCACGAGCAGCACGGCGTCGGCCGCTACATCGAGATGGTGCAGCGCACCGTCCAGGGCGCCACCCGCGAGTACCTGGTCGTGGAGTACGCCCCCGCCAAACGCGGCCAGCCCGGCGACCGGCTGTACATCCCGACCGACCAGCTGGAGCAGATCACCAAGTACGTCGGCGGCGAGGCCCCCACCCTGCACCGCCTCGGCGGCGCGGACTGGACGAAGACCAAGGCACGCGCCAAGAAGGCCGTCAAGGAGATCGCGGCCGACCTGATCAAGCTCTACAGCGCGCGCATGGCCGCCCCCGGGCACGCGTTCGGCACGGACACGCCCTGGCAGCGCGAGCTGGAGGACGCGTTCCCGTACGCGGAGACCCCCGACCAGCTGACCACCATCGCCGAGGTCAAGGACGACATGGAGAAGTCGGTCCCCATGGACCGCCTGATCTGCGGCGACGTCGGATACGGCAAGACGGAGATCGCCGTCCGCGCGGCCTTCAAGGCGGTCCAGGACGGCAAGCAGGTGGCCGTCCTGGTCCCCACCACCCTGCTGGTGCAGCAGCACTTCGGCACGTTCTCCGAGCGGTACTCGCAGTTCCCGGTGAGCGTGAAGGCGCTCTCCCGGTTCCAGACCGACACCGAGGCGAAGGCGACCCTGGAGGGCCTGAAGGAGGGCGCGGTCGACGTCGTCATCGGCACCCACCGGCTGTTCTCCTCGGAAACCAAGTTCAAGGACCTCGGCCTGGTCATCGTCGACGAGGAGCAGCGCTTCGGCGTCGAGCACAAGGAGCAGCTGAAGAAGCTGCGCGCCAACGTCGACGTGCTGACCATGTCCGCCACCCCGATCCCGCGCACCCTGGAGATGGCGGTCACCGGCATCCGCGAGATGTCCACGATCACCACTCCGCCGGAGGAGCGGCACCCGGTGCTCACCTTCGTCGGGCCGTACGAGGAGAAGCAGATCGGCGCCGCCATCCGCCGCGAACTGCTGCGCGAGGGCCAGGTCTTCTACATCCACAACCGGGTGGAGTCCATCGACCGCGCGGCGGCCAGACTCCGTGAGATCGTCCCCGAGGCACGCATCGCGACGGCCCACGGCCAGATGTCGGAGTCGGCCCTCGAACAGGTCGTCGTCGACTTCTGGGAGAAGAAGTTCGACGTCCTCGTCTCGACCACGATCGTCGAGTCCGGCATCGACATCTCCAACGCCAACACGCTGATCGTGGAACGCGGCGACACCTTCGGCCTGTCCCAGCTGCACCAGCTGCGCGGCCGGGTCGGCCGCGGCCGCGAGCGCGGGTACGCCTACTTCCTGTACCCGCCGGAGAAGCCGCTCACCGAGACCGCGCACGAGCGACTGGCGACCATCGCCCAGCACACCGAGATGGGCGCCGGCATGTACGTGGCGATGAAGGACCTGGAGATCCGCGGCGCCGGCAACCTGCTCGGCGGCGAGCAGTCCGGGCACATCGCGGGCGTCGGCTTCGACCTGTACGTCCGCATGGTCGGCGAGGCCGTGGCGGACTACCGGCGGCAGCTGGAGGCAGGGGAGCCCTCGGCGGGATGGGAGGAGCCGCCGCTCGAAGTCAAGATCGAACTGCCCGTCGACGCGCACGTCCCGCACGACTACGCGCCCGGCGAGCGGCTGCGCCTGCAGGCGTACCGTTCCATCGCCTCCGCCAACTCGGAGGACGACATCAGGGCGGTCCGCGAGGAACTCACCGACCGCTACGGCAAGTTGCCCGAGCCGGTGGAGAACCTGCTGCTGGTCGCCGGGCTGCGGATGCTCGCCCGCGCCTGCGGAGTCGGCGAGATCGTCCTCCAGGGCACCAACATCCGCTTCGCACCGGTGGAGTTGCGCGAGTCGCAGGAGCTGCGGGTCAAGCGCCTGTACCCCGGAACCGTCATCAAGCCGGCCGTCCACCAGCTGCTGGTACCCCGCCCGAAAACCGCCAAGGTGGGCGGCAAGCCGCTGGTCGGCCGGGAACTGCTCGGCTGGGTCGGGGAGTTCCTCGCCTCGATCCTGGGGTCGTGAAGTACCCGCCCTGGCCCCCGCGGCCTCGTGGCGGACGCCCCTCTGCTGCTGACGGCTCCTGACGGCTCCTGACGGCTGCTCGGCTCCTGAGGCTGCTGACGGCCCCTGACGGCCGCTGACCGAGACGGGGAACAGCGGCCGTCAGCCGCTGCCCGGCCACGGGACCGGACGGCGTTCGCCGGCGGGCAGGGCGTGAACCGTGTCGTCCGGGGCATCCGGACTCGGTGAGGCGTGAGCGGGCGCGGCGGCATGCCGATCGGGCTTCAGCCCGGCGTCAACCGGACGGCGGCAAGGGTGAGTTGCGCGTCGTGCCCGCATTGTGCGCCGTCTGGCGTGAACGTCCGGCAGTTACCGTGAGACCAGCGGAGATCCGCCTGCGCGGAGGCGGATCGGGGCAAGGAGGAGGGGCGTACGTGGCGCGTCTGAGGGGCGGGGCGGTCATGGCTGTCGTCGTGATCTTCGCCGTGGCCGGCTGCAAGGACCTTCAGGACAAGGGGGCGTCGGGAGCCCCGGGCACGGGTGGCGGGGGAGCGGCCCTGACCGCCGCCGACTCGCTCACCGTCAAGGGCCGGGCGCCGAAGACCGGTTACTCCCGGGCCAAGTTCGGCTCCGCGTGGGCGGACACCGACTCCAACTCCTGCGACACCCGGGACGATATACTCAAGCGTGACCTGAAGGACGTGAGGTACACCGACGGTGACTGCAAGGTCTCCTACGGCGTGCTGGAGCCGGACCCCTACTCCGGCAAGGTGGTCACCTACCGGCGCGGCCGCAGCCTGGTCGACATCGACCACCTCGTCGCCCTCTCGGACGCCTGGCAGAAGGGCGCCAAGTACTGGGACGCCGGCAAGCGCATAGCCCTGGCCAACGACCCGCTCAACCTCCTCGCCGTCGACGCCGGCGCCAACCGCGGCAAGGGCGACGGCGACACCGCCACCTGGCTGCCGCCCGACAAGTCCTACCGCTGCACCTACGTCGCCGCGCAGGTCGCCGTGAAGAAGAAGTACGGCCTGTGGGTCACCGCCGCCGAGAAGGCCGTGATGAAGAAGGTCCTCACCACCTGTCCCGGGCAGAAACTCCCCTCGGGCGGCAACCCGACCAACGCGCCGTCCCGCTTCAAGGCGCGCTGAACCCGCCCGACCGCGCCGCGTGCGTCACCGCCCCATGGCGTGGCCACGCGGTGGAGGCGCCGGGCAGCCCGCCTTCTCCCAGGCCACGAAGGTGTTGGTGCGGGCGAAGACGAACGCCTTGACCGGGTTGGCGGAGTACGTCCACGGCGCGCTGCCGATGTACCCGCCGACCGCCCGGAACTGCTCGACGGCCTCCGCGTACCGCTTGGTCTGGAACAGGGTGTCCGCCAGCAGGTGCCGCACCGTCGGCAGCCGGTGGTGCCCGGCCGGCACCCGGTCCACCGCGTCCAGGGTGGCGTCCACGGCCGCCTGCACGAACGGCTGGTTGTACACGGGCGCCTTCGGCTCCCTGAACGCGTGCTCCATCAGTGCTTCCAGGCGCAGTACGGGCAGCAGGCTGCCCTGTGGCGCCGAGACCGCGGCCTGCTCGGCGAACGCGTACATCAGGTCGTGCGAACCCCGCCACTTGGCGCACCAGTACTGCAGGGCACTCATGTGCGCTCCGAAGTGGTGCGGGTCGCGTGCGGTGATCTCGGCCCACAGGGCCCGGAAGTCGTCGTGCGACCAGCCGAGTCCCAGCGCGATGGAGATCTGCGCGATCCACGGACAGGGGTCCTCGGGCGCCATCCAGGCGGCCTCCTGGCAGGCGGGCAGCGACTCGGCCAGCAGCCGGTGGAACCCCTCGAACTGCTCCGCCGTGGTGTGCTTCGCCTGCTTCGCGCCGCGCACGTTGTGCGCGAGCACGACCAGCGCGTCGGCGTGCACCAGGGCGGCGGCCGGGTCGCCGGGGTACTCGGTCCGCCACGCCTTGAGCCAGGCGTCGTCCTCGGCGGCCGCGTGGGTGAGGATGCCGAGCCGGTACCACCGCAGGTCCCAGTCCCGGCCCGCCCCGGCCAGGTAGGCGGCGGCCCGCCGCCAGTCACCGGCGAGGGCGGCCGCCGCGACCGCGTCCGCCTCGGGATCGGGGCCCGCGAAACGCTTGTCGAGCTGAGCGGCGGGCACCAGCCCGTACTGGGCGGGGTCGATGTTGACCGGCGCCTTGGCCTTCGCCTCCGCCCTGAGCGCACGCGCCTTGCGGGCGTTGCGCGGGACGGTGACGGCCGCGTAGGCGAGGGCGCCGGCACCGGCTATGTCGATCAGGACGTTCATACCTGGTCTTTCGGGTAGAGGCCGTCGGAGGAGACGGCTGACGAGGCGGCTGACGATTCGGGTGAAAAGGTTGCCGAAGGGGTCGTCGGACGGACTGTCGGACGGACTGTCGGAGGGGCTGTCGGCGCGGGGCCGCCGCCGGACAGCAGTGCCCGCAGAGGGGCCGTACCGGGCGGCTCGGCGACCGCGTGGTCCAGGGCCCGCTCCAGCGCCTCGGCGAACCGCTCGGGTGCCACCACCCGCACCGCGGGCCCGGACCAGCACAGCTCCCACCGGCACAGCCCGGTGTCCAGCGCGGTGAGCAGGGCGAGCGGGCGCAGGGCCGAACGGAAGGCCGTCCTGGCGAACTCGCGTGCCGCGCGCCCGCTTCTCTGGCCGGCCTGCTCCGACCTGGGCAGCCGGTCCGCGATGTCGTACAGCAGGCCGTGGTCGACCAGTTCCAGGAGGCGGCCGAGGTATGTCACTTCGTACAGGGTGACGCCTCGCGCGCCGGCCACCTGGGTCATGGCCTCCAGCAGCGGCTCCACTTCCCGCGCCCAGCTCTCGCGCCGGGCCCGCGCGGGCAGTTCGGCCCAGGGCACCCGCCGCCAGGACAGCGTCTCCGGGGCCAGTACGGCTCGTTCCAGTCCGGCGAGGAGGCGGTCCGGCTCCCTGAGCAGCGCGAGGGCGGGGCGCCGGGGGCGCGTGGGGGTGCGTCCGTCGCCGGGGAGCCCGGGAAGTCCGGGAAGTCCGGGAAGTTCGTTGAGTCCGGGGAGCTCGGGGAGCGCCTCCAGGGCCGCGACGCGGTCGGCCGTGGGTGGGTGGCTGTCGTACGGAGAGCTCTCCTCGGGGATCGCCTCGGGGAGCGGTTCGCGGGCCCACGCCTCCAGTTCGGCGCGGCGTGCGGGGTCCGCGAGCAGGTGGGCGAGCCCGCCGTGGAACTGCCCTTCCGGGGGCAGCAGGCCGGCCTCGCGGCCCAGCAGGGCGTACTCGCGCAGATAGAAGTCGTCGGCGGCTTCGAGCGCGGGGATGCGGCGCAGCGCGGCGACCGTGGTGTCCCGTCCGGCGACCCTGGCGGCCACCAGGTCGGCCGCGTACTCCTGCCGGCGGCTGACGGCCTCGGTCAGGCGCAGACACAGCCGTGCGTACGCCGAGAAGACGAGGGCCAGGTAGTGGTCCGGGCCCCGCGTCGGCTCCCGCTTCAGCGGTGGCGGCTTGCCGGCCGCGCGGCGCCGTGCGGCCCGCGCGGCGGCCCGCGCCTTCTCCTCGGCCTCCTCACGCGCGGCCCGCTGCCGCAGGGTGTGCGCGGTGTGCAGCAGCCTGCCGTGCAGCGCCCAGAGCAGGCCGCCCAGCCGGGTGTCGTCGTGCGCGTAGTGGCCCAGTTCGTGCCCGAGCACGGCGTGCAGTTCGTCCTCCGGCAGGCCGATCAGCAGCGCCGCGCCGAGGTGGAGCCGCCGCTCGCCCGCGATCAGCCCGAGCCACCGGGCGTCCTCCCGCACCATGGCGTTGGCCCCCGGGATCACCCGGATCTCCGTGGGCGGCCGAGTGCCCACCCGCTCGGCGAGGACCCGCACGCACCGCCACAGCTCCGGCTGCTCACGCGGCGTCAGTGACACGCCGGGCACCTCGTCCTGCCCGCCCCCGGTGCCGCGGGTGAGCAGGACGACCCGCACCACGCACCAGGCGATCGCCAGCGAGCCGAGGTAGCCCTCGACGGCCATGACCGTGAAGCCCGGGCCCCGGGCCAGGAAGACGTCCAGGACCGCGAGCGCGACGAGGACGAGCAGGGCCAGCACGTAGAACCCGAGGAGCAGGCCGAGAACGAGCGCGGCACGCAGCGGCGCTCCGGGCACGCCCCGCTCTCGTACGCCCCGTTCTCGTACGCCCCGCTCTCGTACGGCGGTTTCCCCGGCGGCCGTCCGGTCGGCGGCGCGGGACGTCAGGCGCATCGGCATCCTTCAGGGGAACGGGACGGAACGGTGGTGGGGGGCTTCCGCAGCTACTTCTTCAGCGCCGACAGGACCGTCGCCGTCACCTTCTTCGCGGACGCGGCGCCGTTGTCGCTGCCCGCCGTGGACAGCACGGTGACCACGGAGCTGCCGGAACGCGCCGCGATCAGCGTGGTGCCGTTCTCCCAGTAGCCGCTTGTCAGCGTCATCGTGTAGGCCTCGTCGCCGAGCCCGGCCGTGGCTGTTCCGGTGAGCTTCACCTTGGCGTGGGCGTCGGTGTCCGTGTACGTGGCGCACTCGGCGGCCACGTCGCGCAGCGCCTTCATCACGGCGGCCGCCGTGGTGCCCTGGAAGGCGTCTATCTCCTGGTCCACTTCCTCGGTCTTGTTCGCGTAGCCGTTCTGTGCGAACGACACCCCGCCCTTGTAGCCGGACACCTGGATCCAGGACGTGGTCTCCAGCCGGGTGCAGTCCGGCTTCCCCGTCTTCCTGCCGGTCGGTGAGAGGAACTGGCCGCCGCTGTCCGCGGCACCGTCCGACTCAAGGGTGAGCCCGGCCGGGAAGGCCGAGGCGGGCGCCAGCGCCTTCTTCAACTGGGTGCCCGTGAGCAGGCCGGAGTCGGGGTCCTTCGTCTTGGCCGGTTTGGCGCTCGCGCCGGTACCGGAGTCAGTGGTGGATCCGGTGGATCCGGTGGAGCAGGCGGTCAGGGCCAGCGGGAGGGCGGCGACGGCTATCAGCATCACGGCACGGGACGGGAGACGCATCAGGGGTCCTTCGGTGGTGGGCGAAGCGATGAGTCAATAAGACCAGAGGCTGTGAACCGAGTCAACACGAGTAGCGTAGGGTCTGGCATACACGTCCGTGAAGCGACAGATCTTGTGTACACCGGTATCCTCGGTGCACACATGGGACGACGGGAGCGAGGCCGCGTGCAGGACAACGCCACAGAGGTGACCGCGGCCGGCATCGCCCGGCTGGCCGGGGTGGGCCGTGCCGCCGTCAGCAACTGGCGCCGTCGGCACGCCGACTTCCCCAAGCCGGTCGGCGGTACCGAGACCAGTCCGTCGTTCGCGCTCGCCGAGGTCGAGTCCTGGCTGCGCAAGCAGGGCAAACTCGCCGAGGTCCCGCTGCGCGAGCGGGTCTGGCAGCACCTCGCCGGGCACCCCGACGGCGCGCTGACAGCCCTGGTACACGCCGGCTGCGCGCTCCTGCTGATCCACGAGCGCCCCACTGACTGGCTCCACGTGAGCGCCGGCTCGGACGAGCGCCTGGCCGCGATGCTGCCCGGCGCGCTGGAAGAGGTGCTGACCGCGCGCCTCGGCGGGGCGGCGGAGCGCGCAGTTCACAACGGCCGCCCCGCGACCGCCGCCGAGGCTGTGAACAGGTCTGGCGGCGCGGAGGGTGTGAACACTCCCACCGGCGCGGAGGCTGTGAACACCCCCACCGGCCCCCAGCTCCTCCCCTCCGTCCCGCTCCTGCGCGGCGTCGCCGAACTGGCCGCCGAGGCCGGGGCCCGGCAGGCCTTCGAGTTCCTGCTGGGCAGGCACCTGGACGCCAACCCCCGCCAGTACACGCTCACCCCGTCCGAACTCGCCGGTCTCATGGCCGACCTGGCAGGCCCCGCCCGCACCGTGCTGGACCCGGCCTGCGGAACCGGCGCCCTGCTGCGGGCCGTCGACGTCCGCCCCGGCCAGGAGCTCTACGCCCAGGACAGCGCCCCCGATCTCGCCGCGCTCACCGCACTGCGGCTCGCGCTGCACTCCCGGGCCCGGGTGCACGGCGCCGCCGGCGACACCCTGCGCGCCGACGCCTACCCGGAGCTGCGCGCCGACGCGGTGCTGTGCCACCCGCCGTTCAACGAGCGCAACTGGGGTCACGACGAGCTGGCGTACGACGCACGCTGGGAGTACGGCTTTCCCGCGCGCACCGAGTCGGAACTGGCCTGGGTGCAGCACGCCCTGGCCCGGCTCGCCGACGGCGGTACCGCGGTCCTGCTGATGCCGCCGGCCGTCGCGTCCCGCCGTTCCGGGCGCCGGATCCGGGCCGACCTGCTGCGCCGGGGCGCGCTCAGGGCACTCGTCGCGCTGCCGGCCGGGGCGGCGCCGCCGCACAGCGTCCCGCTGCACCTGTGGGTGCTGCGCCGGCCCGACCGGACGCCGGCCACGCCCGAGGTGCTCCTGGTGGACACCGGGAGGTTCGCCGGGGAAGGGCGGGGCGGTCCGGACTGGACGGCGGTACGGGACGCCGTCCTGGACGCCTGGCGGGCCGCAGAGCGCGAGGAGGGGCCGGTGGAACGGCCGGGGCTGGCCCGATCGGTGCCGGTCATCGAACTCCTCGACGACGACGTGGACCTCGCCCCCGCCCGCCATCTGCCCCCGGCCGCCGCGGCCGACGGCGCGGAACAGCTCACGGCGGTCCGTGAACGGCTCGGCGAGACCCTGCGCCTGACCGTCGACCTCACTCCGCCGCCGGCCGACCAGGCGCCGCCCGTGCGCTGGCCGCTCACCACCGTCGGTGAACTCGCGCGCGGGGGCGCGCTGATGCTGCGCACCGGAGGGAACGGCGGCCACGCGCGCGTGCCCGTGCTCACCGACCACGACGTCCTCGCCGCGGCGCCGCCCTCGGGCTCTCTTCCGGAGAGTGAGGAGGAGGCCGTGCTGACCGAGCCGGGCGATGTCGTCGTACCGGTCCTCGGCGGGGGCTCGGTGGCGCGGGTGATCGACGCCGCGACGGCGGGCGCCGCCCTGGGGCGCAACCTCGTGCTGCTGCGCCCCGATCGCACGGCCCTCGACCCGTGGTTCCTCGCCGGCTTCCTGCGCGGTACCGCCAACAACCGGCAGGCCAGCAGCTATGCCTCCACGGCGACCCGGCTGGACGTGCGTCGGCTTCAGCTGCCCCGGCTGCCGCTGGAGGAACAACGGCGCTACGGCGCGCGCTTCCACGCGCTCGACGAGTTCGAGCGGGCGCTGCGCCACGCGAGCCGGCTCGGGGAGCACCTCGTGCGCGGGATGTACGACGGCCTCACCGACGGGACCGTCGCGCCCGACTGATCCCTGACCGGCTGATCCCTGACCGGCCGATCCCTGACCGGCCGATCCCTGACCGGCCGATCCCTGACCGGTCGATCCCTGACCGGTGTGTGCCGGCAGTCGGTCCGACAACGGTTCGGTACAACCCGAACCGGTTGTCCGTGCCGGGCCATATGCTCGAACCGACCATCGCACGACCGGTGCCGTCCGCGGGCGGACCGCGCCGGGCACGTACGTCCGTTTCGGGTACGCCCTTTCCAGGCACATAGGAGCGATCATGCAAGGCCAGGGCCATGCGCAGCCGGTGCGGCGGCCGCCGCACTCCGCCGTACTGGTCTTGTTGCGCGTGGTGTTCGTGGCGACAGGCGTGTTCAGCGCCGGCTTCCTGACGTGGGTGATGATGCTGCGGCTGGCCGCCGTGACCCGCAGGTCGGTGGACTGGGGCCTGCTGGTGGCGGTGGCGGCGTCCGACGTCCTCAGCATCGTGCTGCTGGGCAGCGAACCCGGCGACGACGTGCACACCGCCGGCGGCTACCTGGGCATCACCCTGCTGTTCGGCACGCTCCTGGCCACCGTCATCTACTACCTCGTGGCCGACGTACGCCACTTCCAGCGGCAGCGCGAGGCGTACGCGGCGCAGACGTACGGCTACCCGCCCCCCGCCGCGCCGTACATCACGGGGACGACTCCCCTGGGCGCGCAGCCCCCGCACACCCCGCCCCCGCACACCGTTCCCCCGATGCCCGGGCCGCCGCTCTCGCAGGCTCCGATACCCGCGCCGCCGCAGCGCCCGGCGCCCGCCCGGATCGAGCAGGTGCGCGCCGAACTCGACGAGCTCAGTGACTATCTGCGCAAGCACGACGGGCACCGCGAGGGCGACTACGAGGGCGACTACGAGGGCGGAAGGTGACCGTGGCGACAGGGCGTGTCGTCGCCGGCCGCTACGAGCTGTCCACGCTCATCGGGCAGGGCGGCATGGGCCAGGTGTGGACGGCGTACGACCAGCGGCTCGACCGGCGCGTGGCGGTCAAGCTGCTGCGCCCCGACAAGGTGGCGGGCGCGGAGGCGGAGGAACTGCGCAGGCGGTTCCTGCGGGAGTGCCGGGTGACCGCGCAGGTCGACCACCCCGGGCTGGTCACCGTGCACGACGCGGGCAGCGAGGGCGAGGAGCTCTTCCTCGTCATGCAGTACGTGGACGGTGCCGACCTCTCCGACCACCTGGCGGAGCACGACCCGTACCCGTGGCAGTGGGCGGTGGCGGTGGCCGCGCAGCTGTGCGCCGTGCTGAGCGCCGTGCACGCCGTGCCGATCGTCCACCGCGACCTCAAGCCGCGCAACGTGATGGTGAAGCAGGACGGCACGGTCACCGTCCTCGACCTGGGCGTGGCCTCCGTCATGGACACGGACACCACCCGCCTCACCCACACCGGCTCCCCGATCGGCTCGCCCGCCTACATGGCGCCCGAGCAGGCGATGGGCGGCGCGGTCGGCCCGTACACCGACCTGTACGCGCTCGGCGTACTGCTGCACGAACTGCTCAGCGGGGAGGTCCCGTTCGCGGGCTCCACTGCGCTGGGCGTGCTGCACCGGCACCTGTACGAGCCGCCGCTGCCCGTGCGCCGGATCCGCCCCGAGGTCCCGGAGCCGCTGGAGAGCCTCGTGCTGCGCCTGCTCGCCAAGGACCCGCAGCACCGCCCGGCGTCCGCGCAGGAGGTCTACGAGAACCTGTCGTCGCTTCTGCCCGCGCGCGGGACGCCCTCCGGGGCGCCCCTGGACCCCACCCGCCCCTTCCTGCGCCCGCACGCCCCCTGGCCGGACCGGGCGCGGACCCCCGCGCCCCAGCCGGCCGCCCCCGTGGCCGCGGTACCCGACAAACCAGATGTCGCCGCGGCCGTCGACGAGGTCAAGCGGCTGCTCGGGGAGGGCCGCATCACCCAGGCCGTCGACATCCTGGGCGCGATCCTGCCCGTCGCCGCCGACCGGCACGGCGAGCGTTCCACGGTCGTACGGACCCTGCGCAAGCAGTACGCGGCCACGCTGATGGACGACGGGCAGTACCGCCGCGCGCTGCCCGAACTGCGCCGGCTCGCCGACGAACGCGCCGCCGAGGCGGGCCAGGCCGACCCCCAGGCGCTGCGCTTCCGTTATGAGACCGCCCAGTGCCTGGAACAGCTCGGCGAACCGGCGGCAGCGCTCGCGGAGTACCGTGCGCTGCTGCCGTACTACGAGAACCAGTACGTGGCCGGCGATCCGCAGCTCGCGCACGACGTGCGCCGCCGGATCGGACATCTGCTGCTCGCCCTCGGCGACCGGCCCGCCGCGCACGACACGCTGGCACGGCTGCTGATGGACGTGGAGCGGCTGCACGGGCCCGGGCACCCGATGGCCGCCGAGGTCCGGCGCACGTTGCAGTGGCTGGGGCAGATGCGCGGCTAGTTCCCGCGCCGTGCATACTGCACCTACTTTTCGTACAAGTTGCCGCACAGCAATGACACAGGGGTGGGGTTCGGGGATGTCCAGCCATCGGCAGTCGAAGAAGCGCAGATACGTCACCTGGGGCGTCGCGGGCGCCGCCGTGGTCGCCGGGGCCGGGATCGCCGCGCAGACCTCCATGGCGGCCACCGCCTGGCCCGCCCAGAAGACGTTCACCGGCCGCGCCTTCGACACCTGCGCCGCGCCCTCCCTCGCCGCGATGAAGGCCTGGAACACCGGCTTCTACGGCGCCGCCGCCGTCTACATCGGCGGCAGGAACCGCGGCTGCGCCCAGCCCAACCTCACCGCCTCCTGGGTCAAGTCGGTCTCAGCGGTGGGCTGGAAGCTCGTCCCGCTGTACGTCGGCTCCCAGCCGCCCTGTGGATCCGGCGGCTCCGTGAAGATCAGCGCCGCCACCGCCGCCTCCGTGGGCAAGACCGAGGCGGACGACGCCGTGTCCAAGGCCGCCGCGCTCGGGATGAAGGCCGGCAGCCCGATCTACCTCGACATGGAGGCGTACGACACGACGAACACGTCGTGCAACAACGCCGTGCTGACGTATGTCCGCGCCTTCGACAAGGAACTGCGCGCGAAGACGTACCGCGCGGGCCTCTACGGCTTCACCAGTTCCAGCGCCAAGGCGATCGCGAACGCCACGGACAAGACGGACCTGCCGGGCAACCTCTGGTACGCGCTGTGGGACAAGCAGAACACCACGACCGCGGACTGGCCGTTCGGCTCGACCCAGTTCACCGGGCACAGCCGGGCCCACCAGTACCTGGTGAACAGCAAGGAGACGCGCGGCGGTTACACGATCACCGTGGACCGCGACGCCTGGGACGCCCCGGTGGCGATCACGGGCTGAGCGCGATCCGTGCCGCAAACCCTTCCGGAGGGTGGTGCGGCGGTGCCGGATACGCGTGTGAATCGTTGGTCGAATGGGTTGGCCAGAGCTTGCCCACTGCCTACCATCGATCACCGCAAGACTTTGTGCACCGTCGCACAATCTCCTCGGGAGGCATCCTTGCACCGCCGCCGTCGCACCGCGCTCGTCCTCTCCGCCGCGATCGCCGCCGCGGCTCCCTTCCTGACCGCCTGCGGAAGCGACGCGCACCCGGGCGCGGCGGCCGTCGTGGGCGGCCAGCGGATCACCGTCTCGCAGCTGGAGAACCGCGTGAACGAGGTGCGCCGGGCCCAGCGCGCCGCGGTGCCGGACGAGACGCAGTACCAGCAGGTCCTCGCCTCCACCAGCAGCCTCACCCGGGACACCCTGTACAACATGGTCCTCGACCGGGTGCTGCACCGGGCCGCCCAGGACGCGGGCGTCGGCGTCACCCGCAAGGAGGTCGAGGAGATGCGCTCCGGCCTCGAACAGCAGGCCGGCGGCTCCGCGGCGCTACAGACCGCCTGGCTACAGAAGTACGGCATCGCCCCCGAGCGCCTGGACGACAACCTCCGCTTCCAGGTGGAGGCCAAGAAGCTCGCCCAGGCGCTCGGCACCGACACCTCGCAGCCGGCCTTCTGGAAGGCCCTGGCCACCGCCTCCAACGAACTCCACGTCGACCTCAACCCGCGCTACGGCGCCTGGGACGTCCAGAAGAGCAGCCGGGTGGACGCCAAGACGCCGTGGGTACGGGAGGTCACCTCGGGCGGGACGCAGGTGTCGGCGTAGGACGGGCCGCGCGGGGTGGGCCGCTGGGGTGGGCCGCCGGGGCGAGTCACCTCCGCGGTGGTCATACGATCACGTGATCGCCCCCGCCCTGTGGACAAACCGCGAGGTCGGCAGCGGCGGTGCGTTACGTTCGGAGCGTGAACACCACCAGGCCCGAACCCGCCACCCCGGAACCCGCTCCGGCCTCCCGGTCCGACCAGCCCGACCAGCCCGACCGGTCCGACGCCGGCCGGATCGTCCTGCTCACCACCAGCCACCGGGTCGCTCCCGGCCTGCTGTCCTGGCCCGCCTGGCAGGCGCTGCGCGCGGCGGACCGCGTGCTGTGCGCGGACGGCGCGCATCCGCAGCTGCCGTATCTGCGGGAGGCCGGGACGGCCGTGGACGAGGCGGCCCCCACCGCGGAGGAGCTGGTCGACGCCTGCGCCGGCGGCCGGACGGTGGTGGTCGTGGCGACGGGCGAGGGTGAGCCCGCCCTCACGGACGGCCTGGCCCGCCTCGCCGGCTCCGGCCGCGTGCGGATGCCCGAGCTGGAGCTGCTCCCCGCCTCCTACGACCTGCCCGGCGCCCGCCTCCTCGACCTCGTCCAGGTCATGGACCGGATCCGCGCCGAGTGCCCCTGGTCCTCCCTGAAGACCCACGAGGGCCTGGCCAAGTACGCCATCGAGGAGGCGTACGAACTCGTCGAGGCGATCGAGGCCGGCGACCGCGACGAACTGCGCGAGGAACTGGGCGACGTGCTCCTCCAGGTCGTCTTCCACGCCCGGATCGCGGAGGAGGACCCGGACGCCCCCTTCTCGATCGACGACGTGGCGGGAGGCATCGTCGCGAAGCTCGTCCACCGCCACCCGCACGTCTTCGGCGACGAGACCGCCTCGACCCCGGAGGAGGTCAAGGAACACTGGCTGCGGACCAAGGCGATAGAGAAGCAGCGCGAGTCGGTGACGGACGGGGTGCCCCTCGCGCAGCCGGGTCTCGCCCTGGCGGCGAAGCTGGCCTCACGGGTGCGCACGGCGGGGCTGGACGTGCCGCTGCCGCAGGCGCAGGGCATCGGCTACGAACTGCTCGCGCTGGCGGTCCACGCGGAGGCGGAGGGCGTCGACCCCGAGGCGGCACTGCGCGCGGCGGCCCGGTCCTACCGTGACGCGGTGCGGGCGACGGAGGGGGTGGAGAAGTGACCTCCGCCGCGCCCGAACTCTTCACCTGGGAGTTCGCGACGGACCCCTATCCCGCCTACGCCTGGCTCCGTGACAACGCCCCCGTCCACCGGGCCACTCTCCCCAGCGGGGTGGAAGCCTGGCTGGTCACCCGTTACACCGACGCCAAGCAGGCGCTCGCCGACCCGAGGCTCTCCAAGAACCCGGCGCATCACGACGAGCCCGCGCACGCCAAGGGGAAGACCGGCATCCCCGGGGAGCGCAAGGCGGAGTTGATGACGCACCTGCTGAACATCGATCCGCCGGACCACACCCGGCTGCGGCGGCTGGTGAGCAAGGCGTTCACACCGCGCCGGGTGGCCGAGTTCGCGCCGCGGGTGCGGGAGCTGACCGACCGGCTCATCGACGGGTTCGCGGAGCGCGGCGAGGCCGACCTCATCCACGAGTTCGCCTTTCCGCTCCCCATCTACGCCATCTGCGACCTGCTCGGCGTCCCGCCCGAGGACCAGGACGACTTCCGGGACTGGGCGGGAATGATGCTGCGGCATACGAAGGCAGGGCAGGGGGGAGGGCCGCGGGGCGGGGTCGCGCGGTCCGTGAAGAAGATGCGCGGGTATCTGGCCGAGCTGATCCACCGGAAGCGGGAGGCGCTGCCCGCGGAGGCCGGTCCCGGCGAGGACCTCATCTCCGGCCTCATCCGGGCCTCGGACCACGGTGAGCACCTCACCGAGAACGAGGCCGCGGCCATGGCGTTCATCCTGTTGTTCGCCGGGTTCGAGACGACCGTCAACCTGATCGGGAACGGGACGTACGCCCTGCTCACCCACCCCGAGCAGCGCGTCCGGCTGCGGGACTCCCTCGCCGCCGGCGAGCGCGGGCTGCTGGAGACCGGTGTCGAGGAACTGCTGCGCTACGACGGGCCGGTGGAGGTGGCCACCTGGCGGTTCGCCACCGAGCCGGTCACCATCGGCGGGCAGCACATCGCGCCCGGCGATCCGGTCCTGGTCGTCCTGGCCGCGGCGGACCGGGACCCGCAGCGGTTCGCCGAGCCGGACACCCTCGACCTCGCACGGCGCGACAACCAGCACCTCGGATACGGACACGGCATCCACTACTGCCTCGGCGCCCCGCTCGCCCGCCTGGAGGGGCAGACCGCGCTCGCCGGCCTGCTCACCCGCCTTCCCGATCTGCGACTCGCGGTGGACGAGAGCGAGTTGCGGTGGCGCGGCGGCCTCATCATGCGCGGACTGCGCACGCTCCCCGTGGAGTTCACACCCGTCGACCGCTGAGCGGTGCCGGAGCCCGTACCGGCCCGCGCAGGCAAAAGTTGATTAGCGCTCAACTCTGTGATCTTCACGTGATCTGCGCGGCATTAACTTGTGACGAGTGATCGTCTGCCGATACGTTCACCGCATCAGCGCGGCGCCCTGCGGGACCCGCCGCGCCGGTCACCACTGTCGCTCGAAAGGTTTCCGCATGCTCTCCGGGAACGGTCGTCACCGTCGCCCCCGTCAGGCTCCGGCCCTCCTCGTCGCGGCCGGGGTGACCGGCTCCGCCATCGCCATCCCGCTCCTCGGCGCGGTGAGCGCCCACGCGGCCGACGGCTCCACCTGGGACCAGGTGGCCGAGTGCGAGAGCGGCGGCTCCTGGAGCGCCGACAGCGGCAACGGCTACTACGGCGGCCTCCAGATGTCCCTGGACGACTGGGCGAAGTACGGGGGCACGGACTACGCCGCGACGCCGGACCAGGCGAGCCGTTCGCAGCAGATCGCGGTCGCCGAGAAGATACTCGCCGACCAGGGCACCAAGCCCTGGCGGACCTGCGCCCTGCTCGCCGGGCTCTCCTCCGCCGACGCCTCGGTGAACGTCGACACGGGACTCGGCGGGTCGGATGGTTCGTCCGGTTCCTCCGGCTCGTCGGACTCGTCCTCCGGGCTGTCGGATTCGTCCTCCTCGTCCTCCTCGTCGTCCGGTTCAGGTTCCGGCTCCTCCTCGGGCGCCGCGGACTCGGGGAGTCAATCCGCCACTCCTTCTCCGAGTGTGAGCGCGGGCGGGGACTCCAAGGCGGGCACTCCCAGCAAATCCACCAAGACGGACAAGTCGGAATCCTCCGACTCCGACTCCGGATCCGGCACCTCGAAGGCGAGCGGGAATCCCGTCACTCCCGAGGCCGATGACTCGGACAATTCGTGGCAGACCGGAGGCTCTTGGAGTCTGGTCGACACGGGAGCCGTCAGTAGTGGCGGCAAGCACCGCGGCGGCTCGGCGGACGAAAACGTGACAAATGGTCAGAGCGCCACCTCCGCCGGTCGTCACGCCTCCCGCGACAGTGGTACCTACACCGTCCGCGAGGGCGACACCCTCGCCTCCATCGCCGACTCCCTTGACCTCGACGGCGGGTGGCGCGCGCTCTACGCCGCGAACAAGGCCGACATCGGTACCGACCCGAACGCCATCGCCCCCGGTCAGACCCTGAAACTCGGCAGCGAATCGGACGAAAAGTAGCGGGAGTTGACGCCCCGCTTCGTGGTTAATGTCCGGTTTGGTGAAAGTGTGGGATGAGTCTCAGAAGCCCTGATCATCTTTGAAATTCGCCGGATGCCCTGTTTACGGTCAAGACCGCTCGTCACCACGAGCCCCGGCTGTCGCAACGCCGAGTCCTGCCAGCGGCCGTCCGGGAACAGTCGTCGCGTCAAGCGCCGTAGGCAGGAGCGGGGGACCCAAGGTAAGTGCCGGGACCGGTAGTCGAGGCTGCCGATCCGGCTCGGGGTGAAGCCGCGCACCGACACACGGGTGTGCGGCCGGGCAACTCAACCGGCCCGAACCCGACAGCTCACCTCGCAGGCGTCGGTGAGGGGATCGATCCATGCTGTTCTCCGGCAAGGGCAAGCACCGTCGTCCGTCCAAGGCCGTCCGCGCCATCGCTGTCGCCGGTGTCACCGGCGTCGCCGTGGCCGCCCCGCTGATGGCGGCCGGCAGCGCCTCCGCCGCCACCGCCTCCGAATGGGACGCCGTCGCGCAGTGCGAGTCGGGCGGCAACTGGGCCATCAACACCGGCAACGGCTACTACGGCGGCCTTCAGTTCTCCGCCTCCACCTGGGCCGCGTACGGCGGCACGCAGTACGCCGCGCAGGCCAACCAGGCCACCAAGGCACAGCAGATCGCGATCGCCGAGAAGGTCCTCGCCGCCCAGGGCAAGGGCGCCTGGCCGGTCTGCGGCAAGGGCCTGTCCGGCGCCACCTACACCGGCGGCTCCGCCGGCTCGTCGAGCGGCGGCACCAGCACCCGCTCGACCGGTTCCCAGGCCGCCTCCCGCTCCGCCGAGCGCCCGGCCGCCAAGAAGACCGTCACCACCCCGACCGGCAAGAAGGTCAAGAAGGGTGACGGCGAGTACAAGGTCGTCAAGGGCGACACCCTCAGCTCCATCGCCGCGAAGCACAAGGTCAAGGGCGGCTGGCAGGCGCTGTTCAAGCTGAACAAGGGCATCGTCGACGACGCCGACTTCATCTACCCGGGCCAGCAGCTCCACCTCAGGTAAGGGCACGGGCGCGGCGCCGAGCGTCCGCCGGTCCTGAGCGGCGCCCGGCTGGACCACAGCTCCCGCACAGCCGCGGTCCCCATAGTGGAGACCGCGTGAGGGCCGCCCCCGCCCCCCCGCAAACCCCCGCTCCGGTGCGTCTCCCCCCGTACGCACCGGGGCGGGTTTCTCTTTGCCGCCGCCCTGCCGCCCCCTTCTTGGTCCGCTCTTCTTCCGTTCTTCACCCGGCCCCCCTTTGTTCCGCGCGTGAACAATGAGTACCGTCTGTGTGTCCACGGGCCGGTCGGTCGTGCCGGCCGACGGGCCCGGGACGGTTAGGCTCTAGTCGCAAGGCTGAGCAAGGGCCGACGAGGCCCGCGTGCGCCCCGCACAACCAGCGTCACATCCCAAGAAGGAGATGCTCGTGCCGTCCATCGACGTCGTCGTAGCCCGGGAAATCCTGGACTCCCGAGGCAACCCCACGGTCGAGGTCGAGGTCGGCCTCGACGACGGCAGCACGGGTCGTGCCGCCGTCCCGTCCGGCGCCTCCACCGGTGCCTTCGAGGCCATCGAGCTCCGTGACGGCGACCCCAACCGCTACCAGGGCAAGGGCGTCGAGAAGGCCGTCCTCGCCGTCATCGAGCAGATCGGCCCGGAGCTGGTCGGCTACGACGCCACCGAGCAGCGCCTGATCGACCAGGCCATGTTCGACCTGGACGCCACCGACAACAAGGGCTCGCTCGGCGCCAACGCCATCCTCGGCGTCTCCCTCGCCGTCGCGCACGCCGCCTCCGAGGCCTCCGACCTCCCCCTCTTCCGCTACCTGGGCGGCCCGAACGCGCACCTGCTGCCGGTGCCGATGATGAACATCCTCAACGGCGGCTCGCACGCGGACTCCAACGTCGACATCCAGGAGTTCATGATCGCCCCGATCGGCGCGGAGTCCTTCTCCGAGGCGCTGCGCTGGGGTGCCGAGGTCTACCACACCCTCAAGAAGGTCCTGAAGGGCAAGGGCCTGGCCACCGGCCTCGGCGACGAGGGCGGCTTCGCCCCGAACCTGGAGTCCAACCGCGCCGCGCTGGACCTCATCCTGGAGGCCATCAAGCAGGCCGGTTACGTCCCCGGTGAGCAGATCGCGCTCGCGCTCGACGTCGCCGCGTCCGAGTTCTACAAGGACGGCAAGTACGAGTTCGAGGGCAAGTCCCGCTCGGCCGCCGAGATGACCGAGTACTACGAGGAGCTCGTCGCCGCCTACCCGCTGGTCTCCATCGAGGACCCGCTGTTCGAGGACGACTGGGCCGGCTGGAAGGTCCTCACCGACAAGCTCGGCGACAAGGTCCAGATCGTCGGCGACGACCTGTTCGTCACCAACCCGGAGCGCCTCGCCCGCGGCATCGAGGAGGGCACCGCCAACGCCCTGCTGGTGAAGGTGAACCAGATCGGTTCCCTGACCGAGACCCTGGACGCCGTCGAGCTCGCCCAGCGCAACGGCTTCAAGTGCATGATGTCGCACCGCTCCGGCGAGACCGAGGACGTCACCATCGCCGACCTCGCCGTCGCCACCAACTGCGGCCAGATCAAGACCGGCGCCCCGGCCCGCTCCGAGCGCGTCGCCAAGTACAACCAGCTGCTGCGCATCGAGGAGATCCTCGACGACGCGGCGGTGTACGCGGGCCGCAGCGCGTTCCCCCGCTTCAAGGGCTGAGCCCGTACGGCCCGTAGAGGGTAAGGCCTAGCCAGTCGCACGTACGTCCCCGTACCCGGTCCCGTACCGTGTCCGGGGACGTACGCACGTATCAGGGCGACCAGGGAGGCGGGGACATGGCCGTGAAGGACCGGGACCGGTTCTCCACCGCGACCAGGCTCAAGCTGCTCGGCGAGCAGACGGCTGCCCGGGTCTACCGCTCCCAGACCCGGCGCCAGGCCCGCCGCTCCCGGCTCACCGGCCGCGCCGCGCTGCTCGCGATCGTGCTGTGCACGATGGTCGTGGCGCTCGCCTACCCGATGCGGCAGTACGTCTCCCAGCGCGCCGAGATCTCCGACCTCGAACGCCAGCGGCAGCAGGCCCGGCAGCGGGTCGAGCAGCTGCGGGACCTCAAGGCGCGGTGGCAGGACGACGCGTACGCCGAGCAGCAGATCCGGGAGCGGCTGCACTTCGTGATGCCGGGGGAGACGGGGTACGTCGTGATCGACCCCGGTGCCGTCAAGCGGGCGCACGCCTACCTCGGGGCGGCCGACCGGCCCTGGTACGCGAACGTCTGGGACGGCGTCGACAAGTCCGACGCGTCCGACCGGTGAGCAGCAGGACAACACAGCAGTTGTGCAGCAGAGCAGAAAGACAGGCATGGAAACGGCTCCTCCCTCCACTCCGCGTACCGAGCCGACCGACGCGGACGTCGAGGCCTTCAAGCAGCAGCTCGGGCGGCCGCCGCGCGGCCTGCGGGCGATCGCGCACCGGTGCCCGTGCGGGCAGCCGGACGTCGTGGAGACCGCGCCGCGGCTGCCGGACGGGACGCCGTTCCCGACGCTGTACTACCTGACGTGCCCCAAGGCCGCCTCGGCGATCGGCACCCTTGAGGCCAACGGCGTGATGAAGGAGATGACGGCGCGGCTGGAGAGCGATCCGGAGCTGGCGGCGGCGTACCGGGCCGCGCACGAGGACTACATCCGGCGCCGGGACGAGATCGAGGAGCTCACCGGGTTCCCCAGCGCCGGCGGTATGCCGGACCGGGTGAAGTGCCTGCACGTCCTGGTGGCCCACTCGCTGGCGGCGGGACCGGGCGTCAACCCGCTCGGCGACGAGGCGATCGCCATGCTGCCCGAGTGGTGGGCCAAGGGCGCCTGCGTGGTCACCGGCGAGTGACGATCCCCCAGGGGGCTCCGGCCCCCTGGACCCCCGAGGCCTCCGACCATCCCCCACCCGACTCGGTCGGCCGAGAAGTCACGAACAGAGAAGGAACCCACCGCCATGACCCGCGTCGCCGCCATCGATTGCGGTACCAACTCCATCCGGCTGCTCGTCGCCGACGCGAACCCCGAGACGGGGGAGCTCGTCGATCTGGACCGGCGGATGGTGATCGTGCGGCTGGGGCAGGGGGTGGACCGGACGGGGCGGCTCGCGCCCGAGGCGCTGGCACGGACGTTCGCGGCCTGCCGGGAGTACGCGGCGGTCATCAAGGAGTACGGCGCGGAGCGGCTGCGGTTCGTGGCCACGTCCGCGTCCCGTGACGCCGAGAACCGGGACGAGTTCGTGCGCGGCGTGCTGGACATCCTCGGCGTCGAGCCGGAGGTCATCAGCGGCGACCAGGAGGCCGAGTTCTCCTTCACGGGCGCGACGAAGGAGCTGACGGGACGCGACGACCTCGCCAAGCCGTTCCTGGTCGTGGACATCGGCGGCGGTTCGACGGAGTTCGTCGTGGGCGACGAGCACGTGCGGGCCGCGCGGTCCGTGGACGTCGGGTGCGTGCGGATGACCGAGCGGCATCTCGTGCGCGAGGGGCACGTCAGCGACCCGCCCACCGAGGCCGAGACCGCCTCCATGCGGGCCGACATCGAGCGTGCCCTCGACCTCGCGGAGGAGACCGTACCGCTGCGCGAGGCGCACACCCTGGTCGGTCTCGCCGGCTCCGTCACCACCCTCGCCGCCATCCACCAGGACCTGCCGGAGTACGACTCCGCGGCCATCCACCACTCCCGCATCCCCTACGCCCGGGTCCGGGAGATCACCGAGTGGCTGCTGCGCTCGACCCACGCCGAGCGGGCCGCGATCCCCTCCATGCACCCCGGCCGCGTCGACGTCATCGGCGCCGGTGCCCTCGTCCTCCAGTCGATCATGGAGCGAGTGGGCGCGACGGAGGTCGTGGTGAGCGAGCACGACATCCTCGACGGGATCGCCTGGTCCATCGCCTAGAGACGCCGCCGGACTCCGGCCGGCGGCCTCGGATGAGCAGGTGAGACGTCGGGTGAGCGTGAAGAGCGGCCCGTGACACGCCGTGCCGTGGCGGCCCGGCGGGAAAGTTCGTGAAGTTCTTCACAAGGAATTCGGTGCAGGTGGGGGGTCCGCTGGGGACTCTTCGGCCGTTCGGGGGCTCAACAGCCCCGAGTGCGTGCTCAGGAGAGCGTTTCGAAGGCGATTCGGGGCTTGGTCCCGAGGGTGGCGTCGGATGCCCTCACGGCGCCCCCGGAAGCCTGGAGAGGCAGCTCACGCGGCATTGACAACGGGTCGTATCGGAAGTGGGTTCCCGCCGGTCACCATGACCTGCGTCACGTGGGCCGCGGAGTGTAGCACAACCCCCGTTGAAGCTTGTGAAGGGGCGCACGAGCGGCCCCCTCCGGGCGGGTGGATACTCGATGCCATGAGCACCACGGAGCGTCCCAGGATCCTCGTAGTAGGCGGTGGGTACGTAGGCCTGTACGCAGCTCGGCGCATCCTCAAGAAGATGCGCTACGGCGAGGCGACCGTCACGGTCGTCGACCCCCGGTCGTACATGACCTACCAGCCCTTCCTCCCCGAAGCCGCCGCCGGCAGCATCTCCCCTCGGCATGTCGTCGTCCCGCTGCGACGCGTGCTGCCGAAGGCGGAGGTCCTCACCGGCCGGGTCACCACCATCGACCAGGACCGCAAGGTCGCCACGATCGCGCCGCTCGTCGGCGAGGCGTACGAGCTGCCCTTCGACTACCTGGTCATCGCGCTCGGCGCGGTCTCCCGCACCTTCCCGATCCCCGGCCTCGCCGAGCAGGGCATCGGCATGAAGGGCATCGAGGAGTCCATCGGCCTGCGCAACCACGTCCTCGAGCAGCTGGACAAGGCCGACTCCACGACCGACGAGGACATCCGCCGCAAGGCGCTCACCTTCGTCTTCGTCGGCGGTGGCTTCGCCGGTGCGGAGACCATCGGCGAGGTCGAGGACATGGCCCGCGACGCCGCCAAGTACTACAAGAACGTGTCCCGTGAGGACATGCGCTTCATCCTCGTCGACGCCGCCGACAAGATCCTTCCCGAGGTCGGCCCCAAGCTCGGCCTCTACGGCAAGGAGCACCTGGAGAGCCGCGGTGTGGAGATCTACCTCTCCACCTCGATGGACTCCTGCGTCGGCGGTCACGTGGTGCTGAAGAACGGCCTCGAGGTCGACTCGAACACGATCGTGTGGACGGCCGGCGTCAAGCCGAACCCGGCGCTGGCCCGCTTCGGCCTGCCGCTCGGCCCCCGCGGTCACGTCGACACCGCGCCGACCCTCCAGGTGCAGGGCACCGACTACATCTGGGCCGCGGGCGACAACGCCCAGGTGCCGGACGTCGCCGCCCGCAAGGCCGGGATCGAGAACGCCTGGTGCCCGCCGAACGCGCAGCACGCGCTGCGGCAGGCCAGGGTCCTCGGCGACAACGTGGTCTCCGGCATGCGGGGCTTCCCGCAGAAGGAGTACAGCCACGCCAACAAGGGCGCGGTCGCCGGTCTGGGACTGCACAAGGGCGTCGCGATGATCGTCCTGGGCAAGACGAAGATCAAGCTCAAGGGCCGTCTCGCCTGGTACATGCACCGGGGCTACCACGGTCTGGCCATGCCGACCTGGAACCGCAAGATCCGCATCTTCGCCGACTGGACGCTCGGCATGTTCCTCAAGCGCGAGGTCGTGTCCCTGGGTGCCATGGAGAACCCCCGCGAGGAGTTCTACGAGGCCGCCAAGCCCGCGCCGGTCGCCGCCCCGAAGGCCGAGGAGAAGGCCAAGGCCTCCTGACCTCGGGCATCGGTCGCTGAACGGACCGAAGGACCTCCCGCCATCCGTGGTGCGGGAGGTCCTTCGGCGTTTCCGGGCGCCTACCCGATTACATGTTGGCTACATCTGTTTTGCCCAGTCGTAACTCCTTTGCAGGACTGCGCTGCCGCCCTCACGGTGTTTACGTGGTAACCGGCATCCGGGATCGACGTCTTGGAGGTGTGCGCCATGGCCGACGCCGCGTCGCGGCTGAGGAGAGTTGCCGAGCAGGTGCTGGGGGTTCCGCTCCCGGTGCGGTTGCGGGCCTGGGACGGGTCACAGGCCGGACCGCCGGACGCGCCGGCGCTCGTGATCCGCAATCGCCGAGCTCTGCGTCACATGCTGTTCAAGCCGGGCGAACTGGGCCTCGCCCGCGCCTGGGTCGCCGGCGACCTGGACATAGAGGGCGACCTCTACGGCGTCCTCGCGGCGATGTCCGGCCTGATCTGGGAGCGCGGGGAGGACGGCCGTACGGTCCTTCAGGCCCTGCGCGATCCCGCGGTACGGTCCGGCGTCCGGGAACTGCTCAGACTCGCCGGACCCCCCGTCCCGCCGGCCCCGCCCCGCGAGGAGGTCCGCCGCCCCCGCCATCTGCACACCCGTCACAGCGACAGGCGGGCCATCAGCCACCACTACGACGTGGGCAACGACTTCTACGAACTCGTCCTCGGGCCGTCGATGGTCTACTCGTGCGCCTACTGGGAGGACGGCGGGACGCTGGAGAGCGCGCAGCGCGACAAGCTCGAACTCGTCAGCGCGAAGCTCGGCCTGACCCCCGGTCAGCGGCTGCTCGACGTCGGCTGCGGCTGGGGCTCCATGGCGATCCACGCGGCCCGGGAGCACGGCGTGAGCGTCGTCGGGGTCACCCTCTCCCAGGAGCAGGCCACGTACGCCCGTAAACGGGTCGCGGAGGAGGGTCTGGCGGACCGGGTGGAGATCAGGGTCCAGGACTACCGGGACGTCCGGGACGGGCCGTACGACGCGATCTCGTCGATCGGGATGGCCGAGCACGTCGGGTCCGAGCGGTACCTGGAGTACGCGCGGGAACTGTACGGCCTCCTGAAGCCCGGCGGGCGGCTGCTCAACCACCAGATCGCCCGGCGGCCGCAGCGTGACGAGTCGGTGTACGACGTCGACGCGTTCATCGACGCCTACGTCTTCCCGGACGGCGAGCTCGCCCCGATCGGCACCACCGTCACCCAGCTGGAGCGGGCCGGGTTCGAGGTGCGGGACGTGGAGTCGATCCGCGAGCACTACGCCCGCACCCTGCGCCGGTGGGTGACCAACCTGGAGGCCGAGTGGCCGCGCGCCATGCGGCTGACCAGCCCCGGCCGGGCCCGCGTCTGGCGGCTGTACATGGCCGCCTCCGCCCTCGCCTTCGAACACAACCGCATCGGCGTCAACCAGGTGCTGGCCGTCCGGACCCCGGAGTCGGGTGCCTCCGGGCTGCCGCTGCGCACCCGCACCTGGAACTGACGGCACACGGAAGGGGCCCCGCGGCGAGCGCGGGGCCCCTTCGCCGTGTCTGCCGCCGCTCGCTACTCGGCCTTGATCGCCGTCAGCACGTTCAGCTTCGCCGCGCGCCGGGCCGGCCACAGGGCCGCCAGGACACCGACCGTGCCGGCCAGCAGCAGGAAGACCGCCATCCTGGCCCAGGGCAGCACCAGTTCGTACGTCGGCATCTTCGCGCCGACCAGCTGACCGGCCGCCCAGCCGAAGAACACGCCCAGGCCGATGCCCAGCACCCCGCCGAAGACGGAGATGACCAGGGACTCCAGACGGACCATCCGCTTGACCGCCTTGCGGTCCAGGCCGATCGCGCGGAGCATGCCGATCTCCTGGGAGCGTTCGAACACCGACATGGCCAGGGTGTTGATGACCCCGAGGACCGCGACGATCACCGCCATCGCGAGCAGGCCGTAGACCATGTTCAGGATCAGCGTGAACGCCTTTGCGATGGAGTCCGACAGGTCCTGCTTGTCCTGGACCTTGATCGCCGGGTTGGAGCCGAGGGCCTTCTCCAGCCGGTCCTTGGTCGCGCTCGACGCGCCGTCCGCCGTCTTGACCATGACCTGCATGTCGTCGGGGTGGGCCACGTGCGGGGTGAGGGTGGCGTTGTCGACCATGATCCCGCGGATCACCTGGTTGCCCTCGTAGACCCCGGCGACCGTCAGCCGCTGCGACCTGCCGTCCTCGTAGTGCACGGTGAGGGCCGAACCGGCCTTCCAGCCCTGCGACTTGGCCTCGTCGTCGTCCACGACGACGTCCGGGCCGCTCACCCTGAAGGTGCCGCTGTCCACCTTCAGGTCGGTCAGCTCGCCGATCGCCGAACCGTTGACGCCGGTCAGGAACTCGGTCCTGCCGTCGATCCGGGAGATCGCGTTGCGCAGCGGGCTGGAGGCGGTGACGCCGTCGGTGGCCGCGATCTCCTTCGCCACGTCCGGGGAGAGCGCGTTGCCGTTGGCCATCGAGACGATGTAGTCCGCGCGGATCGACGCGCTCGCCATCTTGGCGATGGCCGTCTGAAGGCTGCCCGCCATCACCGTCATGCCGGTGATCAGGGTCAGGCCGATCATCAGCGCGGAGGCGGTGGCGGCGGTACGGCGCGGGTTGCGCAGCGAGTTCTGCCGGGCGAGCTTGCCGGAGACGCCGAACCCGCGCAGCAGCGGGGCCGCCGCCGCGATCAGCGGGCGGGACAGCAGCGGGGTCAGGACGAAGACGCCGATGATGAGGAGGACGGCGCCGATGCCCATCGGGGCCTGGCCGTCGCTGCCGCTCATCGTCGTCGCCGCCAGGATCACCGTCACGCCCGCCGCCGAGAACAGGGCGCCGATCGTGTTGCGCAGCACCAGCGACTTGGCGGTCGGGGCGGCGTGCAGGGCGCTCATCGCGGCGACCGGCGGGATCTTCGCGGCCCGGCGGCCGGGCAGCCAGGCGGCCAGCATGGTGATGACGGTGCCGACCGCGAGCGCGGCCACGACCGTGCCGGTGCTGACGACCAGCGGGCCGTCCGGGACGGTCGCGCCGAACGAGCCGAGCAGCGAGCGCAGTCCGGCGCCGATGCCGATACCCGCGACCAGACCGGTCACCCCGGCCACCACGCCGACCACGAACGCCTCGATCAGCACCGAGCGGGTGACCTGGCGGCGGGAGGCGCCGACCGCCCGCAGCAGGGCCAGTTCCCTGGTGCGCTGGGCGACCAGCATGGTGAAGGTGTTGGCGATGATGAACGTGCCGACGAACAGGGCGATGCCGGCGAAGACCAGCAGGCCCTGGCGCAGGCCGCTCATGCTGCTGGAGATGGCCTGCGCCTGGTCGTCGGCGAGCTTGTGGCCGGTGGTGGTCTCCACGAGCTTCGCCGGCAGGGCCTGGTCCAGCTGAGACTTGAGGGCGGCCTGGCCGGTGCCGGACTTCGCGGTCACGTCGATCTCGTCGTACGCGCCCTTCGTGCCGAACAGCTTCTGCGCGGTCGCCGTGTCGAACAGGGCGAGGCTGCCGCCGGCCGCGACATTGCCGTCGTCGGTGGTGAAGATGCCGGCGACGGTGGGGGTGAGGACCGGGCCGTCGACCGAGATGCGCACGGTGTCGCCGACCTTGTAGCCGGCCCGCTCGGCGGTCCTGGAGTCGATCAGCACCTCGTTCCCGCCCTTGGGCGCGTGGCCGCTGACCAGCGGGTAGCGGGCGTCCTTGGTGCCCCAGTAGTTGCCGCCCTCGGACTGCCAGCCGCCGCCGATCAGCTTGCCGTCCTTGTCGGCGATGGCGGTGAAGCCGGAGACGACCCCGGTGGCGGAGGCGGCCCCGGGGACCTTCGCGGCCCGGTCGAGGAGGGCCTGGGTGAGGTCCGGGGTCTTGCCTATGGTGTTGCCCTTGTCCGCCTGGCTCTTGGCGGTGACGGCCACGTCGACGCCCTTGAAGCCCTTGGCGGAGCTGTTCTGGTAGGCGTCCGAGATGGTGTTCGTGAAGACGAGGGTGCCGGAGACGAACGCGACGCCGAGCATGACGGCGAGCACGGTCATCAGCAGCCGGGCCTTGTGCGCGAGTACGTTGCGCAGCGCGGTGCGGAACATCAGCTGGTGCGGCCCTTCGCGTCGAACTGCTTCATGAAGTCGAGCACGGTCTCCGCCGTCGGCCGGTACATCTCGTCGACGATCCGGCCGTCGGCGAGGAAGACCACGCGGTCCGCGTACGCCGCCGCCACCGGGTCGTGGGTGACCATGACGACCGTCTGGCCCAGCTCCCGCACCGAGTTGCGCAGGAAGCCCAGCACCTCGGCGCCGGAGCGGGAGTCGAGGTTCCCGGTCGGCTCGTCGCCGAAGATGATCTCCGGGCGGGAGGCGAGCGCGCGGGCCACGGCGACTCGCTGCTGCTGGCCGCCGGAGAGCTGCGAGGGACGGTGGCCGAGCCGGTCCCGCAGACCGACCATCTCGATCACGGAGTCCAGCCACTGCTTGTCCGGCTTCCGCCCCGCGATGTCCATCGGCAGGGTGATGTTCTCCAGGGCGGTCAGCGTCGGCAGCAGGTTGAACGCCTGGAAGATGAACCCGATCTTGTCCCGGCGCAGCTTGGTCAGCTGCTTGTCCTTCAGGGAGCCCAGCTCGGTGTCACCGATCCGCACGGAACCGGAGGAGAAGGTGTCGAGGCCGGCCACGCAGTGCATCAGCGTGGACTTCCCGGAGCCGGACGGGCCCATGATCGCGGTGAACTCGGCCTGCCGGAACTCGACGGTGACCCGGTCCAGGGCGACCACCTGGGTCTCGCCCTGGCCGTAGATCTTCGAGAGGTCCGTGGCGCGTGCGGCCACGGAAGTGGTCCGGCGGTCGGCGATGGGTGTGGTGGACACGGAAGGGCGCTCCTGTCGGGACGACGGTGTGTGCGTACGGCCGAACCATCGTCTCCGGCGCACGGGCCCGTGTAGTCAGCCGCAGTTCCGGTTCCGGAGGGCGACCGAAGGGGGACGGGACGGGCGCCGGGTCATACCTGGGGATGACACCGAACTCCGCGACCCCGAACCCGGCACCAGGCACTTCCGGCCGTCGAGAACAGGTGGAGCCCCCTTGTTCGGACGGTGAAATTCCGTCATTCCGTGTACGCGCGCACCCACCGCGCGTAACGCTATTGGCAAGTGCGGATGGCTCGTTCCGGGGGCTGATGCTCCCTCAGACGTCAATAAAATAAGACAACATGGGGGTCGTCCGTCCGCTGTTCGGGGGACGCCTCCCGATAGGGTCGGATCCTCGTTGCGGAGCCCATGGCCTGCCCGGATGGTGGAATGCAGACACGGCGAGCTTAAACCTCGCTGCCCCTCGCGGGCGTACCGGTTCAAGTCCGGTTCCGGGCACTTCCCGCACCTCTCGTAGGTGGCGCCGATCCGTTCTCGGCGCCGACTCGCCCTCGGCGCGGTGTCACCCTTCGTAGACGGTCAGGACGGCACCGTCGACCTCGACCCGGCGGCCCGCGCGCATGCCGTTGCGGCGCAGAGCGCGCAGGCATTCCTCGAAGAGGGCGAGTTCGCCCGGGTCCAGGATGGCGGCGGCCAGGTCCAGGAGTTCGGTGACCGACGCGTCGGTGAGCACCTCGGGCAGTTCCCCGGACAGCAGGACGACGGACTCGCCGCCGGGTTTGCGGACCACGGCCGTCGCCGGTCCGCCGTGCACGAACAACACAACTTCCCCCTGAGAGCCCGTGGTCGTGCGGCTCTCGCGTCCCGGGCAGGACGAGAGACTAGCTGGGGATCTTGACGCTTTCGTGCGGAGTTGGATTCTTTTTCCGACTTGACGGAAGAACGTCCGGGAGCGGTCCGGTCCCGGTCACTTCTCCTCGGCGGGCCGGGGGGAACGGTCCAGGAGGGACTCGACGAGCGCGGTGACATGCCGGCGGTCGTCGGCCGACAGTTTCTGGACACTCGCGATGAGCAGCGCGACCTCGGGGTCGGCGGGACCGGCGCCCGCGGTGCCGTTCGGGTCGGCGGCCGGCGAGGTGTCGTACACGTGGATCCCGCAGGCCTCGGCGGCGGCGCGGCGCACCGCTTCCAGGGGGATCTCCAGTCCCTTGGCCAGGCCTTCCAGGGTGCTCGCCTGGGGCATGCGGACCACACGGTCGGTGGTGGCCAGATGGTGGACGGTGGAGCGGGGAATGCCGCCGCGCCGCGCCACGTCGCCGTAGGACCAGCCCTTGCGGTCGAGGTGCTCACGGATCAACTGCTGCAGTGCGTTGGCCACTGACCGTCACTTCCTGCTCGCCGCCGGCGGGGACCGCCATGTCCCGGCCGATTCTACGGTCGGGTAGGCGATCGGCCGAGAGGGTGATTTTCCAACGGGGTTGCGCGGTGGGTTCCCGAGGCCCTAGTGTCCAATCTCGTTGGACAGCTTGTCCGATCAGATTGGACAGAGTTCGGGGGGAACCTGACTCGGTCCGATCGGAAATGTCTATCCCTGAGGGGGAAAAGATCATGATGGACGCCCATGAGCTCGAGGCCGAGTCCGCGGAGCTGCTGCCGGGCCGTGAGGCCCTGGGCCGGCTGAAGTTCGGCTTCGGCAAGACGGTCAACGTGACCAAGCACATCGCCAACATCGACGCGTCCAACCAGTCGGCCGCGCTGAACGACCACTCGGTGTGGTCGGTGGCGGACTCCGGCGCCGGTCAGACCATCAGCGTCACCCAGTAACACCGCCCTGGCGCACGGCGCCGGCACCGCGATCGTCCGCAACCTCACCGCACACGAAACGAAGGGACATCCGTCATGAGCATGGACATGAACGAGCTGGAGAACGAGTCCGCCGAGCTGCTGCCGGGCCGCGAGGCCCTCGGCCGCCTGAAGTTCAGCTTCGGCAGGACCGTCAACGTCACCAAGCACATCGCCAACATCGAGGCGTCCAACCAGTCCGCCGCGCTGAACGACCACTCCGCCTGGTCGGCCGCCGAGTCGTCGGCCGCGCAGACGATCACCGTCACCCAGTAGTTCCCAGGAGCGCCACCGCCGTCGCCCCAGCGGTGGCGCTCCCGGCCATTCGGGGGGTAACACCATGGGGATCCGGGGGGAGACCACACATGACGGTGCTCGGGGACGGGGCCGCCGCACTGTACGACACGGGCCCGGTGCCCGGACCCGGCGGCTGGCCGGTGACCTACGAGCAGGTGGCGACGGGCAACCTGCCGGTCGTCGACCCGCCGTCGCCGGTGCCGAGGCTGAGCGCGGGGCTGCGGCTGCACGGTGAGTACCAGGGGTCGGGTTTCACCGAGCCCAAGTACATCGCCCGTCGGGGGGACGGGCAGGTCGTGCAGTTGTCCAGGCTGCTGTACCTGGTGGCGTCGTCGGTCGACGGCGTCCGCGATGCCGAGGCCATCGCCCACCGGGTCAGCGCCCGCTTCGGGCGCGAGGTCAGCGGGGAGAACATCCGCTACCTCGTCGAGAAGAAGCTCCAGCCGCTGGGTGTGACGGTCCCGGAGGGCCAGGAGGACGACGAGGTCGAGGCCCCGCGCTCCGACCTGCTGCTCGCCCTCAAGGGCCACCGGGTGATCTTCAACGAGCGGCGTACGGCGAAGATCGCACGTTCGCTGGCGTGGCTGCACCGGCCGGCCGTGGTCGCGCTGGTGCTGGGCTCGGCCGTCGCCATGGACGTCTGGCTGTTCGGGTTCTTCGGGGCGATCGAGCCCGTCCTGGAGGTGCTCGACCAGCCGGTCCTGATCCTCGTCGTCTTCGTGCTCACCGTGGCCTCCCTCGTCTTCCACGAGTTCGGACACGCCTCCGCGTGCAGATACGGAGGAGCCCGCCCCGGCTGCATCGGGTGCGGGCTCTTCCTCATCTGGCCCTCGATGTACACCGACGTCACCGACGTCTACCGGATCGGGCGGGCCGGCCGGCTCCGCACCGACCTGGGCGGCGTCTACTTCAACGTCGTCTTCATGCTGGCCATGGCCGGTGCCTACTTCGCCACCGGGGCCCAGTTCTTCCTGGCCGCGGTGTATCTCGGGCACTTCGAGATCATGGAACAGCTGATGCCGGCCGTACGGCTGGACGGCTACTACATCCTCGGCGACCTGGCCGGGGTCCCGGACCTGTACGGCAAGATCAAGCCGATCCTGCTGGGCCTGGTGCCGGGGCCGAGGGGGGACCGGGCCCGCCAGGAGGTCGCCGGACTGAAGAAGTCGGCCCGGGCCGTCGTCGCCACCTGGGTGCTGACGATGGTCCCGCTGATCATCGGCGAACTCGGCTACGCGCTGTGGAACCTGCCGCGCATCCTCACCACGATGATCCGCTCGCTGACCGAGCAACTCCTCGGCACCGGCTCGGCGTTCGTGGCCGGGAAGATCGTCGAGGGGCTGGTCGGGACGATCGGCTGCGTGATGCTGCTGTGCCCGATGGCCGGTGTCGTCTACCTGTCCGTGAAGATCGGCGGCCGGATCGTCCGGGCCGTCAATCGCGCCACGGCGGACCGGCCGCGGCTGAGGCTCGCGATCTGCGCCCTCGCCCTCGCCGGGCTCACCGGACTCAGCTACGCCTGGGCGTCCGGGGTGACCCCGAAGCCGCTGCCCAAGCAGCCGCCGATCGCACCGATCCTGCAGCCGGGGGTGCCGACCGAGGAACCGCCGCCGGCCCGGCGGGCCTCGACCCCGGACCGGCCGGAGGACTCCGGTGCCTCCTCGGGCACGGCGCCCGGCGGGCCGTCCGGCTCGGCCGGGACGAGCGCCGCGCCCTCGGCCGGGAAGCCGTCGCACGGCGCGTCGGCCTCGGCGTCGCCCTCCGCCTCGGTGCCGGGCGCCCCCGGGCCGGGCGCGACCAGGACGCCGGCGCCGGCCAGCGGAGGACCGGTCACCGAACCGGTGTCCTCGGCGCCGGCGAGCGTGCCGGCGTCCCCGACGCCCACCCCGTCGCAGAGCGTCCCGGTGTCCCCGACCGCCAGCCCGTCCCCGCCGCCGGCCAGCGACCCGCCGAGCCCGGTCCCGGCCGTGTCCTGACGGGCGGCCCGGCCCGGTCGTGACGGGCGGCCCTGCCGCGTCCTGACGGGCGGCATCGAACCACCTACCGCAGCAGCACAGGAGCACAGGAGCACACCATGAGCAGTCACCGAAAACCACGCACCACCACAGGTCCACTCACCCGGCGGGCCGTCCGGATCGGCCTGTTCGCCGCCGGGGTCGCCGGGGCGGCCACCGCCGTGCCCGCGCAGGCGGCCACCTTCGCGCCGCACGCCGCGGTCGTCTCCGACCACGTCTTCAGCCACGCCGACCGCGGGCACCACACCCAGGTCAGGGACTCCTTCACGGTCCGCCAGTTCGGCACGGTGAACGCCGCCGCCGCACGCAACCAGGCCAACGCCGTATCGGCCGGCTGCTCGGCGGACGACCACTGCCGCTCGGTGGCCCTCTCCTTCCAGATCGTCACGATCGCCGGGGAGCGCACCCACCTGAACGCCGTGAACCTCAGCGACGCCGCCAACAAGGAGTGCACGGGCTGTCAGACCCTTGCCGGGGCCTACCAGTTCGTGGTGTCCACGCCGACCGCGCTGCGCTTCGACGAGGCCACCCAGGACAAGCTCGCCGACATCCACCGCCGGCTCGACGGGCTGACCCGCTCCACCCTGCCGGCCGACCAACTGCGCTCGCGGGTCGACGGGCTCGCCGCCGAGGTCACCACCGTCCTGCACGACGCGGTCGCGAACGCCCCGAAGGGCGATCCGCAGAAGGACGTCACCCTCCACCGCCACCTGGACGGCTGGCCGGGCCGCTGACCCGTCCCGCGCACACCGGCCGCCGGGCCCGCGACCGCCTCCCGCGGGCCCGGCGGCCTGCCGCACGCGCCGGTCCGCCGCCATTGACAGGGGATACGAGCGGACGGAGACTCTGGGGAAGTTGGTGAAGGAAATTTCACCAGGCGAACAGCCTACTCTCGGAACTCCGGGCGACGACGCCCGTCCATGGAAGGGAACGACCGATGCGCACCACCGTCGGCATCATCGGAGCCGGACCCGCGGGCCTCCTCCTCGCGCGGCTGCTGCACAACGCGGGCATCGACTCGGTCGTCCTGGAGAGCCGGGACCGCTCCTACGTCGAGCACCGCCAGCGCGCCGGGATCCTCGAACAGGGCACGGTGGACGTGCTGCGCGCGGCCGGTGCCGGGGAGCGCATGGACCGCGAGGGCCTGCGCCACGACGGCATCGAGCTGCGGTTCGCGAAGCGGCGCCACCGCGTCGACTTCCCCGGCCTCACCGGCGGCCGGTCCGTGACGGTCTACGCCCAGACCGAGGTCTGCAAAGACCTCATCGCCCTCCAGCTCAAGGAGGGCGGCCCGCTGCTCTTCGAGGCGGAGGCGCTGGCGGTGGAGGGCGCCGAGAGCGAGCGGCCGCGGATCCGGTTCCGGCACGAGGGCCGCGAGGAGGTCCTGGAGTGCGACTACGTGGCCGGCTGCGACGGCTTCTGGGGCATCGCCCGCCAGGCGTTCCCCGCCGCCCTCTCCCAGGTCTTCGAGCGGACCTACCCGTACTCCTGGCTGGGCATCCTCGCCGACGTCGCCCCCTCCCACGACGAACTGGTCTACGCCCGCCACGACCGGGGCTTCGCACTGCTCTCCATGCGCTCCCCGGCCGTCTCCCGCCTCTACCTCCAGGTCCCGGCCGGCACGGACGCCGAGGAGTGGACCGACGAGGCGGTCTGGGACGAGCTGGAGCGGCGCTTCGAGACCGACGACGACTGGCGCCTGGAGCGCGGCCCCATCACCCAGAAGTCGGTGACACCCATGCGGTCGTACGTCCACGAGCCCATGCGGCACGGCCGGCTCTTCCTCGCCGGGGACGCCGCCCACATCGTGCCCCCGACCGGCGCCAAGGGGCTGAACCTGGCGGTCGGCGACGTCGTGACCTTCGCCCGCGCCCTGGTCCACCAGCGGGAGACCGGATCGCCCGAGCTCCTGGAGGCCTACTCGGCGACCTGCCTGCGCCGCGTCTGGCAGGCCGAGCGGTTCTCGTACGACATGACGAGCATGCTCCACCCCGGTCCCGCCGACAGCGCCTTCGACGCTCGCCTCCAGCTGGCCCGGCTCGGCCGGATCGCCTCCTCCCGGGCCGCCGAGACCGACCTGGCGGAGGCCTACACCGGCTTCCCCCTGGACGTCTGAGGGATCTCTGGCCGGTTCCGGTCGTGTTCCGGCTTCGTCATGGAATGAAGCCCTCCATGGCCGGGAATCAGGGCTCCGCGTAGCGTGTTGCGCAGCAAGGTGAGGGAAAGATCCTCCGCAGGTAGTAGGGTCAATCCTTTGCCAATCCGTTACTCTTGACGCCAAGGCCGCGCAGTGTGGCCATGGAGGAGTGAAATGAGGAGCAGCAACCCGGTCTTCTCGCGACGGGGGTTCAGCCGCGACAACGGCTACGCGGGCTTCAACACCGCGCCGCAGGCCGGGTATGCACAGGGCAACCCGTACGCCCAGGGCGGCAACCCGTACGCGCAGAACCCGTACGCGAACAACCCCTACGCCCAGCAGGACCTCCAGCAGGGCGCCCCGCCGCAGGCCCCGGCCACCACCGGCCGGATGACCATGGACGACGTCGTCACGCGCTCCGCGATGACGCTCGGCACGGTCGCCGTCGGCGCGGTTCTCGCCTGGGCCCTGCTCCCGATCTCCAGCACCAGCTTCGGTCTGGCGTTCGGCTCGGCGATCGTGGCGATGGTCCTCGCCCTGATCCAGAGCTTCAAGCGCACCCCGGTGCCCGCGCTGATCCTGGGATACGCCGCCTTCGAGGGCGTCTTCCTCGGCGTCATCAGCGAGATGTACAACAGCCAGTGGAGCGGCGCCCCGTTCCAGGCGGTGCTCGGCACCATGGCGGTCTCGGCCGCGACCCTGCTGGTCTACCGGGCCGGCTGGATCCGCGTCACCGCCCGCTACGCCCGCGTCGGCATGTCCATCGCCATCGCCTTCGTGCTGGTCATGGCGGTCAACCTGCTGCTGGTCGCGTTCGGCGTCGCCGACAACGGCGGACTGCGCAGCTTCGGCCCGCTCGGCGCGATCGTCGGCATCATCGCGATCCTGCTCGGCGCGTTCTTCCTGACCCTCGACTTCAAGCAGATCGAGGACGGCATCGCCTACGGTGCCCCGAAGAACGAGGCCTGGCTGGCCGCGTTCGGCCTCACCATGACGCTGGTGTGGATCTACGTCGAGATGCTGCGCCTGGTGGCGATCTTCAGCAGCAACGACTAGCGCGACGGCGAGCTCTCGCACGTGAACCGAGAAGGGCCCCGGGGTCACCGCCCCGGGGCCCTTCGCCGTCCGCGTGTGCGCGCCTAGAGAAGTTTGCGCGCGGCCCTCCTCAGGTCGTACTCATGGATCAACGCCTTCGCGTGGCCGTAAGCGAGGTCGTATTCGTGGCGGAGCCAGCTGACCTTTTCCTCGAAGCGGAAGAGGGCCGGGCCTTCGTCGACGGTGCGCAGCCAGTCGGACACTTCACGACCGGTGCAGTGCGGGATGCGGGCGAGCATGTTGCGATGGGTCTCTTCGGAGAAGACTTGGGACATCGGCGCCTCCGGTGCGCAAAGGGCGTTGTAGCCGGTCCTTCACGCCACCGTGCCTGAGTGTTGGCGTCTTGGCAACAGTCGTGACAGGACAGCCGGGTCCTGCCGGGGGAGCCGACCGGAGGCGTTACGCTCGCGGCGTGGTTGATACGACGCCTCTTACCCGTGCAGTGGAGCATTTCGCCGACAAGCTGAGGGCGGCACCGCAGAGCCGGTTGCAGCGGGGGGCCGCCGCGGAGGCGCTGGGGCTGGCGAGGGAGTTGGCCCGGTGGGCACAGGCGGTGGAGGAGCCGGGCACCGCGAGCCGGGAGATGCCGGACGCGGGGATGTTCGCGGTGGCCGACCAGATCACGGTAGCCGGGAACGACTTGGCGGTGGTGCTGAAGAACGAGGCCGAGGTGGGGGATGCGGTGCGGTTGGTGGAGGAGGCGCAGAAGAGGGCGGGGGTGTGAGGCCGCGCGTTGTCGGGTGCGGGTGCGTGGGACTTCTCGCGCAGTTCCCCGCGCCCCCTTCTTTTGCTTTCAGGGGGGCGGGGACGGGCGGGACCAGC
>NZ_JBFBJL010000057.1:0-58538 GCF_040686075.1 Streptomyces sp. NPDC086519
AAACCCCCTTATAAAAACCACTTTGCCCCCCCCCCCCCTTCTTCCCACCCCCGCTGGGTGGGGCGGGGCTGCCCCGCCCGCCCCCCACCCCGTGCGGGTGCGGCTCCCGTCAAGGGGGTGTAAACACGTGTTGCCGACGGCGTGTCAACGGCTCGTCAGCGGCTCAGTGGCCGGTCTGGCCGCCGTTGTCACGGCGGTCGAGGGCGCGCTGGAGGGCGGCGGCGGCGTTCTTGCGGTCGGACTCGCTCGTGCGGGACACGTGGCGGACGCGGCGGCGGACGGTCGTCTCGGCCATGGAAATCGACTCCTTCGGCATACCTGGAGTACGGCAGGGGGATACGAGACGCCGGAAGGGGCGGGGAGCGGCGCCGCAGGGGTTGCCTGCACGGGGCCCGGCTCACGACCGCCATTCGCTTGATCTAGCGAGACGTTCGGCTCCTACAAAAGTAAGGGAGCGGCCCGGTTCTGTCTGCACAATTACTCGGACTTCCTACTATCTGAGACGGCGGACGCGCCGCGGAGCCATGAACCGGGACTTTTCGGGAGCCAGTGGTCAGGGGCAGGGACAAGGAGCCGTACCGGCCTCGAAGGCCATGAACCCGGCCGGGTTCCGCACGGCCTGCGCGCGGGGAGCGGTACGACGGCCGTCCCGCACGGTCAGGCGCCCGCGGGCCACGGACCAGGCGGCGCGGGAATCCCGGCGGCCACCGGATCGTGGTGGATGCGGTCCGCGCGGAGCCCCAGGCCGGCCAGGAGCCGCACGGTGGTGGTGACCAGGCCGGACGGGCCGCTGACGTAGGCCGTATGCCCCCTGAAGTCGCCATGCCCGGCCAGCGCCTCGGCGATCGGCGGGTGCTCGGACATGCCGGGGTCGTTGTCGATCACGGGCACCACCCGCAGCCAGGTGCAGCGGCTCTGAAGCCGGGCCAGGGCCGGCGCATCGTACAGATCATCGGCGGTGCGGGCGCCGAGGAACAGGTGGGCGCGGCGGCCCGACGGGCGCCGTGCGGCCAGGTCCTCCAGCAGGGCCCTGGCGGTGGCCCAGCCGGTGCCGCCGGCCACGACGAGGACGTCGGACGTGATGTCGGCGTCCAGCGTGGTCGTCCCCTGCGCGGGTCCCAGGCGCAACGTTTCACCGACGCCGGTCCGTGTCACGAGGGCGTCACTCACCCCGTCCGGGCCGGTACGCCGGACGTGGAATTCCAGTTCGCCGTCCGGGCCCGGGGCGCCGGCCAGCGAGTACGGGCGCCAGGTGTGCGGCAGGAGGGGGGTCTGCAGGGTCGCGTACTGACCTGGGCGGTACGGGTACGGTTCGCCGGGGCGGACGCGCAGCACCGCGAGATCCGGGCGGCGCCGCTGGTGGTCGACGACCGTGCCGCTCCAGGACGCCGGTTCGGCCAGCGCCCCGGCGGCTCCGTCCACCATGGCGGCGGCGGCGAACCGCACCATGCGCACCCACGCCCGCTCCACGTCCACGCCCAGCCGGCCACCCGCACTGCGGTGCAGCGCCTCGACAAGGGCCTCCTCGAACACCCGGTAGTGCACGGGCAGCACGCCGAGTTTGCGGTGGTCACGGCCGAGCCGCGTGCAGAAGGCGGTCACGTCGGCGGGGCGGTGCAGGTTCTCGATCAGGTACCAGAGCGCCCGTTCCAGGTGGGTCTGCTGGAACTCCATGGACTGCGGGAACAGCTTCCGCAGATACGGATGCCGGCCGAACATGGCCTCGTAGAGGTGGGCGATGAGCCGGTCGAACGGCGCGGCCTGAGCCAGGTTCAGGGTGATGACCTCCTGGTCGGCGGCCCCGTCGTAGGCGCCGGCCGAGCGGGTGTCGTGGCCGGGCACGGGTGCGAAGGACGTGGAGGCACCTCCCGCGCGCGGGGCGGGGGCGAGCAGGCGATCGCGCAGGCGCATGGCTTCCCGGCGGGCGAGCAGCGCGTGGTAGTCGTCGGTCATGCGTGGACCTTTCTCACGCGGGTACCGCATGCCCCGCTGTTCGTGCAGCCGCCGGCCGCGGTCGCGTGCGCCCGGGACTTCGCCCCGCGGGCGCGGTACCAGGCGATACCGGACGTCGGCCCGGCCGTCAGCAGCCGGGCCGCCCCCGCCCGGGAATCCCGGGCGAAGGACGGCACGGCGGCACCCGCGGCCAGGAGGCGGGCGCCTGCGACGGCGACGGCTCGGCGGAACATCGGCGCCCTCCTGCCGGCTCTCGTGGTGCGTGCGCCATGACCGTTACCGATGCCGAACGGCCACTCGCGACGACATGTCCGCGGTCCCGTCGTCGGCACCGTCGGGAGGAGGCCGGAGACCGCATCCGCATCTCATCACCGAGCGACGGCGCACCGGCAGTGCCGACAGGCCCTCTGCGGCAGGGACTTTGGGCCCTGTTGGAAACCGGCGCGCCGTGCAGTCGGCCGGTGCCTCGACCGGCGGACGGACGTGCGGGCCCGCTCGCGGGCCGGGCTTCCCGGCCCCTGGTCGGGCCGGCCGAAGGTCAGCCCATGTGCGGGTACGCGTAGTCGGTCGGCGGGACCAGGGTCTCCTTGATCGCGCGGGTCAGGGTCCAGCGCAGCAGGTTCTGCGGGGCGCCGGCCTTGTCGTTGGTGCCGGAGGCGCGGCCGCCGCCGAAGGGCTGCTGGCCGACGACGGCGCCGGTCGACTTGTCGTTGATGTAGAAGTTGCCGGCCGCGTAGCGCAGCTTCTCCATCGTGTACGCCGCCGCGGCGCGGTCGTTGGAGATGACCGAACCGGTCAGCGCGTAGTCGGACACCGACTCCATCTGCGTCAGCATCTCGTCGTACTTGTCGTCCTCGTAGACGTGTACGGCGAGGAACGGGCCGAAGTACTCGGTGCGGAAGACCTCGTTCTCCGGGTCGCTGCAGACCACGACCGTCGGGCGGACGAAGTAGCCCACCGAGTCGTCGTAGGAGCCGCCCGCGACGATCTCGCAGGACGGGTCGGTCTTCGCGCGGTCGATCGCGGCCTTGTTCTTGGCGAAGGCACGCTCGTCGATCACGGCGCCGATGAAGTTCGACAGGTCGGTGACGTCACCCATGGTCAGGTAGTCGACCTCGGCGGCGAACTCCTCACGGAAGCCGCTGTTCCAGATGGACGCGGGGAGGTACGCGCGGGAGGTCGCCGAGCACTTCTGGCCCTGGTACTCGAAGGCACCGCGGGTGAGTGCCGTCTTGAGGACGGCCCGGTCGGCGCTCGGGTGGGCGACGAGGAAGTCCTTGCCGCCCGTCTCGCCGACCAGGCGCGGGTACGAGCGGTACTTCTCGATGTTTTCGCCGACCGTCTTCCACAGGTACTGGAAGGTCTTGGTGGAGCCGGTGAAGTGGATGCCGGCCAGGTCCCGGTGGACCAGCGCGACCTTCGACACCTCGATGCCGTCGCCGGTGACGAGGTTGATGACGCCCTTGGGCAGACCCGCCTCCTCCAGCAGCCGCATGAGCAGGACGGCCGCGTGGGTCTGGGTCGGGGACGGCTTCCAGACCACGACGTTGCCCATGAGGGCGGGAGCCGTCGGCAGGTTGCCGGCGATCGCGCTGAAGTTGAACGGCGTGATCGCGTAGACGAAGCCCTCCAGCGGGCGGTGGTCGAGGCGGTTCCAGACGCCCGGGGAGTTGGCCGGGGGCTGCTCGGCGAGGATCTGACGGGCGTAGTGGACGTTGAACCGCCAGAAGTCGACCAGCTCGCAGGGCGAGTCGATCTCGGCCTGCTGGGCGGTCTTGGACTGGCCGAGCATGGTGGAGGCGGCGATGGTCTCGCGCCAGGGACCGGCGAGCAGTTCGGCGGCGCGCAGGATGATCGCGGCGCGGTCGTCGAAGGACATCGCACGCCAGGCGGGCGCGGCGGCGAGGGCCGCGTCGATCGCGTCCTGGGCGTCCTGCCGGGTGGCGTGCCGGCCGGTGCCGATGACGGCCTTGTGGTTGTGCGGCTGGACGACCTGGAAGGGCTCGCCGCCGCCGAGGCGCTTCTCGCCGCCGATGGTCATCGGCAGCTCGATGGGGTTCTCGGCGAGCTCCTTGAGCTTCGCCTCCAGGCGGGTGCGCTCGGCGGAGCCGGGGGCGTAGCCGTGCACCGGCTCGTTGACGGGGGTGGGGACCTGGGTCACAGCGTCCATGGGATCCGTAGCTCCTTGTACGTGAGCGGGTGTTGGGCTCAGCCCTTGCTGACCATCGAGCGGAGGAAGAAACTCAGGTTCGCCGGCTTCTCCGCAAGCCTGCGCATGAAGTAGCCGTACCAGTCGGTGCCGTAGGCGGTGTAGACGCGCATCCGGTGGCCCTCGGCGGCCAGGCGCAGGTGCTCGTCGCCGCGGATGCCGTACAGCATCTGGAACTCGTACTCGTCGGGCTTGCGGCCGGCGCGCCGGGCGAGTTCCTGGGCGATGGAGATGAGGCGCGGGTCGTGGGAGCCGACCATCGGGTACCCCGCGCCCTCCATCAGGGTCTTCAGGATCCGCACGTACGCCTTGTCGATCTCGTGCTTGCGCTGGTAGGCGACCTCGGCGGGCTCCTTGTAGGCGCCCTTGACCAGCCGGACCCGGCTGCCCGCGGCGGCGAGGCGCCGGGCGTCGGCCTCGGTGCGGAAGAGGTAGGCCTGGATGACGCAGCCGGTCTGCGGGAAGTCCTTCCGCAGCTCCTCGTGGATGGCGAACATCGAGTCGAGGGTGGTGTGGTCCTCGGCGTCGAGGGTGACGGTCGTACCGATGGCGGCGGCGGCCTCGACGACGGGGCGGACGTTTTCGAGCGCCAGCTCGTGGCCCCTGTCCAGCGCCTGCCCGAACATGGACAGCTTGACCGACATCTCGACCCGCTCGCCGAGGCCCAGCTCGCGCAGCCGGTCGATCAGCGCGAGATAGGCGTCCCGGGCGGCGGCCGCCTGCTCAGGGGTCGTGATGTCCTCCCCGACGACGTCCATCGTCAGCTCCAGGCCGCGGCCCGTGAGCTCCTCGATGACCGGGACGATGTCAGCGACCGACTCCCCGGGGATGAAGCGGTCGACGACCTGCTTCGTCACCGGGGCCGCCGAGATCAGACGTCGCATCCGGTCGCTGCGCGAAGCGGCGAGAATCACGGGACCCAGCACGGGGCACCTCCACAGCACATGCCAGACAGGCCGCGATCCGACGATTTGGATACGGCACGGGGAACCACCGTGAAAGTTAAGGATCCCTCCGATCCTGGGCCATCGACAGCTGTCACGCATCCGTGCCGCGGATCTCAGACAGATGTATGAAGGCGGCCGTGAATTGCGGGAGAATGCCCGGGTGACGTCGGAATTCAAGGGTGACTACCAGGAGCTGGTCGACGAGATCTCGGAGCTGCTGGGCGTCCCGGCGACCCTGGAGAACCGCGACTTCGAGCTGATCGCCTTCGGCGCGTACGACAGTGAGGGCGACCTCGATCCGTCGGCGCTGGACCCGGTCCGCACCCGCTCGATCCTGACCCGGCGCTCCACGGCGGCGGTCCGCACCTGGTTCGAGGGCTTCGGCATCGCCCGGGCGGCCGCACCGGTCCGGATCCCGCCGACCCCGGAGGCCGGGGTGTACCGGGGGCGGATCTGTCTGCCGGTACGCCATCGGGGTGTCGTCCTCGGCTACGTCTGGCTGCTCGACTCCGAGCCGGGCCCGACCGACGCCCAACTGGCCGCCGCCATGGGGGTGGCCGGGCGGCTCGGGGCGCTGCTCGCGGACGAGGCGCAGGCGGGGGCGGGGCTGGGCCGGGAGCTGCGGGCGGTGCTGGTCGCGGAGGGCGGCTGGCAGCGGGAGATGGCGGTGGCCGAACTCCGCACCGCCCTCGGGGTCCGCGCGGACGGCCCGCACACCCTGGTCTGTGTCGCCCCCTGGCCGTCCGCCGCCCCGGACGACGTCCCCTCCCCGCGCACGGTCCCGCACGCCACCGCGCTGTGCGCCCTGCCCTGGGGAGCCGCCGGCCACAGCCTCGCCGTGCTGGTCCGGCTGCGCAGCACGGACACGGCCACCCCCGCCCTGACGGCCGCCGCCCGGCTGCTCAAGGAGGCGGAGGAGGCCCGGTCAGCGGCCGCCCGGGGTGCCGGGGCGCGGACGCCGGCGGTGGCCGCGGGGTTCGCGGGACCGGTCCCGGCGGTGCGGGACTGCGCGGTGGGCGTGGGCGAGGCCCGGGTCGGACTGGCGGAGCTGGGCGCGGTCTGGCAGGAGGCGTCGGCGGCCGCCCGGGCCGCGCTGGCGGAGCCGCGGTTCGGGCCGGTCGCGCGGTGGGCGGACATCGGCCCGTACCGCCTGCTGACCGCGCTGCCGCCCCCGGCGTCCCCCGACCGGGCCGTGGCCCCGCTGCTCACCCCGGCCCACCACGAACTGGCCCGTACCGCCGAGGTCTACCTCGACCACGCGGGCCAGGCGGGCCGCACGGCCACCGCGCTCGGCATCCACCGGCAGACCCTGTACTACCGCCTCTCCCGGGTCGAACAGCTCACCGGCCTCGACCTGGACGACGGCGAGGACCGGCTGCTGCTGCACATGGCACTGAAGAGGGCCCGGCTCGCCTGAGGTGTGCCGCGCCGGTCGCGACGGAACCGGCGAGGTGGTCCGGATGCCGGTCGCGCGGGCCCGCGTCAGCTCCGGGTCGCGGCCTCGACGATCTGGCGCAGCCCCTCGGTGAGCGCGTCGCCGTCGGGGGCGGTCTTCGGGTCGAAGGTCCACTGCGAGATGAGGCCGGACATCAGGGTCATGTAGAAGCGGCCCAGGGTGTCGGCGGTCTCGTCGGAGACCTCCTCCTCGGGTACGCCCATCAGCAGCGAGGTCAGCCCCCGGCCGCCCTCGCGCTGGGCGCGCGCCAGATGGTCGCGCACCTCCGGCATCTGGTCGCCCATCGACACGATCTCCACGCTGAGCCGCCACATCGAGCCGGGCCCGCGCATGCTGTCGACGATGTTCGACCACACCTCCCGGAACCGCTCCAGCGAGCCCGGGGCGCCGGTGAGCCCGCCGTCGCCGCCCTCGAAGGACATCTCCTCCACCAGCGCGATGTAGGCCCGGGCGAGCAGCGCGTCCTTGGAGCCGTAGTGGTAGCCGATCGAGGCGAGGTTGGTCCCCGACTCCCTGACGATGTCGCGCGCCGTCGTCCGCGCGAACCCCTTCTCCAGCAGGCAGCGCTTGGCGCCGTCCAGCAGATCCTCACGGTGTCCCATGCGGACCACCCTACCCGGGATCCATACAACCGTCCTAGACGGACGACTTATACAAGCGTTCTAGACAAGCGTTTAATACGCTCGTATATTCCCTGGCATGACGAACCCGACGAGCACGAACACACCACCGACCACCACGGCTCTGGCCGGGCGCCGCGAATGGACCGCGCTCGGCGTGCTGATGCTTCCGCTGCTCCTGGTCTCGATGGACGTCTCGGTCCTCTACTTCGCTCTCCCCGCGATCGGCGCGGATCTGGCGCCGAGCGGCACCCAGCAGCTGTGGATCCTCGACGTCTACGGCTTCGTCCTGGCCGGCCTGCTGATGACGATGGGCGCGCTGGGCGACCGCATCGGCCGCCGCCGGCTGCTGCTCGCGGGGGCCGCGGCCTTCGGCGGCGCCTCGCTCCTCGCCGCGTACGCGGACAGCGCCGGGACCCTGATCGCCGCCCGCGCGATCCTCGGCATCGGCGGCGCGACCCTGATGCCGTCGACGATGGCCCTGCTGCGCACGATGTTCAGCGACCCCGGCCAGCGCGCGAAGGCGATCGGCCTGTGGTCCGGAGTGATGACGGGCGGGATCGCGCTCGGCTCGGTGATGAGCGGGATCCTCGTCGAGCACTTCTGGTGGGGCTCGGTCTTCCTGGTCAACCTGCCCGCGATGGCCCTGCTCCTGGCCGTCGGGCCGTTCCTGCTCCCGGAGTCCAGGAACCCCTCCCCCGGCCGCTTCGACTGGCTGAGCGTCCCGCTCTCGATGGCCGCCGTGCTCCCCGTCGTCTACGGCGTCAAGGAGATCCCCTCCGAGGGCTGGCACCCGCTCTACGTCGTCTCCCTCACCGTCGGCCTGCTGTTCGCCGCGCTCTTCGTCCACCGCCAGCGCACCACCGGCTCCCCGCTGATCCCGCCCGCCCTGCTCAGGGGGCACGGTTTCACCCCGGCGCTGGTCCTGAACCTGGTCGCCGCACTCGCGATGATGGGCTCGGCGATCTTCACCACGCAGTACCTTCAGTCGGTCCTCGGGATGAGCCCGCTGGCGGCAGCGCTGTGGAGTCTGCTGCCCTCGGTGTTCATCGGGGCCGCGGGGCCGGTCACGGCGCAGCTGGTGCAGCGGGGCGCCGACCGGGGGTACGTGGTCGCCGGCGGCTTCGCGGCCATGGCGGCCGGGTTCGTCCTGCTCACTCTGGTCGGCACCGACTCGCTGTGGCTGGTGCTGACCGGGGCCGGTGTCCTCGCCTGCGGGATGGTCGCGATCATGTCCCAGCTGACCGACCTCGCGATGACCGCGGCGCCGGTGGAACGGGCCGGGACGGCGTCCTCGCTGCTGGAGACGGCCACGGAGTTCGGCGGCGCGCTCGGCATGGCGGTGCTGGGCTCGATCGGTACGGCGGTCTACCGCCACGAGATGCCGGCCACGGCCCCGGCCGAGTCCCGCGAGACGCTGGGCGGCGCGCTGGCCACGGCGGGCCGGCTGCCGGGGCCCGCGGGAGAGGCCCTGACCCGCACCGCCCGGGAGGCGTTCACCAGCGGGATGCAGGGGGCGGCCGTCGCGGGGGCGGTACTGCTGGTGCTGGCGGCGGTGGGGGCGGGGGTGACGCTGCGAAAGTCCGCTGAGTAGGGCCACACGCAAACGCCGGACGGGCCGGTTTCCCGGCCCGTCCGGCGTTCGAGGACATGACGCGAGCCTTCCGGCCCACCGAGTCGGGTGGGCCGGAAGGCAGGAAAATCAGACCAGGTTCACCGAGCGAGCCGACGTCGCCCCGATCTCCGCCGCGACCTCGGCCAGCACACCCGGCGCCACCGTGTCATCGACCGTGAGAACAGCGAGCGCCTCGCCACCGGCCGCCGCGCGAGCGACCTGCATACCGGCGATGTTGATGCCGGCCTCCCCGAGGATGCGGCCCACGGTGCCGACCACGCCCGGCCGGTCCTCGTAGCGCAGCACCAGCAGGTGGTCGGCGATCGCGAGATCGACGTCGTACTCGCCGACCGCGACGATCTTCTGCACGTTCTTCGGGCCGGCCAGCGTGCCGGAGACCGCGACCTCCTCGCCGCCCGCCAGGGTGCCGCGCACGGTGACGACGTTGCGGTGGTCGGCCGACTCCGAGCTGGTCGTCAGCCGTACCTCGACACCGCGCTCCTGCGCGAACAGCGGGGCGTTGACGTACGACACCGTCTCGTCGACGACGTCCTCGAAGACACCCTTGAGCGCGGACAGCTCCAGCACCTTCACGTCGTGCTGGGTGATCTCGCCGTAGACCTCGACGTCGAGGCGGACCGCGACCTCACCGGCGAGCGCGGTGAAGATACGGCCCAGGCGCTCGGCGAGGGGCAGGCCCGGCTTGACGTCCTCGGCGATGACACCGCCCTGGACGTTCACCGCGTCCGGGACCAGCTCGCCGGCGAGGGCGAGGCGGACGGACCTGGCGACCGCGATGCCCGCCTTCTCCTGGGCCTCGTCGGTGGAGGCGCCGAGGTGCGGGGTGCAGACGACCTGGTCGAGCTCGAAGAGCGGGGAGTCGGTGCACGGCTCCTTGGCGTAGACGTCGAGGCCGGCGCCGGCGACCCGGCCCTCCTTGAGCGCCGCGTACAGCGCCTCCTCGTCGACGATGCCACCGCGCGCGGCGTTGACGATCCGCACCGACGGCTTGACCTTGCGCAGCGCCTCGTCGCCGATCAGACCGACCGTCTCGGGGGTCTTCGGGAGGTGCACGGTGATGAAGTCGGCGACTTCGAGCAGCTCGTCCAGCGACAGCACCTTGACGCCCATCTGCGCGGCGCGGGCGGGCTGGATGTAGGGGTCGTAGGCCACGACCTTCATGCCGAAGGCGGACATGCGCTGCGCGACCAGGGCGCCGATGCGGCCGAGGCCGACGACACCGAGGGTCTTCTCGGCGAGCTCGACGCCGGTGTACTTGCTGCGCTTCCACTCGCCGTTCTTCAGCGCGGAGTTGGCCTGCGGGATGTGGCGGGCGCTGGAGATGAGCAGACCGCAGGCCAGTTCGGCGGCGGTCACGATGTTGGAGGTCGGGGCGTTGACGACCATCACGCCGGCCTTGGTGGCGGCGGAGACGTCGACGTTGTCCAGGCCGACGCCGGCCCGGGCCACGACCTTCAGCTTCTTGGCGGCGGCGATGGCCTCGGCGTCGACCTTGGTGGCGGAGCGGATCAGGATCGCGTCCACGTCGGCGATGGCGGGGAGCAGCTCGGCTCGGTCTGCTCCGTTGGCGTGCCGGATCTCGAAGTCCGGGCCCAGCGCGTCGACGGTGGCGGGCGACAGCTCTTCAGCGATGAGTACGACAGGTTTCGAGCTCACGTGAGTCCTCACATGTCCAATGCGGACGGCCGTCCCGACGGCCGCAGGCGGTGGAGGTTGGCTAGCCGCGTGGAGACGCACGACGCTGTGGGCCTGACGCGTATGTAGTACCGCAGTGTAGTGGCGTGGCGGAGGTCGTCCTGCGCCTCGGCGGAAGGATCACCCGTCTGGGATTCGACGGGACGGACAACAGGGCCGGGGCACCGCCCCGGCCCTGTCACCTGGGGCTCACGCGTCTTCGTTCACCCAGGACATCAGCTTGCGCAGCTGCTTGCCGGTGGTCTCCAGCAGGTGCTCGGAGTCCTGCTTCTTGTACTCGTTGTACTTCTTCAGACCGCCGTGGTACTCGTCCATCCAGTTGCGGGCGAAGGTGCCGTCCTGGATCTCGGCGAGGACCTGCTTCATCTCGGCCTTGGTGGCGTCGGTGATGATCCGCGGGCCGGTGACGTAGTCGCCCCACTCGGCGGTCTCGGAGACCGACCAGCGCATCTTCTCCAGGCCGCCCTCGTACATCAGGTCGACGATGAGCTTCAGCTCGTGCAGGCACTCGAAGTAGGCGATCTCCGGCTGGTAACCGGCCTCGACCAGGGTCTCGAAACCGGCCTTGACCAGGGCGGAGGTACCACCGCAGAGGACGGCCTGCTCACCGAACAGGTCGGTCTCGGTCTCCTCGGTGAAGGTCGTCTTGATGACGCCGGCGCGAGTGCCGCCGATGCCCTTCGCGTACGACAGCGCCAGCGCGAAGCCGTTACCCGTGGCGTCCTGCTCGACGGCCACGATGCACGGCACGCCGCGGCCCTCCTCGTACTGACGGCGCACCAGGTGGCCCGGGCCCTTCGGGGCGACCATGCACACGTCGACGCCGGCCGGGGGCTTGATGAAGCCGTAGCGGATGTTCAGGCCGTGGCCGAAGAACAGCGCGTCGCCGTCGTTCAGGTTCGGGGCGATGGACTCCTCGTAGACCTGGGCCTGGATCGGGTCCGGGACCAGGATCATGATGACGTCGGCCTCGGCGGCGGCCTCGGACGGGGTCACCACGCGCAGTCCCTGCTCCTCGGCCTTCGCCTTGGACTTGGAGCCCTCGTGCAGACCGACACGCACGTCGACGCCCGAGTCGCGCAGCGACAGGGCGTGGGCGTGACCCTGGCTGCCGTAGCCGATGACCGCGACCTTGCGGCCCTGGATGATGGACAGGTCGGCGTCGGCGTCGTAGAACAGCTCGGCCACTTTGGGTTCTCTCCTTGGTGTGCAGGTGTTGCGTCCCACCGTATGACGGCGGGCGGAAGGGAAGTCTCGGGGTCTCGGCATACGGGCGGCCGGCGCGCCGGGGGGGACCGTCGGCCGCTCGTGTCGAGTCTTGCTCAAGCCTTACGCAGATCGGTCGAGGGCGCGCAGCGACCGGTCGGTGATCGAACGGGCCCCGCGCCCGATCGCGATGGTGCCGGACTGCACCAGTTCCTTGATGCCGAACGGCTCCAGCATCTTGAGCATCGCGGTCAGCTTCTCGCTGCTGCCGGTCGCCTCGACGGTGACGGCCTCCGGGGAGACGTCCACGGTCTTGGCGCGGAACAGCTGGACGATCTCGACGATCTGGGAGCGCGTCTCGTTGTCGGCGCGCACCTTCACCAGAACGAGTTCCCGCTGAACGGCCGCACCCGGCTCCAGTTCGACGATCTTGAGCACCTCGACGAGCTTGTTGAGCTGCTTGGTGACCTGCTCCAGCGGCAGCGCGTCGACGCTCACCACGATCGTGATGCGGGAGATGTCGGCGTGCTCGGTGACGCCGACGGCGAGCGAGTCGATGTTGAAGCCGCGGCGCGAGAACAGGGCCGCGATCCGGGCGAGGATGCCCGGCTTGTTCTCCACCAGGACGGAGAGCGTGTGCTTGGACATGTCTTCTGCGTCTTCCTCGCTCAGTCGTCTTCGTTGTCGCCGAAGTCGGGGCGGACGTCCCGGGCGGCCATGATCTCGTCGTTGGAGGTGCCGGCGGCGACCATCGGCCACACCATGGCGTCCTCGTGGACGATGAAGTCCACGACGACGGGGCGGTCGTTGATGGAGTTCGCCTCCTCGATGACCTTGTCGAGGTCGTCCGGGGACTCGCAGCGGATGGCGTGGCAGCCCATGGCCTCCGACAGCTTGACGAAGTCGGGGACCCGGGTGCCGCGGGCGTCCGGGTTGACGTCGTCGGGCCCGGAGTGCAGCACCGTGTTGGAGTACCGCTGGTTGTAGAAGAGGGTCTGCCACTGGCGGACCATCCCGAGCGCGCCGTTGTTGATGATGGCGACCTTGATCGGGATGTTGTTCAGGGCGCAGGTGGTCAGTTCCTGGTTGGTCATCTGGAAGCAGCCGTCGCCGTCGATCGCCCAGACCGTCTGGCCGGGGACACCGGCCTTGGCGCCCATGGCGGCCGGCACCGCGTAGCCCATGGTTCCGGCGCCGCCGGAGTTCAGCCAGGTGGCGGGCTTCTCGTACTGCACGTAGTGCGCGGCCCACATCTGGTGCTGGCCGACGCCCGCCGCGAAGATCGTGCCCTGCGGGGCGAGCTGCCCGATGCGCTCGATGACCTGCTGCGGCGAGAGCGAACCGTTGTCGGGCAGGTCGTAGCCCAGCGGGTAGGTCTCGCGCCAGCGGCTGAGGTCCTTCCACCAGGCGGTGTAGTCGCCCTGGTGGCCCTCGCTGTGCTCCTTCTGCACCGCCTGGATCAGGTCGGCGATGACCTCGCGGGCGTCGCCGACGATCGGCACGTCGGCGACGCGGTTCTTGCCGATCTCCGCGGGGTCGATGTCGGCGTGGACGATCTTCGCGTACGGGGCGAAGCTGTCCAGCTTGCCGGTGACGCGGTCGTCGAAGCGGGCTCCGAGGGCGACGATCAGGTCGGCCTTCTGCAGCGCGGTGACGGCGGTGACCGCACCGTGCATGCCCGGCATTCCCACGTGCAGCGGGTGGCTGTCGGGGAACGCGCCGAGCGCCATCAGGGTGGTGGTGACGGGCGCTCCGGTGAGTTCGGCGAGGACCTTCAGCTCGGCGGTGGCGCCGGCCTTGATCACGCCGCCGCCGACGTAGAGGACGGGCCGCTTCGCGGAAGTGATCAGCTTGGCGGCCTCGCGGATCTGCTTGGCGTGCGGCTTGGTCACCGGGCGGTAGCCGGGCAGGTCCATGACCGGCGGCCAGGAGAAGGTGGTCTTCGCCTGGAGGGCGTCCTTGGCGATGTCGACCAGGACCGGGCCGGGGCGGCCGGTGGAGGCGATGTGGAACGCCTGCGCGATCACCCGGGGGATGTCCTCGGCCTTGGTGACCAGGAAGTTGTGCTTGGTGATCGGCATGGTGATGCCGACGATGTCCGCCTCCTGGAAGGCGTCCGTGCCGATCGAGGAGGACGCGACCTGCCCGGTGATCGCCACGAGCGGCACCGAGTCCATGTGCGCGTCCGCGATCGGCGTCACCAGGTTCGTCGCACCCGGGCCGCTCGTCGCCATGCAGACGCCGACCCTGCCGGTGGCCTGCGCGTAGCCGGTGGCCGCGTGCCCGGCGCCCTGCTCGTGCCGGCACAGGACGTGGCGCACCCGGGTGGAGTCCATCAGCGGGTCGTAGGCCGGCAGGATCGCGCCGCCGGGGATGCCGAATACCGTGTCAGCGCCGACCTCCTCAAGCGAGCGGATGAGGGACTTCGCACCCGTGACGTGCTCGACGGGGGCGGACTGCTGTCCTCCGGAACGGGGCCGCGGCTGCGGATGGTGGGCCCCGGTGGCCTGCTCGGTCATCGGCATTCTCTTCTCGATGCTGAGGGTTTTCGCGAGGTTCGTACGGATTTTCGCTGCCGTACGTCTGGTGCTGGTGCAACAAAAAACCCCTCGTGCCGAAAGGCAAGCGAGGGGAGCGCGCCGGTGTGGTCGCTGGGGTTTCCGGAGTCCTCTCCGGTGGGTCCCAGCTCAGCCGACGCGCTGTCCAAGTACGAGAATTCGGGTGCGCATGGAACTGACCCTCCCTCCGACGCGCACCACGTGTCAAGCCCGTGGGACAGGAGTCTCATTATGTGAGCGTAGGGCACTTCCGCCGCCGAGTGCGGCGGGCACGCCCGCGGGCACCCCCCTGGTATACACCCCTGAGCTCCTTCTCATCGTCCGCTCACCTCCGGGGCGCTCCAGTGGGTGTCGAGGCCACGACCGTGGTCAGTCCTTCGGGCCTCCGCGTGGCCGCGCCCTCGACACCGACGCGCCCCTCCGGCTCTCTCACGGCCCCCGCGAAGGCCGGCTCGGCGGGTGCGTGCGGAACCGGGTAGTGGCCGGAACCGAGCGCCCGGCGCAGCCGGTACTCGTCCACCGGGCCGGAGAACGCCATGCCCATCCCGTGCGTGCAGCCCATCGCGCGCAACTCCGTGACCTGCTCGGGCAGGTCCACGCCCTCGGCCACGGACTCCAGGCCGAGATCGCAGGCGATCCGCAGCAGACCGCTGGTGATCTTGTGCAGCCGGGCCGACTCGACGACTCCCTCGACCAGACTGCGGTCCAGCTTGAGCACGTCGACGGGGAGTTTCCGCAGCGCCGTGATCGCCGCGTAGCCGCTGCCGAAGCCGTCCAGGGCGATCCGGACACCGTGCCGGCTGAGCGCGGTCAGCCGCCGCTCCAGTTCGTCCAGCGGGACCCTGGGATCGGTGTCGGACAGTTCCAGGACCAGCGCGCCCGAGGGCAGCGCGTGCCGGGTGAGCAGGGCCTCCACGGAGCCGAGCGGCGAGGACCGGTCGAGCAGCCGCCGGGCGGAGGTCCGGACGGCGACCGGCACCAGCAGCCCGCCGGCGGCCCGCTCGGCGGCCTGCTCGACCGCCTCCTGGAGGATCCAGCGGTCCAGCTCGGCGGTCTTGTCGCTGTCCTCGGCGACCCGCAGGAACTCGGCCGGCGTGAACAGCACCCCCTGCGAGGAACGCCAGCGCGCCTGCGCGGAGACCGATTCGATCCGGCCGTTCTCCAGGGACACCACCGGCTGGTGCAGCAGCGCGAACTCGCCGTCGTGCAGGGCGGCGCGCAGCCGGGTGGCCAGTTCCGCCTTGCGTACGACGTCCTGCTGCATCTGCGGCTTGTACAGCTTGACGCGGCCTTTTCCGGCCGACTTGGCGCGGTACATCGCCAGGTCGGCGTTGCGCAGCAGCTCACCGGCGCCGAGGCCCGGTTCGGCGAAGGCGACACCGATGGACGCGTTGACACGGACATCGTTGCCGTCAATGGCGTACGGCTGGGAGAGGGTCACCCTGAGGCGGTCGGCGAGCTCCAGGATGTGCCGCTCCCGGGCACTGCGGTCACGGGTGCCGTCGCCGACGATCAGCGCCGCGAACTCGTCGCCGCCCAGCCGGGACGCGGTGTCGCCCTGGCGGACCGCGTCCTGGAGTCTGCGCGCGGCCTGGACGAGCAGTTCGTCCCCGGCCTGGTGCCCGATCGTGTCGTTGACGGCCTTGAACCCGTCCAGGTCGATGAAGAGCACCGCCGTGTTCCTGAGGGCGGGGCCCCGGTCGGAGGAGCGGCGGCCGGACAGGGCCTGCTGCACGCGCCGGGTGAACAGGGCGCGGTTGGGCAGGTCGGTGAGCGGGTCGTGCTCGGCGTTGTGCTGGAGCTGCGCCTGCAATCGCACTCTCTCGGTCACGTCCCGGCTGTTGAAGATGAGGCCGCCGTGGTGGCGGTTGACGGTGGACTCGACGTTGAGCCAGCCGCCCTCGCCGGAGCGGAACCGGCACTCGATGCGGGTGGTGGGCTCCTCCTGGGGCCTGGCGGCGAGGAAGCGGCGCACCTCGTGCACCACGCAGCCCAGGTCCTCCGGGTGGATCAGGTTGGCCAGTTCCGAGCCCACCAGGTCCTCGGCGGGCCGTCCGTAGACCCCGGCGGCGGCCGGGGAGACGTACCGGAGGATGCCGTTGGGCGCGGCGATCATGATCACGTCGCTCGAGCCCTGCACCAGGGAGCGGAAGTGGTTCTCCTGCTGCGCCAGTTCCTGGGTGAGGGTGATGTTGTCGAGCAGCATGATGCCCTGGCGCACGACGAGCGCGAGGACCACGCAGCCGGCGGTGATCAGGACGACGTGGTCGGGGCTGCGGCCGTTGAGGACGTTGTAGAGGATGCCCAGGGTGCACACGGCGGCGGCCAGGTACGGGGTGAGCGCGGCCAGGGAACCGGTGATCGGCCGGCCCGCCGGGTACCGGCTGTGATCGCCTCCCGGGGCGGGTACGGGCGGCTGCTTGGGCGCCGGGGCCCGCCCGCCGGGCACGTGCTCGTGGACGACGCGCGTGTGCCCCTCGGGATCGGGGGCGCCCTGCGACCGGGGCGGGGCCCAGGGGGCGTACGCGAGCAGCAGCGAGCCGGCGAACCAGCCCGCGTCCAGCAACTGGCCGGAGCGGTAACTGCTGTGCAGCAGCGGCGAGGTGAACAGGGCGTCGCACATCACGGTCAGGGCGAGGGCGCCGATCGCGGTGTTCACCGCGGTGCGGTTGCCGGGCGAGCGCCGGAAGTGCAGCGCGAGCACCATGCTGACCAGGGCGATGTCCAGCAGCGGGTACGCCAGCGTGAGCGCGGTGTGCTCGACGCTGGGTCCGTCGAACCGGGCGGCCTGGGCGAGCGCGAGGCTCCACGAGAGGGTGAGCAGCGAGCCGCCGATCAGCCAGGCGTCCAGCGCCAGGCAGATCCAGCCGGCCCTGGTCATCGGCCGCTTGGCCAGCACCAGCAGGCCGACGATGGCGGGCGGCGCGAAGCAGAGGAAGAACAGGTCGGCGTAGCTGGGGCTGGGCACGGGCCGCTGGAGCACGACCTCGTACCACCCCCAGACCGCGTTGCCGAGGGCCGCCATCGCCGAGGAGAGGGCGAACAGCAGCCAGGCGGGTCGAAAGCGGACCCGCGGGGAGCGGGCGTAGAGGAAGCACGACACGGCGGCGGTGCCGGCGGCCGCGGTCAGACCGAAGTCGCCCATGAACAGGGCGATCTGGTTCGAGCCCCAGTCGAACGCGGCACCGACGGCGTATCCCGCGCAGATCAGGGCCAGGACGAGTTGGCGGACCACGCCGGTCCCGCCGTCGGTGACCGGCGGCCGGGGGTGCGGCATCCCCGCCGGAGGCTGTGCCCGCAGCCTTCCGGGGAGGGTGGTCGTCACAGGCGTCGGCGCTGTCACCGGATGCTCCCGGTCCCCGTCGCTTTCGGGTCCCTCGGGTCCCGGTGCGCCGGGTGGGGGTGCCCCCCGCGTCCGCCGTGCCCGCGGTGGTGGTGATGGCTGGTGTGGTGGCCGCGTCTGCGCGCAGCCGTGCGCCAGGGTCGCCGCCGGCGGCTCCGCCGCGTCGGATCGTTCGTCCATAGGCCGTGCATCGCCCGTCGCCCCCCTCACGAATCTGAAATGTCCAACCCCGGCGCCCAACGGTGCACGGCGCTGCCCCTTCCGGGACGATACACCAGTCTCGTCACTCAGGGACATAGCTTCTCTACGCTCCGTGACGACCAGCGGCTATGCGCGTACGCACCGCGCCCGGAGGATTGCGGACCGTGCCGGAAGCGGATCGCACGCGTCTTGCCGCGACGGTCAGTTGTCGGTGGACCCCGTCGTCAAAATCACGTTCCGCAACGGCTCTTGGTTCACGAACCGCTTCAACTGCTCGGTGACCAGGCGCCTGGCGCGCGGCAGGAACGCCGAGGTGGGGCCGCCGACATGAGGGCTGATCAGCACCCCGGGCGCCTGCCACAAGGGATGTCCGGCGGGCAGCGGCTCGGGGTCGGTGACGTCCAGGGCGGCGGTGATACGGCCGGCCTCCAGCTCGGCGAGGAGGGCCTTGGTGTCCACGACGGGCCCGCGCGCGACGTTCACGAGCAGCGCTCCGTCCTTCATCCGCGCGAGGAACTCCGCGTTGACCAGGCCACGCGTGGTGTCCGTGAGGGGCGTGGAAAGGATGACGACATCGGCTTCCGGAAGCAGATTCGGCAGTTCGGTGAGCGGAAGCACGGGACCGCGCGCCGAAGCGCGCCCGGAGCGCGCGACGCGCGCCACCCGCGCAACCTCGAAGGGCACGAGCCGGTCCTCGATGGCCGCGCCGATGGCGCCGTAGCCGACGATGAGGACGGATTTGTCGGCGAGGGCCGGGCGGAAGCCGCTCGCCCAGTGCTCCCGCTGCTGGGCCCGCACGAACCCCGGGATGCCGCGCAGGGACGCCAGCGTGAGCGTGAGCGCGAGCTCGGCGGTGCTCGCCTCGTGCACGCCGCGCGCGTTGCACAGCGGTACGCCGGGCGCGATGAGGTCGATCGCGGCGATCATGTCGTCGACACCGGCGGTGAGGGTCTGGATGAGCCGGACGTTCCGCATCTGCGCCAGCGGCCGCACCTTGACCTGCTGCCGCTTCATGTAGGGGACGACGTACACGGCGCAGTCGGCGGGATCGCCGGGAAACTCCTGGCCGCCGTCCCAGAAGAGGTAGTCGAGGCCTTGGGGGAGTTCCTGGAACTCGGCCGGCGGGATGGGGAGCCAAACGTCGGAGGTCATGGCCAGGAGGCTATGTCAGAGGTGTGCGGGCGAGCGGGTTAGGTTGGGGGACGGAGAAGGAGGTTCACGGGCTGGTGGAGCGCAGGACGATCGGCGCGGGGGCGCTCGCGGTGGGGGCCGTCGGACTCGGGTGCATGCCGATGAGCTGGGCGTACAGCGGGTCGCGGCAGCGGGGCGACGAGTCGCTGCGGGCGGTGCACGGGGCGCTGGATTTGGGCGTGACGCTCCTTGACACGGCCGACATGTACGGCCCGTTCACCAATGAGCTGCTGCTGGGGCGGGTGCTCAGGGAACGCCGTGCGGAGGCCTTCGTGTCGACGAAGGTGGGCCTGCTGGTGGGCGACCAGCACATCGTGGCGAACGGCAGGCCCGGCTACGTGAAGCGGGCGTGCGACGCGTCGCTGCGCAGGCTCCAGACCGATGTCATAGACCTCTACCAGTTGCACCGCGCCGACCCCGAGGTGCCGATCGAGGAGACCTGGGGCGCGATGGCGGAACTGGTGCGGGCGGGGAAGGTGCGCGCGCTGGGGTTGTGCGCCGTGGGGGCGCGCGGGGGGCGTAGATCCGGCGCGCGCCTGCATGACGCGACCCTGCGGCAGCTTCGGCGGGTGCAGCAGGTGTTTCCGGTGAGCGCGGTGCAGGCGGAGCTGTCGGTGTGGTCGCCGGAGGCGCTGGAGGCGCTGCTGCCGTGGTGCGCGGCGCGGGGGGTGGGGTTCCTCGCGGCGATGCCGCTCGGCAACGGGTTCCTGACCGGGACGCTCACGCCGGGTGAGGGGTTCGAACCGGATGACCTGCGGGCGCGGCATCCGCGCTTCACGGCGGAGATGATGGCGGCGAACCAGCCGATCGTGGCGGGGCTGCGGCGGGTGGCGGCCCGGCGGGGGGACGGTGTCACCGCCGCTCAGGTGGCGCTGGCGTGGGTGCTGGCGCAGGGGCGGCACGTGGTGCCGGTGCCGGGGGCGAAGCAGGGGCGGTGGGTGGCCGAGAACGCCGGTTCGGCCGGCGTCCGGCTGACTGCCGGGGATCTGGCGGAGCTGGGCGGGCTGCCTGCCGCGCAGGGGTCCTGGGACTGAGCCGCTGCCGGAAGTGCCGCTGTCCGACGGTGGTTCGGTGCGGCGCCGTGGGGGGCTGGTCGCGCCCGCGCGGCGGAGCCGTACATCGACACGGCCCCGCGCCCCTGACGGGGCGCGCTGTACTACCGTCGGGCGGAGGAGCCGAGGCCTGTTCGAAGGGAACATGATCGTGCGACGTCGAGCTGTGCCCGCCTTGTTGTCCGCGGCCGGACTGCTGCTGGTGGCGGGGTGTTCCTCCGGGGGAGGCGGGAGCGGGGATCTGCCCACGCCGTCCTGGGCCGGGGGGTCGTCGACGAGTTCCTCCGGGACCGCCGCGTCGGCCGGGGCAGGCGAGTCCGCCGCGCCTGCCAAGGGGTCGGTCAAGGTGCTGCGTACGGTCGCCGAGGGGCTGAAGTCGCCCTGGGGGCTGGCTCCGCTGCCGGACGGGGCCGGGCTGTTGGTGTCCGACCGGGACGACGGGACGATCAGCAAGGTCGACGAGAAGACCGGGAAGACCACGGAGCTGGGGGTCGTCTCCGGGGTGTCCGCGGCCGGTGAGGGAGGCCTGCTGGGGATCGCCCTCTCCCCCGGCTTCGCCTCGGACCACATGATCTACGCGTACTTCACGTCGGCCTCCGACAACCGCATCGTGCGCATGCTCTGGGACGAGGGCAAGCCGGCCAAGGAGCAGTTGGGCGCCCCCGACACGATCTTCAAGGGCATTCCCAAGGGGTTCATCCACAACGGCGGGCGGATCGCCTTCGGCCCGGACGGCATGCTCTACGCGGGCACTGGAGAGAGCGGGCGGCGGGGCCTCGCGCAGGACAAGGGCTCGCTCGGCGGGAAGATCCTGCGGCTGACGCCGGAGGGCGACCCGGCCCCCGGCAACCCGTTCCCGGGCTCCCCCGTCTACACCTACGGCCACCGCAACGTGCAGGGCCTGGCCTGGGACGACAAGGAGCGGCTGTTCGCCTCGGAGTTCGGGCAGGACACCTGGGACGAGCTGAACGCCGTCAAACCGGGCGGCGACTACGGCTGGCCGAACGCGGAGGGCAGGTCGTCCGACCCGAAGTACGTCAACCCGATCGCCCAGTGGCACACCGACGACGCCTCCCCCAGCGGCATCGCGTATGTCCACGGCGTGATCTGGATGGCGGCCCTGAAGGGCCGGCGGCTGTGGCGCATCCCGCTGGACGGCACGACCGCGGCCGCCGCGCCGCAGGCCTTCCTCACCGGTGAGTACGGCCGCCTCCGTACCGTCGTGGCGGCCGGTGGCGACAAGGTGTGGCTGGTGACCAGCAACACCGACGGGAGGGGCAAGCCGAAGCCCGGCGACGACCGGATTCTGGAGCTGGAGGTGAAGTAGGCGGCGCCGCTCACACCCCGGCGTCCCCGTCGTCCCCGTCGTCCCCGGCGTCCCCAGCGTCCGCCGAGGGGTCCCCTTCGGGCTCCTCCTGCGGGAGGCGTATGACGACCTTGCCGGACGCGAGATCTATCGGTCCGCGTCCGGGATCCGTGTCCCCCACGTCCTCCCGGGTCAGCTCCAGCCGCTTCTGCTCCTCGTGGGTGTGCTTGCGGCCGGGTGCGAAAAGCTCCTCGAACATGTTGAACACGGTGCCTCCTTCGCCGGTCCCCCTACCTGGTCGGGTCGAGGGCCTCGACGGGGAACAACCCCAGTCTGTGTGCCACCGCCGCCGCCTCGCCCCTCCCTGCAACGCCCAGCTTGCCCAGAATGTTCGAGACATGGACGCTCGCGGTCTTCGGGGAGATGAAGAGCTCCTCGGCGATCTGCCGGTTGGTGCGGCCGGCCGACACCAGGCGGAGGACGTCGCGCTCCCTGCCGGTGAGGCCGAGGCCCTCGGCCGGGTCGAGAACCCGGGGGGCGGCGCGGGTGGTCAGGGTGAGGCGGGCGCGCTGGGCGAGGAGGGCGACGGCCTCGGCGAGCGGGCGGGCGCCCAGGTGGTCGGCGACGGCCCCGGCCAGCCGGAGGAGTTGCGTCGCGCGGTCGCGTTCGTCGTCGCCGGTGGCCTCTTCCAGCAGGGCCTCGGCGAGGCGGCGGCGGACCCGGGCGAGGTCGTAGGGGCGGTCCAGGCACTCGAAGTCGGTGACCACGTCCGACCAGACCGCGGCGGTGCCGGTGCCCCGGGCCCGGTGCAGCTCGGCGCGGGTCCAGCGCTCGTACGCCTGCCACAGGGGCGCGCCGGTGGTGAGCGTGCGGGCGGTCTCGGCGAGCCGGTCGAGGGCCTCGGCGCGGCCGTCGGCCGCCGCGGGCAGGGTGCGGGCGTCGGCCTCGGCGGTGGCGGCGGCCAGCAGCAGGGGCCAGCCGTAGCGGTGGGTGCCGGGCGGGAAACCGGCCGCCAGGGCGCGGTCCAGTTCGGCGCGGGCGTCGAGGAGTCTGCCCTCCTCGGCGGCGACGCCGATGGTGATGCGGGCGACCGGCAGCAGTACCTGGGGCATCGGGTCGTGGGTGCCGTAGTGGGCGTGGGCGATGGCCAGCCGGCGGGCGGCCTCCTCCGCGTCACCCCGGGCGAGGGCGATATGGGCGAGGTGCAGGGCGCCGACGCCCCGGGGCTTGGCGCTCGCCGCGGAGCCCAGGGCGCCCGTGGCGGCTTCGGCGGCCTCGTCCCACTGGCCGAGCGCGTACAGCGATTCGGAGAGGTTGCCCCAGATCCATGCCTCGGAGTCCAGCAGGCCGTATCTGCGGGTGAAGGCGAGGCCCTCGCGCAGGATCGGCACGGCCTCCCGGGAGCGGCCGACCGACTCCAGCTCGGACGGCAGGTTCACATAGGCCCGCCCGACGACATGAGCCACACCGTCCTGGAGCACGGCGTCCTTGACCCGGTACAGCTCCGCCAGGCCGTTGTCGACGTCACCCGAGTCGACCATGAGGCAGCCGAGGGTGACGCGCGCGTTGAGCTCGATCTCCCGGGCGCCCACCATCCGCGCGTACTCCACGGCCCGCTCGGCGGCGGCGAAGGCCTCGGGGCCCGGCTGGTGCAGCATCGACCAGGTGGCGGCGTTGGCCAGGACGTCAGCGTGCACCTGGGACGGCGGCAGGCCGCGCACCAGGTCCTGGGCGTTGGCGAGTTCCTGCCGGCCGTCGCCGCGGGCCAGGCCCTGGACCAGCCGGGAGCGCTGCACCCAGAACCAGGCGGCGCGCTGCGGGTCGTGCTCGTCCTGGAGGATCCGCAGCGCCTTCTTGATGATCTTCAGAGCGCGTTCGCGCTCCCCGCAGAAGCGGCCGGCGACCGCTGCCTCCGCCATCAGGTCGAGGTAGCGCAGCGGGGTGGTGGCGGGATCGCAGCCGCAGGGAGGGTAGACGTCGGTGAAGTCGACGGGGCGCAGGGCGGCGCGGACCTCCTCGGGGACGGTGTCCCACAGCTCCATCGCCCGCTCCAGGAGCCGTAGTTGCTCGCTGTAGGCGTGCCGGCGGCGGGCCACGACGGAGGCGTCGAGGACGGCGGGCAGGGCCTTGGCGGGGTCGTGGGCCTGGTACCAGTAGCTGGCCAGCCGGGTCACGTGCGCGTCGGCCGCCACCAGGGTCGGGTCGCTCTCCAGGGCCTCGGCGTAGCGCCGGTTGAGCCGGGAGCGTTCGCCGGGCAGCAGGTCGTCGGCGACGGCCTCGCGGACCAGGGAGTGCCGGAAGCGGTAGCCGTCGCCGGCCGGGGTGGCGGTGAGGAGGTTGGCGCCGACGGCGGCCCGCAGCGCCTCGATGAGGTCGTCCTCGGCGAGCTGGGCGACGGCGGCGAGCAGCCGGTACTCGACGGTGGAGCCGCCCTCGGCGACGATCCGGGCCACCCGCTGGGCGCTGTCGGGCAGGGCCTCGACCCGGACCAGCAGCAGGTCGCGCAGGGAGTCGGTGAGCCCGGTGCAGCAGCCTTCGGTGGCGGCCACCGCGAGCTCCTCCACGAAGAAGGCGTTGCCGTCGGAGCGTTCGAAGATCTCGTCGACCTGGGCGGGGTCGGGTTCGGTGGCGAGGATGCCGGCGATCTGGCGGCCGACCTCCTCGCGGGTGAACCGGGCGAGTTCGAGGCGGCGGACGGTGCGCAGCCGGTCGAGTTCGGCGAGCAGGGGACGCAGCGGGTGGCGGCGGTGGATGTCGTCGGAGCGGTAGGTGGCGAGGACGACGAGCCGGCCGGTGCGCAGGGTGCGCAGCAGGTAGGCGAGGAGGTGGCGGGTGGAGGCGTCGGCCCAGTGCAGGTCCTCCAGGGCGACGACCACCGTGCGCTCGGCGGCGACCCGCTCAAGCAGGCGCGCGGTGAGCTCGAAGAGGCGGGCCATGCCCTGTTCGTCGTGGCGGCCGGAGGTGGCCTCGCCGAGCTCGGGCAGCAGCCGGGCCAGTTCGTCCTCCTGGCCGGCCGCGGCGGCGGCCAGCTCGTCGGGCAGGGCGGCCCGCAGCGCGCGCAGGGCGGTGGAGAAGGGGGCGAACGGCAGGCCGTCGGCGCCGATCTCCACACAGCCGCCCAGGGCGACGACCGCGCCCTGGCGGCAGGCGGCGGTGGCGAACTCCTCGACCAGCCGGGTCTTGCCGACGCCGGCCTCGCCGCCGAGCAGCAGCGCCTGCGGCTCGGCGGCGCCGGCACGCGCCAGCGCGTCGTTCAAGGTGTCCAACTCGTCGCTGCGGCCTACGAACACGGGACTCACGGACCTGGTCTCCACAGGCCAGAGCATCGCATGGGCCCCGGAGCCCACGGCAGCGGTTTTCCACAGCACCGGTGCGCTTGTCGTACCGGTGGGCGGCAACGGGGGAAGCCGGTGGCCCGTCCCCGTGCGGCCACCGGCTTCCCCGTTCCCGGCCTTTGGGCGGTCGGCGCCGCCCGGCCGCCCCGTGGTCACGCCGCGCGCGGGAGCCGGCCCCGGCCGCGGCGGCCGGTATGGGCCTCTCGCGCCGCCTCGCTGTCTGCCGGCACCGCGTCCTGCGGGGCGTCACGGCGTGCGGCGCGGCGGGAGCGGACGGCCTCGCGGACGAGACGGGCCTCGTCGGCCTGCCGGCGCAGTTCGGCGGAACGGATCCGGTGGAGTTCGAACTCGAACATGTGGTGTCCCTTGTGAGAGAGGGTGATCGGGCGTCGCTTTCCGCGATGCCTCCACCTTCTTCTCCCAGGGGGGTGCGCCACATCGGGAGAGTTCCGCATCTTCGCCGGGCTGCCGGGCCCCGGACACGCGTAAGGGGCCTTAGGCCGTCCGCAAGGTGCTTACGGACGGCCTAAGGCCCCTTCTGAACTGGGGTGCAGCGGCTGGGGTCAGCTGGTCGAGGGCAGCGCGAGGAGTGCGTCGGAGTACTTGAGGACGGCCAGCAGCAGTCCGATGACACCGAGCGCCACGCCGGCCCAGGCGACCGACTTGATCCACGGCGCCTGCGGCTTTCCGGGGGCGCCGAAGGCGGGCCGGGCCAGCACCACGACGCCGGTGAGCAGCGCGGCCAGCGCGAACAGGCCGGCCCACAGCGCGGTGGTCGCCCACGCGTCGCCGTACACCTCCTTGACCTGCTTGGCGACGCTCGCGGACGACGAGGTCTGCAACTGGCCGATGAGGGTCTCGCGGGCGGCGGCCACGGTACCGATCCAGCCACCCGTGAGGGAGACCAGGCCGAGCGCGACGGAGACGACGGCACCGGCGCCCTGGCCGACCCCGGACGGCTCCTCCCCGGCGAGGGCCGCCAGTTCGTCGTCGGCCAGTTCGTCGTCGGTCTCGCCGGTCTCGCCGGTCTCCTCGGCGGACTGCTCCGCCTCCTGCGCGTCCTTCGCCTCGGCGGCCTCCGCGGAGACCTCGCCCTCGGGCCCGGCGGCGGTCTCGGTGACGTCCGCAGCCGTCGCGTCGGTCGTCGTCTCGTCGTTCTTCGCCTCGGCGCCGGTCCCGGCCCCGTCCACTGTCTTCGTTCCCATACCTCGCACCGTACGGACGCTGTCTGAGAGGTCTCTTAATGATCGTTCGCGGCGCTGCGCGCGCGTGCCGCACGCCACTCGGGAGCCAGCACCGACCAGACCTCGGTGTCCGTGCGCACACCCCGGTGGGGGTAGTTCTCCCGCATCACGCCCTCGCGGGTCATGCCCAGCCGCCGGGCCACGTTGATGCTCGCCTCGTTGGCCGACGACGCGTGCCACTCCACACGGTGCATGCCACGCTCGTCAAACGCCCAGTCCAGAAGCGTCCGCATCCCGCGGGTCACCAGACCGCGCCCGACGGCCGCCGGCTCCAGCCAGCAGCCGGCCTCGCAGACCCCGGTCGGCGTGTCCCAGACCCGGAACAGCAGCCCGCCGACGAGCTTGCCGTCCAGCCACACCCCGTGCAGGCTGCCGGCGTCGGCGGCGCGCTTGTCGGCATAGGAGCGCAGGTAGGCGCGGGCCTGCTCGACGTTCCCGATCACGTCGGGCAGGGCGATGTGCCGTCCGATGTGCTCCCGCCCCCGGTCGATGTCGGCCAGCAACTCCTCGGCGTGCCAGACCTCCAGGGGCCGCAGCTCGGCGCCGTCGTCACCCAGGGATGTCGCGTACATCGTGCGCTCGCTCCTCGTCCCGTTCCCTCACCACGCCGTCGAGCCTCTCATGGCCCAGCGCGGACGCGTCAGTCGAACTGGTCGCCGAGCGCCATCACCATGGTGCCGAGGATCATCAGCCACAGGGCCCAGCGGGTACGGCCGCGGGCCCCGACCGCCCCCGCAAGCACGCACACGGCGGATCCGGAGCCGTAGGCGGCCGGCACCAGGGCCGGTACGCCCCCGCCCACTCTCATCGACGCGGCGGTGAGCCCCATCAGGGCCAGCAGTACCCCGGTCACGGTGGCGGTCCAGCGGGCCCGACGGGCGTCCTCGTGGAGATCCTCGTCCTCGTCGTCCGCGGTCTCCACCCCGGGCACCTCGGGTTCGGCCTCGGATTCGGCGTGTGCGGTCATGGCGGCCGAGCGTAGTACCCGCACCTGGGGAAATCGGCTGCGAACCAGGTCGACGACTGCTAGCTTCCGCTGGTCAGCCCTGATCGGCCCCTCGCCGACGACCGAAGCGGGTGCATTGTTTGACGGTCCGAATGAGCTCCTACGCATCGCCTTCCACTACGAAGATCACAAGGAGCCCGTTCAGCCATGTCCGACGCCGTCTCTCCCGCACCGTCGAAGGACGCCTCTCTCACTGACCGTCTGACCCTCCCGCGCTACCCGCTCAGCAGCACCTACGACGCCCGCTGGGCCGTCGAGAACCAGATGGGCCCGCACGCCCTGTGGCTGCTGGAACGGCTGGCCCCCGCCCTCGGCCTGGACGCGCTGCGCCCCTGCGCGCGCGTGCTCGACCTGGGCTGCGGCCGGGCGATGACGTCGATCTTCCTGGCCAGGGAGTTCCACGCGCAGGTCACCGCCGCGGACCTGTGGATCAGCCCCGACGACAACGCCGGGCGCATCGCCGAGGCGGGGTTCGCCGACCGCGTGCAGCCGGTGCGCGTCGAAGCGCACGACCTGCCCTTCGCCGAGAACAGCTTCGACGCGGTCGTCTCGGTCGACGCGTACCAGTACTTCGGCACCGCCGACCTCTATCTGCCCACGCTCACCAGGCTGTTGAAGCCCGGCGGCCGGATCGGGATCGTCGTGCCCGCGGTGCGCGAGGAACTGGACGGCGCCGAGCCTCCGGAGCATCTCAGGGCGCACTGGGACCCCGGTTTCTGGGCGTTCCACTCCCCCGGCTGGTGGCACCGCCACTGGACGCGCAGCGGGGCCGTGCAGGTCGAGGCCGCCGACTGGCTGGAGGACGGCTGGCGCGACTGGCTGCTGTGGAGCGAGGTGTGCGCCGCGGAGAGCCCGTACCCCGAGATGGCCAGGATGGCCCGGGAGTCGGTGGAGCTGCTGACCGCGGACCGGGGGCAACTGCTCGGCTTCGCCCGGATCGTGGGCCGCCGCCGCTGACGCGAGACGGCCCCGGAAGCGCTGCCTGACGCGGTACGGCCCCGGAAGCGCTGCCTCCGGGGCCGTGTTCACGTGCGTGGCTGCTCAGCCCTCGCTGACGCCCAGCTTCTCCAGGATCAGCTCCTTGACGCGGGCTGCGTCGGCCTGGCCACGGGTCGCCTTCATGACGGCGCCGACCAGGGCACCGGCCGCGGCCACCTTGCCGCCGCGGATCTTGTCGGCGACACCCGGGTTGCCGGCGATGGCCTCCTCGACGGCGGCGGTCAGCGCACCCTCGTCAGAGACGACCTTCAGGCCGCGCTTGTCGACGACCTCGTCCGGGGTGCCCTCGCCCGCAAGGACGCCCTCGATGACCTGGCGGGCCAGCTTGTCGTTCAGGTCGCCCTTCGCCACCAGCTCGGTGACCCGGGCGACCTGCGCCGGGGTGATCGCCAGCTCGTCGAGCGAAACACCCGACTCGTTGGCGCTGCGCGCCAGTTCGCCCATCCACCACTTGCGGGCGGCGCCCGCGTCGGCCCCGGCGTCGATGGTGGCGACGATCAGGTCCAGCGCACCGGCGTTGAGGATCGCCTGCATGTCGGTGGCCGAGATGCCCCACTCGGCGAGCAGCCGGGTGCGGCGGGCCAGCGGCAGCTCCGGCAGCGCGGCGCGGATCTCCTCGACCCACTCGCGGGACGGCGCGACCGGGACCAGGTCGGGCTCCGGGAAGTACCGGTAGTCCTCGGCTTCCTCCTTCACGCGGCCGGAGGTCGTGGACCCCGTGTCCTCGTGGAAGTGCCGGGTCTCCTGGACGATCGTCCCGCCGCCGCTCAGCACGGCCGCGTGCCGCATGATCTCGAAGCGGGCCGCACGCTCCACGGACCGCAGCGAGTTCACGTTCTTCGTCTCGGAGCGGGTGCCGAACTTGGCGGTGCCGTGCGGGCGCAGCGACAGGTTCACGTCGCAGCGCATCTGGCCCATCTCCATACGGGCCTCGGACACGCCGAGCGCCCGGATGACCTCGCGCAGCTCGCGGACGTATGCCCGCGCGACCTCCGGAGCCCGCTCGCCCGCGCCCTCGATCGGCTTGGTGACGATCTCGATGAGCGGGATGCCGGCGCGGTTGTAGTCGAGCAGCGAGTGCGAGGCGCCGTGGATACGGCCGGTCGCGCCGCCCACGTGGGTGGACTTGCCGGTGTCCTCCTCCATGTGGGCGCGCTCGATCTCCACGCGGAAGGACGTGCCGTCCTCCAGCTGCACGTCGAGGTAGCCGTTGAAGGCGATCGGCTCGTCGTACTGGGAGGTCTGGAAGTTCTTCGGCATGTCCGGATAGAAGTAGTTCTTCCGGGCGAAGCGGCACCACTCGGCGATCTCGCAGTTCAGCGCGAGACCGATCTTGATCGCGGACTCGACGCCGGTCGCGTTGACGACCGGGAGCGCGCCGGGCAGGCCGAGGCAGGTCGGGCAGGTCTGGGTGTTCGGGTCGGCGCCCAGCGTCGTCGAACAGCCGCAGAACATCTTGGTCTTGGTGCCGAGTTCGACATGGACCTCAAGGCCCATGACGGGGTCGTACGACGCCAGCGCGTCCTCGTACGACACCAGGTCGGTCGTGGTGGTCACGGTGAAACTTCCCTCTCAGCCCAGCAGGACGTCGTCGTCGCCCAGCCGCTTCAGCTCGCGGTAGAGGATGGCGAGGCCGGTGACGATCGCGACGGCGGACACGGTGGCGTCGATCAGCCGGAGCGTGTCGTGCTCGGCGCGGGCCTTCTTGATCTGCTTGGCGACACCGACCGCGCCGAACGCGGTGGTGGCCATGGACAGGTAGGTACCGGACTTCGACTTCTTGAAGCCCTTGGCCTTCGACAGTGCGTTGCTCACAGCGACGGTGCCTCCTCCAGGAGCGAGTGCCCCCACCTTTCCACGAAGGCGGCCTCGACGGCGGCGCCGACCTTGTAAAGCCGGTCGTCCTTCAGCGCCGGGGCGATGATCTGCAGGCCCACCGGGAGGTTGTCCTCCGGGGCGAGACCGCAGGGCAGCGACATCGCCGCGTTGCCCGCGAGGTTCGTCGGGATGGTGCACAGGTCGGCCAGGTACATCGCCATCGGGTCGTCGGCACGCTCGCCGATCGGGAAGGCGGTGGTCGGCGTCGTGGGCGACACGATGACGTCCACCTGCTCGAAGGCCTTCTCGAAGTCGCGCGTGATGAGCGTGCGGACCTTCTGGGCGGAGCCGTAGTAGGCGTCGTAGTACCCGCTGGACAGCGCGTAGGTGCCGAGCATGATGCGGCGCTTGACCTCGGGGCCGAAGCCCGCCTCACGGGTGAGGGAGGTGACCTCTTCGGCGGAGTGGCCGCCGTCGTCGCCGGTCCGCAGGCCGTAGCGCAGGCCGTCGAAGCGGGCGAGGTTGCTCGAACACTCGCTCGGCGCGATGAGGTAGTACGCCGACAGCGCGAGGTCGAAGGACGGGCAGTCCAGCTCGACGATCTCGGCGCCCAGCTCCTTCAGCAGGGCGACGGACTCGTCGAACCGCTGGATGACGCCGGCCTGGTAGCCCTCGCCGCGGAACTGCTTGACCACGCCGACGCGCATGCCCTCGACGCTGCCGTTGCGGGCGGCCTCGACGACCGGCGGGACGGGTGCGTCGATCGACGTGGAGTCCAGCGGGTCGTGTCCGGCGATGACCTCGTGCAGGAGGGCCGCGTCGAGGACCGTACGGGCACACGGGCCGCCCTGGTCCAGGGAGCTGGAGAAGGCGACCATGCCGTACCGCGACACCGCGCCGTACGTCGGCTTCACGCCGACCGTGCCGGTGACGGCGGCCGGCTGGCGGATGGAACCGCCGGTGTCGGTGCCGATGGCGAGCGGCGCCTGGAAGGAGGCGAGGGCGGCGGACGAGCCGCCGCCGGAGCCGCCGGGGATCTTGGTGAGGTCCCAGGGGTTGCCGGTCGGTCCGTAGGCGCTGTTCTCGGTGCTGGACCCCATGGCGAACTCGTCCATGTTGGTCTTGCCGAGGATGACCACGTCGGCGGCCTTCAGCCGCTTGGTGAGCGTGGCGTCGTACGGCGGGATCCAGCCTTCGAGGATCTTCGAGCCGACCGTGGTGGGCACGCCCTCGGTGGTGAAGATGTCCTTGAGCGCGAGCGGGACGCCGGCGAGCGGGCCGAGCTTCTCGCCCCTGGCCTTCTTCTCGTCGACGGCACGGGCCTGCGCCAGGGCGCCCTCGCGGTCGACGTGCAGGAAGGCGTGCACCTTCTCGTCGACGGCCTCGATCCGGGCCAGGTGCGCCTCGGTGACCTCTACGGCCGTGAGCTCGCCGGCGGCGATCTTCGCGGCGATCTCGGCGGCGCCGAGCTTGATGATGTCCGTCATGGCTGTCTAGTCCTCCCCCAGGATCTGCGGCACCTTGAAACGCTGCTGCTCCTGGGCCGGGGCGCCGGAGAGCGCCTGCTCGGGGGTGAGCGAGGGACGGACCTCGTCCGCGCGCATGACGTTCGTCAGCGGCAGCGGGTGCGAGGTCGGCGGTACGTCTTGGTCGGCGACCTCGCTGACGCGGGCGACCGCGCCGATGATGTCGTCCAGCTGGCCGGCGAAGTGTTCGAGTTCTTCGGGCTTCAGCTCCAGACGCGCCAGCCGGGCGAGGTGGGCGACCTCCTCGCGCGTGATGCCAGGCATGCAGCGTTCCTCTGGGGTGAGTGTGTGTGGTTTGGAGCCAATCCTATGGGGCGGGGCCCGGTGGCTGTTAAACGGTTTGGCCGGGCCCCGTGTCCATCGGGTTTCAGTGGCGTTTCTCCCAGGCCGTGCTGCGCAGGAAGTGGTTGTCGTAGCGCTCCTGGACCGCCAGGAGGCTCTCCAGGGTGGCCTCGCCGAGGCGGAGCCGCTGGAGGTGGCGGAAGTACTCGAAGCGCTCCACGCCCGGCGTGATGACGATCAGGATGTCCGCGGTGCTGCCCGGGACGGCGGCGAAGGCGTGGGGCCTGCCGGGCGGGACGACGACCAGGTCGCCGCGTTCGGCGGTGACGACGTCGTCGCCGGAGAGCAGTTCGGCGGCGCCGTCGAGCAGGTAGAACAGCTCGGCGGAGTTGCGGTGCAGATGTGGCACGGCGCCGTCGGCGCCCTCCCCCAGCGTGACGCGCACGGTGGACAGCGCGCCGCCGGTGGCGCTGCTGTCGGCGAGCAGTCTGACGCCGACCGGGTCACCGCCGACCACCTCGGCGGCGGCCTCCCGCACGATCACGGACTCATCGAACTTCGGCACGAACAACGACATTGCAGACCCCCGGACGAAGACGGTGTGCCGCGCGGTCAGACGAGGAACAGCAGGGCGGCACTGATCAGCACGACGATCGCGGTGGCGAAGTGGACCCCGTAGGCGACCGCCTTCGCCCCGCCGTTCCGCAGCACTATCAGGGTGTCGGACAACGGCACGAGTGCCACGCCGACCATGAACCAGGCCTCGGCGTGCGCACCGGCGAAGGCCAGCAGCGCGAGCCCCACGACGCCGAACGCGCCGTCCCTGGCGCCCTTGATGGACAGATAGGCGCGGGCGTCGCCCCCCGGGTCCGCCGGCACGCCGTATCCGGCGGCGGCAGGACCCGGCTGGAGCAGGAACCGGTAGGCGAGGAACAGGCAGAACAGGTCGAGCAGGACGGCCAGGGTGTAGGCGGTGACGGTCATGGGATGCCCCTTTTTCTAGCAGCGCTAGGACTGATAGCGAAGCTAGCAGAGCATCGACAGATTGGCTAGCACTGCTAGAATCCAGAGCATGTCGATTCAGAACCGCCGGGAACGCGAACGGGCAGAGCGCGAGCAGCTGATCGTCACGGCCGCCCGCGAACTCGCCGAGACGGAGGGCTGGGACGCGGTGACGACCCGTCGCCTGGCCGCCGAGATCGAGTACAGCCAGCCGGTCCTCTACAGCCACTTCAAGGGCAAGGACGCGATCATGGCGGCGGTGGCCGTCCAGGGCTGCGCGGACCTGGCCGTGGAGCTGCGGGCGGCACGGGCGTCGGCGACGGACACCCGGGAGGCACTGGCGGCGGTGGCGGCCACGTACACCTCGTTCGCCCGCCGCCGCCCGGCCCTCTACGACGCGATGTTCACCCATCTGGTGGACCTCCCGTTCGCGACCCCCGAGGCCCCGGAGGCCCTGCAGGCGGCGTTCGGCGAGATCCTCGGGGTGGTCGAGCCCATCACCGGCGACGACGAGGACGCCGGGCTCCTGACCGAGACCTTCTGGGCGGCCCTGCACGGCCTGGTGACCCTGATGCGCAGCGCCCGCCTCCCCGAAGAGGCCCACGAGACGAGACTGGCCCTACTGGTCAGCCACTTCGTCACTCCGTAGGGACAGCGCCCCTCCAGGGGCGCGGGGAACCGCGCGAGCAACCACAACGCACCCGCACCCGCACCCGCCGGCACCACCGCACCCCCACGGCAGACGCTCGCCTCTCCACAAACGGTGAAACGGGCGGGGGGGGCGGGAAACTACTCGGCCGCCGGCAGAGCCGCCCGCGGCCGCTGCCACCCCCGCGACCCCCGAGCCCGCAGCCACGCCGTGGTCTCCTCCGGCGGCATCGCCGCGGCCACCAGCCACCCCTGCACGGCGTCACACCCGAGGTCCCGCAGCCGCTCCCACGTCTCGTCGTCCTCCACGCCCTCCGCGACGACCAGCAGCCCCAGCGAATGCGCGAGGTCGACCGTGCAGCGCACGATCTCCGCGTCCTCGTTGTCGACCGCCAGCCGGGCCACGAAGGACCGGTCGATCTTCAGCTCGCTCACCGGCAGCCGCCGCAGATGCACGAGCGACGAATACCCGGTGCCGAAGTCGTCCAGCGACATCTTCACACCGTGCCCGTGCAGCGCGGCGAGGGTGTCGGCGGCCCGCTGCGGGTCCTCCAGCAGCACATGCTCGGTTATCTCCAGTTGCAGCGCCCCGGCCGGCACGCCGTGCCGGGCCAGCCGCGCCGCCACCAGGCCCGCGAACCCCGGCGTATGCACGTCGCGCGGCGAGACGTTGACCGCCACCGGCACCCGCAGCCCCTGCGCCCGCCACTCGGCGACCTGTCCGAGCGCGGTCTCCAGCACGTACTCCGTCAGATGGGGCATCAGCCCGGACGACTCGGCGATCGCTATGAACTCGTCCGGCGGCACCTTGCCCCGTTCGGGGTGCACCCACCGCACCAGCGCCTCGAGTCCGGCCACCTGCCCGTCGAAGCGGACCTTCGGCTGGTAGTGCAGCTGCACCTCGTGGGCGTCCAGGGCGCGCCGCAGATCGCCCAGCAGGCCCAGCCGGTCGGGGGTGTTGGAGTCCCGCTTGGACTCGTACACCTCGACGCCGGTACGGTCCCGCTTGGCCTGGTACATCGCCACGTCCGCCCGGCGCAGCATCCCCTCCGCGTCGAGCGCGTGGTCGGGGAAGACCGCGACACCCGCGCTGGCCTCCAGGACGAGGGTGAGCCCGTCCAGGTCGAGCGGGGAGGAGAGGGCCGTGACCAGGCCCCGGGCCACCCTGGTGGCCGAGGTCGTGGAGTCGGCCACCGGCAGTAAGACCGCGAACTCGTCGCCGCCGAGCCGGGCCGCCTCCGCACCGCGCGGCAGCGCGGCCCGCAGCCGGTCGGCTATCTGGAGCAGCAGCCGGTCACCGGCGAGATGACCGAGCGTGTCATTGACCGAACGGAACCGGTCAAGGTCGATCAGCATGAGGGCGGAGCGGGCGCCGATGCGTTCGGCGTCGTCGAGGGCGGTCCAGATCCGCTCAAGGAGCCACTGCCGGTTGGGCAGTCCGGTCAGCGGGTCGCGCAACTGCTCCTCGGCGCGGGCCCGGGCTATCCACAGGGTGGAGTCGAGTGCGACCAGCGGGATGGAGAACAGCGGCAGCAGCAGCGGCTGGGCGACGGCGACCACGCAGATCAGCGGGGCGATGCCGAGCAGGGCGACGGCGACCAGGCCCTGACGCATCAGAGCGGTGCGGGCGACGGTGGGCAGGCCGCCGCCGCGCGGGGCGTGCAGGTACCAGAGCAGGGCGCGGGTGACGGCGAGGTAGGCGACCGCGACGAGCACGACCTCGGGGGCGGTGGCGACGCTCCAGCCGACGGGGTCCCAGGGCGACTCGACGCTCGGGACGCGGCCGAAGACACCGAGCACCAGCGCGCCGGCACCGATGCCGAGGATGTCCACCGCGCCGTGCAGGACGCCCTGCCGCCAGCGGTGGCGCCTGGCTATGCCGACCAGGACGACGACGGTGAGGCTGACCAGGCCGGCCGGCACCCAGCCGTACAGCAGGAGGACGGCGAGGGTGAGGGCGGCACCGGAGCCGGTGCCGCCCCACCAGCGGGCGCGCCCGAGCAGGACGAGGTGGCCGACGATGATGCCGGTCAGCACGGCCAGCGACCAGCCGACCGTGCCGGACGGGAAGAGGGCGTGGTGGTCGGAGAACGCGCGGTAGAAGCCGGCGCCGAGGACGAACGCGGCGGCCGCGACGACCCCGGCGGGCAGCGCCGGCCAGGAATGGTGCCGCTCGTGATCGGTGCCGGACAGGTGGGACGGCGCCTCGACGGCCAGCGGCAGCGGGTCGCGGGCCTCGGCCGCGAGGCTCATCACCGGCCCGCCCGGCATGGCCGGCACACCCGGGTGCCGATCGCCCCGCACCGTCCACCGGCTCCCCCGCCACGCGTACGCTCGGCGGCGCAGCGGCAGCCGCGCGCCGGGGGCGGCGCTCTCGGTCGGTTCCATTCCCGTCCCTCTCACAGCCGGCGGTGCCCACGCCATGCGGTCCGTGCCCTGCCCGAGCACGGCAATGCCCCGACCGCAGCTGGGCACGGCAGGCGCATACCTCAACAGTAGGCCGCAGAAGGCTTCCACGGGCAGCGGTCGTCGACGGTTGCCCGATTGCGCACCGGCCACCCGTATGCATCTGATATGCGCCGAACGGGTGGCCTTCAACCGCTACTCCTCGGTCGGAAGGGCGACTTCGGCCGCCGCGTCCGGTCCCTGCTCCAAAAGGACGACAAATCCGTCCTCGTTGAGAACCGGAACCTTCAGCTGCATCGCCTTGTCGTACTTCGATCCGGGGTTGTCACCGACGACCACGAACGACGTCTTCTTCGACACCGAGCCGGTCACCTTGGCTCCGCGGGTCTGCAGTGCGTCCTTGGCGCCGTCCCGGGTGTAGTGCTCCAGGGTGCCGGTCACCACGACGGTGAGGCCCTCCAGCGGACGCGGCCCCTCGTCCTCCCCGGTCGACTCGTCCTCCAGCGGGACTCCAGCGGCCTTCCACTTTCGGATGATCTCGCGGTGCCACTCCTCGGCGAACCACTCCTTGAGCGCGGTCGCGATGATGCCGCCGACGCCGTCGATGTTCGACAGCTCCTCCTCGGTGGCCTGCTCGATGCGGTCGATGGAGCGGAACTCGCGGGCCAGCGCCTGCGCGGCGACCGGTCCGACGTGCCGGATGGACAGGCCGTTGAGGAAGCGGGCGAGCGGGCGGGTCTTCGCCTCCTCGATGTGCTGCAGGAGGGCGAGGGTGTTCTTCTTGGGCTCGCCCTTCTGGTTGGCGAAGACCGTGACGACCTTCTCCTCGCCGGTCTTGGGGTCGCGCTTGGGCAGTCCGCTGTCGGGGTCGAGGACGTACGCCTTGATGGGCAGCAGCTTCTCGACGGTGAGGTCGAACAGGTCGCCCTCGTCGACCAGCGGCGGGTCGGCGGGCTCCAGCGGCCGGGTGAGCGCGGCCGCGGCCACCGCCCCGAAGTTCTCGATGTCCAGGCACTCCCGGCCCGCGAGGTACGACACCCGCTCCCTCAACTGGGCCGGACAGGCACGGGCGTTGGGGCACCGCAGATCGATGTCGCCCTCCTTCATCGCCCGCAGCGGCGTCCCGCACTCGGGGCACTCGGCCGGCATCACGAACTCCCGCTCGCTGCCGTCCCGCAGGTCGACGACCGGGCCGAGGATCTCGGGGATGACGTCACCGGCCTTGCGCAGCACCACCGTGTCGCCGATCAGCACGCCCTTGGCCTTGACGACCTCCTGGTTGTGCAGGGTGGCGAACTCCACCTCGCTGCCGGCCACGGTGACCGGCTCGACCTGGGCGTACGGCGTGACCCGGCCGGTGCGGCCGACGCCCACCTTGATGTCGATCAGCTTGGTGTTGACCTCTTCCGGCGCGTACTTGTACGCGATCGCCCAGCGGGGGGCACGGGCCGTCGAACCGAGGCGCCCCTGGAGGCGGATCTCGTCGAGCTTCACGACGACCCCGTCGATCTCGTGCGCCACGGAGTGCCGGTGCTCGCCGTAGTAGGCGATGAACTCCCGTACGCCGTCGAGGTCGTCGACCACCCTGTTGTGCGGGGAGGTGGGCAGGCCCCAGGTCTTGAGCAGGTCGTACGCCTCGGAGAGCCCCTTCAGGCCCTCGAAGCCCGTCAGGGCGCCGATGCCGTGGACGACCATGTGCAGCGGACGGGTGGCGGTGACCCGCGGGTCCTTCTGACGCAGCGAACCGGCGGCCGCGTTGCGCGGGTTGGCGAACGGCTTGTCGCCGGCCGCGACCAGGCGTTCGTTGAGCTCGGCGAACTTCTCCATCGGGAAGTAGACCTCGCCGCGGATCTCGACCAGGTCGGGCACGCGCTCGCCGTGCAGCCGGTCCGGGATCTCCGCGATCGTACGGACGTTGGGCGTGATGTCCTCGCCGGTGCGGCCGTCGCCGCGGGTCGCCGCGCGGGTGAGGCGGCCGTGCTCGTAGGTGAGGTTGACGGCGAGGCCGTCGACCTTCAGCTCGCACAGGAAGTGGTACTCCTGCTCGCCCAGTTCCCGGTGGATCCGGTCGGCCCAGGCGGCCAGGTCGTCGTCGTTGAACGTGTTGTCCAGCGACAGCATCCGCTCGCGGTGCTCGACCGCCGTGAACTCCGTCTCGTACGCCCCCGCGACCTTCTGGGTCGGCGAGTCGGGCGTGCGCAGCTCGGGATACTCGTCCTCCAGCGCCTCCAGGGACTTCAGGAGCTTGTCGAACTCCGCGTCGCTGATGACGGGAGCGTCCTTCACGTAGTACCGGAAGCGGTGCTCCTCGATCTGCTCAGCGAGCCGCGCGTGCTTCTCCCGTGCCTCGGCGGGCACTGCCGTCTGAGCCTGCTGCTTGTCGCCGGCCACCGTGTTCCTCCCGTTACTCTGGGTTGTCCGCGAGTGATCTCGCCGCCCTGACGCAGTGGGCGAGCGCCTGCCGGGCGTACGCGGGGGAAGCGCCCGCCAGCCCGCAGGTCGGGGTGACCGTGACGGACTCCGCGAGAAGTCCCGGCCGCAGCCCCAGCCTGCGCCACAGTGTTCTGACACCCATGACGCTACCGGCAGGGTCTGACAATGCCGTGTCCGTGCTCGGCACGACACCGGCGAACAGCCGGGTGCCCGCCTCCACCGCCTCGCCGATCACGTCGTCGTCACGTTCGGTGAGGAGCGAGAAGTCGAAGGAGACGGCGGCCGCTCCGGCGCGGCCGAGCAGGGCGAAGGGGACGTCGGGGGCGCAGGAGTGGACGACGACCGGGCCGTCGGCGTGCACGCCGAGCACGTCGCGCAGGGTGGACTCGACGATCTGGCGGTCGACGGCGCGGTGGGTGCGGTAGCCGGAGGCGGTCCTCACCTGGCCGCGCAGGACGGCGGTGAGGGAGGGCTCGTCGAGTTGGAGCACCAGGCGGGCGCCGGGGATGCGCCGCCGCACCTCGGCCAGGTGCAGCCGCAGGCCCTCGGCGAGGGAGGCGGCCAGGTCACGGCAGGCGCCGGGGTCGGACAGGGCCGACTCGCCGCTCCTCAGCTCCAGGGCCGCGGCGAGGGTCCAGGGCCCGACCGCCTGGACCTTGACCGGTCCCTGGTGGTCCTGGGTGAACTCCTCCAGCGCGTCCAGGTCCTCGCCCAGCCAGGACCGGGCCCGCCGGGTGTCCCGGCCCGGCCGGTCGCCGATCCGCCAGCCGCTGGGCTCCACGCGCGCGTACAGCTCGACGAGCAGGCCGGCGGTGCGGCCGATCATGTCGGCGCCGGGGCCGCGGGCGGGCAGCTCGGGCAGGAAGGGGAAGTCCTCGAAGCTGCCGGTCGCGGTCTTGGCGGCCTCGCGGGCGTCGGTGCCGGGGAGGGAGCCGATGGCTGTCGCGGGGCCGAAGTCGGAGATTGCGTTCACGTGAGGAGCCTATGCGCGGCATGCGGTGGAGTTGGTCGTCTTGATCTCGTCGGCCTCCTACCGGTGTCCCTAGGTCATCAGCGAGCTGCGGGAGCCGTTCTCAAGCAGGAGGGCGCGGCGCATTAGGCACACGCCGTAGACACGTTCAGCGGCAACGCGGCCCACGGCATCGACCGCCGAGAGGATCAGCGTCGTCTCGCCGCGCATCAGCTCGCCTGCGGAGGCGGCCCGCGCGTCCGCGAGGTCCTGCTCGATCAGCTTCAGCCCCACGCCCTAGTCGACGACGTGGTCCTAGTCCTAGTGCCCCTGCTCGCCGTGTTGCTGACCGTGGCGGAGAAGATCCTCGACGCCCCGCGAAGCGGGCGGAAGCGGTGGAGTAGTGGCGCGGCGCCCAGGAAGCCGCACGCCGCCAGCGCACCGAGCAGGTCAGCGCCCGCACGGAGCGGCACGAGGGCGACTGGCAGGCCCCCGCCAGCCGTGCCGTTCGGCGCGAGGTGGAGGCGGCGCGGCGTTCACCCAGCTCAGCACCCCAGGGCGGCTTTGCCGTCCGCCGTGGAACAGGTAAATGACACACCGAAACACCCCGTAGCCTTTGATCAACACCATGGCGCGGGGTGGCACCACAGGAGGCGAGGTCAGCTACCTACGGTTGCCCCCGTTATGTTTTCCGCGGTTCCGCAACGGGACCGCTGGCCTCCGGGCCCGGCATGACCGTTGCCCCCTGTCGAACGGATGACCTGGGGGTGGTGTCACCGGGCCCGGGAGGTGCCGTCGGAGACGCTGATCAACCCCTGCTCGTCGCTGTCACTGCCCGGCCCGTGCCCGGACCGGCTCGCCGGCTCAGCCGGTCCGCTTGGCGGCTACGCCACCGGGCACGATCACCACTGAGTCATTATCGAACACAACCGCATCGTGGTAATGAAGATCGCAGCCCGCAGCCGCAATATCAATCCGTCTACATGACCCGAAACCTCGTCAAGTCGCGTCCGCATGAGGCAAGATGAACGGGTACCGGGCCCGAGGTCTTCGGTGTTGACCGCCGATGAGGTGCCGCCAGGGTCAAGGGGTACGAGCGCCATCTGCGAGTGCCGGTCACTTGTAGGCATGCGATGTCGCAAAGGGAGGGAGGGGGATGACCTACATCGGTCCGTGGCATGCGGAATCTGCGCTTCGCCTTGTGAACTCGAACGTGAATGCCTGGGATTACGATTCGCGTTTCGTGCCCGTTGAAACATCGACGATCCATCCGGTGGTCGAACTGGCGAGTCGACTGGTGCCGGACAGCGGGATAGAGGACCATCCGTTCTTCAGGGTCGCCGCCGGTTCACGAAAGGCACTGGAGTTCTGGGTAACGCAGGAACTGTTTGTCACCGGGGTGTTCGCACAACTGCTCAATCTGACCGCCAGCGCGGTGGTCAACGTGCACCAGCGAGCGAGACTCAACCTGGTCATCCAGGGCGAACACGGTGGAGTGAGGAAAGGGGCGGCCCGCGCCTCGCACCCCTGGCTGCTGCACAAACTGAGGGAGAGCATGGGCATCCCGCAGGAGGCTGTGACCGTGGCCGCCCCGACGCACACGTTCCTGCGTGCGCTGGCAGGGTTCATGGACACCCCTGTGAATGCTCTGGGCAGCCTGGGGGTCGGTAACGAGCAGATGCTTGTTCCGGAGTACGGAGCGGTGAAGCAGGCATTCGAAAGTGCGGCGCCGGACGCGGATTACGCGGAGTTCCTCCATGCCAACATCGATGAGGACACGGCCCACTCCGCGATCATGGCTCACATCGCGTCCGAACTGATCATGCGGGACCCGTCGCTGGCCGATGGTTACTTGGCGGCTGCTCGTGGATCCGTAATCGCGCGCAAGGAGTACTACGACGAGTTGTACGAAATTCTCGCGTAGGTACTGACAATCCATGCCTGAGCTTGGGGTACAGATGGCAGATCTTGGAAAGGTCCTCGTCACGGGCAGCAGTGTTGCCGAGGAGCATCTCGACAGGCTGACGCAGGAAGGATTCCGGGTGCACCAGGTGCCCGGACTCCTCAACGAGGATGAGCTGGCAGCCGAACTCGAAGGCTGCACCGGCTACCTGCTAGGCGGAGACGAGTACGCCTCCAGAAAGGTTCTGAGCCGTGCGAAATCGCTGAAGGTGGTCGGGTTCCTCGGCGTCGGATACATGTCGTTCGTCGATGCGGACGCGGCCCGCGATCTCGGTATCGCAGTGACAAACACCCCCGGCACACTCACCAGCAGCGTCGCCGAGTTCACCGTCGGTCTGCTTCTAGCCCAGCGCAGGCAGATCCCCTCCTACGCCGCCGCCTTCCGGGCCGGCCGAGGAGGGAACGAGCAGAAGCAGCGGGACGTGGCCGGTCACAGGCTGGCCATCGTCGGGCTGGGTGCGATCGGCACGAGGATTGCGGAAATCGCGACGATCGGGCTCAATGCCGAGACGGCTTACTTCTCGCGCACCCGCAAGCCCGCTGAGGAGGAGCGTCTCGGTATCACGTACAGAGAGCTGCCCGACCTGCTGTCCTGGGCCGAGAGCGTCATCCTCATGGTTCCCGAGACACCGGAGACCCGTGGGTTGATCGGGAGCGATGAGATCGGGCTTCTGCCGCCCGGGGGCGTGTGTCTGATCAACAGCGCCAGGCCATCCGTCGTAGCGCCCGGTGCGCTACTCCATGGCCTGACGAGCGGCCGTATCCGTACCGCGGCATTCGACGGCTTCTACGACGTCGAGGTCGCCGAGACCGCCGAACTTCTCGCCCTGCCGGAGTCCCAACTCCTCGTGACCGGCCATATCGCGTCGCTCACGCACGACGCGCGGGATGCCATGGCGCTGAAGTGCATCCAGTCCATCATCAACGTGGTCACTGGAGCGCCGGATGCCTACGTCGTGAACGAGAGAGACTGAGTGTGGAATCCAAGCTGCTCATCGTGGGAGGAGGCGTCGTCGGCTGTGCGATTGCCCTCGAAGCCCGGAACATATTCGACAGCGTCGTCCTGATCGACGCCAGGGAGGGCTTGGGCCTGGCGGCCAGTTCGGCAGCCATCGGAGGGATCACGCCGCAGAGTGACGACTTCTGCCGAGGGCCGTTGCGAGTGCTGGCGGAGGAAAGCCGGAGGATGTACCCGGATTGGCTCAAGTTCCTTGAGAGCCAGTCCGGGGTGAGCGTTCCGTTCCTGCAGTCGGGCCTTCTTCAGGTGGCGTTGAACGATGAAGAAGCCGGCAGGCTCCACGATCAGGTGGTGCCTCAATGGATCGCCCAGGGATTCGCCGTGGAACACCTGGCCCCCGAGTCCGTGGCCGAGGCGGAGCCGCTTCTGTCCCGTCAGGTGAAGTCGGCTGTCAGGCTCCCGAGCGAAGCGGCCCTCGAGCCCGCCGTGCTGATGTCGGCGCTGGTCGGAGCGTTGACCAAAGATCCGGGGGTCACGGTCATGAGCGGGGTGCGGGTCGAGGGCGTCCGCCGCTCCGGCAGCGGTGCGGAAATCGACCTGGGTGCGAGGGGCACGCTGCGCGGCGACGCGTGTGTGGTCGCGGCAGGCGCCTGGAGCCCCGAACTGGTACCCACGGGCGAGCGGGCGCAGTTCCCCGTCCGTGGGCAGGCGGCGGAGCTAAGGGTGCCAGGCCCCCGAGCCTACTCCCTCCGACACCACATCTATTCGAAGATCCCCGTCGGGGGAGAAACCGTCTCGTCGTACGTGGTGCCACGCAGCGACGGGCGCGTGGTGGTCGGAGTGACGTACGACGAGGACCGCTGGGACGAGGCTCCGGAAGAGCAGGCGACCCGACGCCTGCTGGATGCCCTGCACATCATGGTGCCCAGTTCTGACCGCTGGGCTCTTCTGAGGTCCTGGGCAGGAGTCCGACCGGGCACCGCTGACGGCTACCCCCTCATCGGACCGATCGATGAGGACGGCCGTGTCGTCCTCGCCACCGGGCACTTCGGCGTCGGTATCACTCTGGCGCCGGTCACCGGAGCTCTCGTGACCGCACTCCTCTCGAGGACCTGTGTGAGCGAGAGTCACCTCGCGGCCCTACGCATGATGAACCCTAGGCGCTTTATGTAGGCCAGGAAACTGAGGGAGAGCGTGATCGGTAGAGCGAAGCGCATATGGCGCAGTGCCGGTATGCGCTGGGGACTGCTGGCCGTTCTGGTGCTGGTGCTGATGATGCCACTCTGGGGACTGCAGCCCTACGGAAAGCGGTTCGACTACAAAGCGGCCGGTACCTGGGGTGACTGGGTGAGCGGTCTGGGCCAGTTCGCGGCCGTGGCGACGGCGATCGGCGTGGTCTTCCGCTCGGAGCACAGGGACCGCGAGCGACAGCAAACCTCCGTCGCGGCGTGGATGACTGTGCTGTCCGATGTCAACGAACCCTACTGGGCCGTACAGATCGAAAACTCGGCCTCGCTCCCCGTCTTCCGCTGGCGAATTGACAGCCCCGACGGCGCCGTGCATCTGTGCCATGAGGAACTCGGCCCCATCACACCGGGAAGGACGGACTACGAGGTAGCGGTACCGGCACAGGCAGACCAGTCGCACGCGCTTCCGCTGAAGATGACGTTCGTGGACAGCGGCGGGCAGCTCTGGAGCCGGTCCGAAATGGGCAGCATCAGCAAGGTGCGCGGCCCCATCACATGGCACCAGACCGGCACCAGTAGTTAGGCACGAGGTGAGATGGCGGCAGGAGACAACGCGAGTGATCAGCGGGGCATGTCGGTTCGGCGTGTTCATCCTCAGGCATTCCGTGGTTCCCCCGAGCGGTCCTCCTCTGAGAGCACGGAAGGCCGTACGCCTGTCCCGCAGGGGCGGTCTTCCGAGCGGGTTCCGGAACTGTCCCATTATCTGGGGGCTATCCGGGCGCTTCCAGACCTCGCCCCCGAGGGATCCGAGACGGGAGTCCTGCCGGACCGGCCCCTGGAATCGGTATGGATGCCCCGGGAGGCGCGGGAGATCGTCTGCCTGTCCAGAAGCCTTCCTCCTGATGACGAGGATGCTCCCGGCTTGCCACTCGACGGGTTGATCCTGAACGGCACTAGCCGGTCACTCGTCCTGATCGGGCCACCCTGTTCAGGACGTACATCGGTCTGCGTCCACTACGCCTCTGAACTGGCGAAGCGCTTACTCGCCGGTGAGGCCGACGGCCCTGTGCCCTTGCTGTTCGACGCGTTGGACGTTCCGGCACAGGACAACTTCGTGTCCATAGCCGAAGCGATCGTCCAGGCCGCCGTGGCACGTGCCGAGATAGGCGGCTACGGCGAAAACGCCAGATCCGCCCTTCAGAACTCGCTCGACAACGCCTTCCTCTTCGTGGACGGGGTCGAGGACGTCCCCACGAACGGTCATCGAAGCTCAGGTAATTGGTCCTGCAAGACCATATTGTCGACGGTGGCGCAACTCCAGGTCCACTACCCGAACCTGCGGATCCTCATGACGATCTCTGATTCCACCTGGTTCTCGAACGACTGCGCGCGGTCACGTCAGGTCCAGGTCTACGCCCTGCGTCCGCCGCGGCATCAAGATGTCGAGATGTACATCAACACCTGGTTCGGTGGCTGATGCCGAGACGTGACGGAGACCTCGCCCGACAACTCATCGCGGCTGTCCGTGCGGACAGCGCCCTGGCGTCCGCCGCCCGAGTTCCCTACCTCCTGCATCTCCTGGTCGTATCGGTGGAGCAGAACCGTGAAATCCCCACGTCGATCGGTCACTTCTGCCGGCTGGCCGCGGACGAATTCCTGCGTAAGCGCCCTCGGCGTCGGCCAGGAGAATCTCAGAACACGTGCCTACTGCGGGCCGAATACGACTCCGAGATACAGCGGATCATGGAGGAGATCGGCTTCGAAGTCGTTTCGCTGCGCGCCGCCGACCCACTGGCCAATGCGATACCGGCATCCGCCACGCAAGCGCCCATCGTGCGCGCCCTGGGGGGTGACGACCAGTTCTACGACGCGTATCCGGCCGTGGCCGACTACGTTGGTTTCCTTCGGCGTGGCCACGGCATCCTGGCGGTGGACGGCTCCGCTCGGCTTTCCTTCCGGGAGAGCCTGTTTCGTGACTACTTCGCCGGCTGCGCGATGGCGCACAGAAGCTCACAGACAATTGTGGAGTCCTGCCGGAGCGTCGTCTGGCACGCACCGCTGAAGTACTGGGCCAGTGCCCAGTCGACCTTCGAGGGGTACCGCCTGGTCACGGCCGTCATTGCAGAGTTGGTGAGCGCGGCCGAAGACGACGCGGCCTGCGTCCTCACCTATCAGATCCTCGCCGGTGAACTGATGGCTGCCCTCCGGGTGGCCATGCCGGACGTCCCTGCCACGGGTCTCAGCCGCGGTCTGCATCGCACCGTATCGGCTGCCCTGACCGCCGCATCGACGGACCGGGCGATCCCGCTCGACAAACGCGCCAAGGCAGCGACGCTCTACGCACAGCTCAACCCGGTCACCTGGGAGGAAAGCTCACGCGCCCTAGTGGCGGAAAGCATGTGCATGCCTGGCGGGACATTTCCCGTCGGCAGCGTCAGCCCGTTGGACTCAGAGGACGAAAAATATCGACTCATCGACTGGCATCCACAGCGGAATGAGGAGATCCCGTCCTTCCGGATCGCGAAGTTCCCGGTGACCAACAGCGAATACGCGGAGTTCATCCTCTCCGGCGGCTACCGTGACCTCGACTGCTGGCCCGAGGGGCCGGCCCGGTTGTGGGCGATGCAGGATTCCGCGTTCATCGATGGCCCCGACGGCCCACGCATCGGATCGACCGCCTCCCAGCGCCTGCATCTCCGGAAGGAAATACGAGAGGGCATCGTGGATGAGAACGCGTTGCAGGACTATGTCGACCAACTCCTGCTCCGCGAGGTACCGCTCTACTGGTGGGACCCCAGGTACAACCAACCGACCCAGCCGGTCGTCGGCGTCAACTGGTGGGAGGCGCTGGCCTACTGCCGGTGGCTGACGAAGAGGTTGCGTGAGAACGGTTCCCTGGACGACCGTGGTTTCGTGGACATCCCGTCGGAGTTCGAGTGGGAGCGTGCCTGTCTGCGCAGTCCGGTCTCGCAGCCCTATCCGTGGGGGGAGGCCTGGGAGGACGACATGGCCCATGTCCGGACCGAAGTGAACTGGATTCAGCAGTCAGTGCCCGTGGGGATCTTTCCATGGGCGACCTGGGAAGGTGGACCACAGGACATGGTGGGTAATGTCTGGGAATGGACTAAATCCCTGGCCTGGTCGTACTCGGACGCCCGTCCCGGGCGCGAGGATGTCTCGGACCAGGGTGACAGGACCGTCCGCGGAGGATCGTGGTTCTCGCGTGAGATGAATGCGCGAAAGATCCAGTTCAGGTCCTATGACCCGCCGCAGAACGCCTACGTGGACCTTGGCTTCCGTGTTGCCTACTACACAATGTAGGGGGGTTCACGAATGGGAAATGCCCATGCGCCGGCCGCGGCGCCCGTCCCCTCGCGCGTGGAGGACCGGCCCGACCTCTACGACTGGACCTACCAGGGGTATGACGAGGACCTAGGGTACTGGCGGTCCGTGGTGGGTACCGGCCCGGTGCTGGAACTGGGAGCGGGGAGCGGAAGAATCAGCGTGCCGCTGTCGGCCGGCGGCGTCGACGTGATCGCGTTGGACCATTCGGCCGACATGCTGCACGCGCTCGGGAAGAGGTCGGTGGCGGAGGGCGTCGTGGTGCGGCGGCTATGCGCCAGAATGCAGGATCTCCCCCTCCGAACGGCCTCCCTGACCTCGGTCATCTGCCCCTTTGGGTCCGTCAACTACCTTCTGGATCAGGCGGACTGGCTCCGACTCTTCGCCGAGGTGCGGCGTGTCCTCCGCCCCGGCGGGGTCTTCGCCTTCGAAGCCCTTGCCTGGGCCACGTTCGGTGATTGGCTCCATGGGGCTGAGGAGCGCGTTGTCAAACAGGATCGGACGAGCGAGCGGGTGATCGCTCTCACCTGTCGTTACGCGTTCGACTCCGCGACACAGCTAGCCCGTCAGGTCCGAACGTACACGGTGAAGGACGGGGCCGGTGAAGTGGAGCACCAGGTGTTGTGGGTGAACCGTTACGCCATGGCGGGAGAGATCAGGGCGATGTTGCGGTACGCAGGATTGGTGATCGCGGACGAGGCCGGTGACTACAACGGCGGACCTTACCGGCATGACTCCGAGTTCTATCTCGTGAGGTGCCGGGCAGGCCACTGACCGTTCTATCGGCGGTGCGGAGCGGCAGGAAAGCAGGAGTTCGCTGATGAAAGACGAACCGGTGCATCACGGCGAGCCCTACGACGAAGAACTGCGTCTGCGGCGTGAACTGGCGGCTGTCTACCGTTTGGTCGCCCACTTCGGGATGACGGATTTGATATTCACGCACATCTCTCTTCGTCTGCCGGGGCCCGGCCACCACTTCCTGATCAATCCGTACGGGTTTCTCTTCGAGGAGATCACCGCCTCCAGCCTCGTCCGAATCGGTCTCGATGGGCAGCCCCTCGACGCGGCGGGGCCCCCGGTGAACCCCGCCGGTTTCGTCATTCACAGTGCCATCCACCGGGCACGCCCCGACGCCCACTGTGTACTCCACACCCACACCGAGTGGGGTTGCGCGGTCGCAGCCCTGAAGGACGGTTTGCGGCCTGTCAACCAGATATCGATGGAGTTCCACGGACGCGTCGCCTACCACAACTACGAGGGGGTGTCACTGAATCCCGACGAACAGGAGAGACTGGTGGAAGATCTGGGCCCGCACCCTGTCATGATCCTGCGCAACCACGGGCTACTGAGCGTCGGGAGTTCGGCGGCTCAGGCATTCCTGCGTATGTATTACCTGGACAAGGCCTGCCGCATCCAGATCCTGGCGCAGTCGGGCGGTGCACAACTGGTCGTTCCGGATGACGTGGTGTGCGAGTATGCCGCCCGGCAGCTCAACGTCGAAACAGAGGACCCAGGCCTGCAGGACGCTCTGGCGTACGACTTGGCGTGGGCCGCTCTGCTGAGGCTCCTCGACAGGGTCGCCCCGGACTACTGGATCTGATGAGGGCTCCGTCGCGACAGCTCCTGTACCGACCAGGAACACGGAGCACCTCACGCCGTGCCGTGTGCGGCCGTTCCCCGACTGCCGCACCTGTGGCTCGCCACCCCTCCGCGCCGTCGGCCTGGCACCGGTACCACCAGGGGTGGGGGCGCGGGCGGCGGGGAGAGCGTCGCGCAGGGTGCCGGGCGGTTACGCGGAATCGGCCTTTCGGGGGGCTGTCATGGACCGCATGATCCCGAAGGAACATGCTTGTGGCCAGTGTTTTCCGGCACTCCGCCCCACGGAAGGACTCGGTCATGCCCGCCTGGAAGGCCGAATCCCCGACCAGACCGGCCGCACCGCCGTCGTCACCGGTGCCAACAGCGGCCTCGGGTATGTCACCGCGCGGGAGCTGGCGCGGTGGGGGCCCGGGTCGTGGTCGCCTGCCGGAGCAAGGTGCGCGGCGGCCGACGGGCTCGTGGCCGAGGTGCCGCAGGCGCACGCCGAGTCCCTACGGCTGGACCTCGGCGACCTGACGTCCGTGCGGGAGTTCGCGGACCGGCTGCCGTACGACCGTGTCGACCCGCCCGTCAACAACGCCGGCGTGATGATGCACGCACTGGCCAACATCGACCCCTCGGACCTGAACGGCTCACGCCGCTACCGACGCTGGGTCGCCTACGCCCGGTCCAAGACAGCCAACCTGAACTTCACGCACGAGCTGGCCCGCCGACTGGCCGTACCCGGGACAGGTGTGGTGGCCGTAGCTGCTCACCCCGGATACGCTGCCACCAACCTCCTGACCGCCCGTTCCCGGGCGGAGGGCCGCCGGGTCGCCAAGCGGCTCGTGGAGCTCGGCAACCGGATCGTCGCCCAGCCGGCCGAGGCGGGTGCCCTGCCGACGCTCTCCGAGGCGACCGCCCCCGACGTACGGCCCGACGCCTTCCTCGGCCCGTCCTTCGCGATGTGGCGGGGCGCACCGGCCCCGCCACGGCGAGCACCGTGGACGCTCAGCGACCAGATGGGGAGCGGCTCTGGGCGGAGTCCGAACGCCTGACGGGCGTCACATATGACGCGCTGAAGGCGTGAACAGCCTTGGAGAGAATTGCCGCCGTCCACCACCAGGCCGGTGTCGACAACGGAGGCGATATCGGCGGACGCCCGGTCCAGGACGGCGGCGGACAGGATCCGGGAGGATCAGCGGACGCGCACCTCGTACGCGGCGACCGCCACCGACTCGTCGTCCAGGCACTGCCCGGTGACCAGGTCGAACCGCTGCTTCAGCAGGGGCGAGGCGACGAACGGACGGCCCTGGTCGGTACCGGTCAGGCCACGGGAGAGGATGGCCGCGCGGTCGAACGGGTCGCAGTTGTCGATGCCGTACAGACTGCCGTCCAGGTCCTGGAACAGGGCGACCTGGCGGCCGTCCGGCAGCAGCGCGGCCAGGGAGCTGAGGTCGCAGACCGTGAACCAGTCGTCGTCGGGTTGGAGCTGGACCTTCAGGTCGGTGGTCTCGGGTGCCAGGATCATCGCCAGGCACTTCCTTCCAGAATGTTTTCGGTGGGGCGCATGCCGATGGACAGCAGCGGCAGGTCGGGCTTCATCTGGTCACGCTCGGGGACGAAGCCGACGACCGGGTCGGGGGTATCCGGGCGTTCACGAAGGACACGAACCGGGCCAGCTTCTCAGGGTCGTTGATGGTCTCGGCCCACTCGTCACGGTAGCCCGCGACGTTTGGCGCCGTCAGCGCCTCCAGCTCCCCGCAGATGCCGAGCGAGTCGTGCACCACCACGTCCCGTAAGTGGTCCAGGCCGCCGGGGATGCGCTCCAGCCAGGTCGAGGTGCGCTCCAGGCGGTCGTCGGTACGGATGTAGAACATCAGGAACCGGTCGATCAGACGGATAAGTTCGTCGTCGGACAGGTCCTGGGCCAGCAGGTCGGCGTGGCGCGGGGTAGCGCCCGCCGTTGCCGCCGACGTACAGGTTCCAGCCGTTGGAGGTGGCGATCACCCCAAGCCCGTCGACTCGGCCTCCCCGCACTCGCGGGTGTACCCAGACACGGCCGACTTCAGCTTGTGCGGGGAGCGCAGCCCCCGGTAGCACAGCTCCAGGTCGATCGCCATCCGGACGGAGTCCTGCACGCCGTACCGGCACCGAGGTGAAGGGCTGACTTCACTTCCGCGACGAGGCAATCCGGGTCCGCCGGGTTTCCGGCCGCAGTGCCCGGGGACGCGGCGGGCGCCGACCGTGCGATGAGCGGTGCCGGTAGTACTACCCGGGAAGCGGGCCGGGGCGCACAGTGACGTCGTTGATCTCCGCGTCCCCCGGGAGGTCCAGGGCCATGAGGATCGTGGTCGCCACCGATTCCGGGTCGATCCAGCGGGACGGGTCGTAGTCCCTGCCCTCCTGCTGGTGGACCTTCGCCTGCATGGGGCTTGCGGTTCGGCCCGGGTAGACCGAGGTGACCCTGACGCCGGCCGCGTGCTCCTCCTCGCGGAGGGAGTCGGCGAGGGCCTTCAGGCCGTGCTTGGACGCCGCGTACGCCGACCAGCCCGCGTGCGCGTCGAGGCCCGCGCCCGAGTTCACGAACACCACGTGGCCGCGGGCAGCACGGAGCTGGGGCAGGAAGTGCCGGGTCAGCTCGGCCGGTGCGACCAGGTTGACGTTGAGCTGGTGGCGCCAGGACTTCGGGGTCAGCTCGCCGACCTCGCCCAGGTCGACGACGCCCGCGACGTGCAGCAGTGAGTCCACGCGGTCCGGGAGGGTCTGGTGGGAGAAGGCCCAGGAGAGCTTGTCCGGGTCCGCCAGGTCGCCGACCAGGGTGCGGGCGCCGGGGAACGCGGCGGCCAGTTCCTTCGCGCGGCCCGCGTCGCGCGCGTGCAGGACGAGTTCGTCCCCGCGCGCGTGCAGGCGACGGGCCACGGCGGCGCCGATGCCGGAACCGGCACCGGTGATCACATGAGTTGCCATGGGGCCCATGCTCGCATCAGCGGGCGCCGGGACCCTGCTCCAAGTGGGCCAGGGCCTGTGCGGGTTCGTCGGCGAAGAACATCAGCTCCGCCAGGGGGCGGGGCAGGAAGCCCTCCGCCTCCATGCGGTGGAACTGTTCCTTCAGGCCGTCGTAGAAGCCGGCGGTGTTGAGCAGGACGACGGGCTTGTCGGTGCGGCCGTGCTTCTTCAGCTCCAGGATCTCGGTGGCCTCGTCGAGGGTGCCGGTGCCGCCGACCATGATGACCACGGCGTCGGCCTTCTCCAGGAGGAGCCGCTTGCGTTCCGCGAGGTCGGCCGCGACGACCATCTCGTCGGCGCCGGGACGGGCCTTGTTGGCGAGGAAGTCCACGGAGACGCCGATCAGCTTGCCGCCGGCTTCCTGGACGCCGTCGGCGACGACCTTCATGAGGCCGACGTTCGAGCCGCCCCAGACCAGGGAGTGGCCGCCCTTGCCGATCAGTTTCGCGAAGTCGCGGGCGGGGCGGGTGTAGCGCTCGTCGAGATCTGCCGCGGAGAGGAAGACACAGATTCGCATGGGGTCAGGGTAGGCGTGGCCGGGTGGCGGGCGGGCCGTACGTGGCTGGTCGCGGCTGCGCGGCGGAGCCGTGCATCGATACAGCCCCGCGCTCCTTCAGGGGCGCCCGGGTGAACGCCGGGAACAAGTGGAGGCCCGTGGGCGTCACCTTCATATGGCCTCAGGACACACGATCACCATCGAGAACAGTGACCAGCACGTGCGCGTGACGCACGGCGATCTGGTCCTCGCCGAGAGCGACCGGGCCCTCGTCCTCCACGAGACCGGTTGTCCCCCGCGCTACTACATCCCCGCCGAGGACGTGCGTCTCGACCTCCTCACACCCTCCGAGACGCACACCGTCTGCCCCTTCAAGGGGACCGCCTCCTACTGGTCCCTGCCGGACGCGCCGGACCTGGTCTGGGCGTACCCCGAGCCGAAGACGGACGTCGCCCAGATCAAGGACCACCTCTGCTTCTACGAGGTCGAGGTCGCCGGCTGACGCCGGATCGTCGACGCGATGGTCGCCGAGCCGACGACGCGGGTGTCGTCGTACAGGACGATCGCCTGGCCGGGGGCGACGCCCCGGACCGGCTCGGTGAACGTGACGTGCAGTTCGCCGTCGACCAGTTCCGCGCTCACCTCGGTCTCGCCGCCGTGGGCGCGGAGCTGGGCGGTGTAGACGCCCGGGCCGGTGGGGGCGGTGCCGCACCAGCGCGGCTTGATCGCCGTCAGTCCGGTCACGTCGAGGGCGGCGGCCGGGCCGACCGTCACCGTGTTGTCGACCGGCGAGATGTCGAGGACGTAGCGCGGCTTGCCGTCGGCGGCGGGGTGGCCGATGCGCAGCCCCTTGCGCTGGCCGATGGTGAAGCCGTACGCGCCTTCGTGGGTGCCGATCTTGGTGCCGGACTCGTCGACGATGTCGCCCTCGGCCTTGCCGAGCCGCTGGGCCAGGAAGCCCTGCGTGTCGCCGTCCGCGATGAAGCAGATGTCGTGCGAGTCGGGCTTCTTGGCGACCGCGAGGCCCCGGCGCTCGGCCTCGGCGCGGATCTCGTCCTTGGTGGTGAGGGTGTCACCGAGCGGGAAGAGGGCGTGGGCGAGCTGCTTCTCGTCCAGGACGCCGAGGACGTACGACTGGTCCTTGGCCATGTCGGAGGCGCGGTGCAGCTCGCGGGAGCCGTCGGGGAGCGTGACGATCTTCGCGTAGTGGCCGGTGCAGACGGCGTCGAAGCCGAGCGCGAGGGCCTTGTCCAGCAGGGCCGCGAACTTGATCTTCTCGTTGCAGCGCAGGCACGGGTTGGGGGTGCGGCCCGCCTCGTACTCGGCGACGAAGTCCTCGACGACGTCCTCGCGGAACCGGTCGGCCAGGTCCCAGACGTAGAACGGGATGCCGATGACGTCGGCGGCGCGGCGGGCGTCGCGGGAGTCCTCGATGGTGCAACAGCCCCGGGCGCCCGTGCGGAAGGACTGCGGGTTCGCGGAGAGCGCCAGATGGACGCCGGTGACGTCGTGGCCTGCCTCGGCCGCGCGGGCGGCGGCGACGGCGGAGTCCACGCCGCCCGACATGGCGGCGAGGACGCGGAGGGGGCGGGTGCGCTGCGGGGTGTAAGTCATAGCCCCTCAAGGGTACGGGGGCGCGGGAACCGGGGCCCGCGAGTATCCGTTGGAGATCACATGGGGGTGGACCGGACATGGGGCAGACGGCGGCGGGTGATCAGGACCGACGGATCGGGCGGCGGGCGCTGCTGATCGGCGGGGCGGCGGCGGCCGTGGGCACGGCGGCGCTGACCAGGGACGAACTGACGCGGCTGTACTGGCGGCTGCCGGGAGTGCGCCGGGCGCGGGTGGCGGGGGCGGTGGACTTCGAGGGCGCGCGCTGGGCGGCGGCGTCCCCGGCGAACTACCGCACGGCGGACCGGCCGGACGACTACCCGATCGACCGGGTGGTCATCCATGTCACCCAGGGCGGCTACGCGAGCGCGGTGAAGGTGTTCCAGGACCCGGCGCACGGGGCGGCGGCGCACTACATCGTGCGCAAGGACGGGCGGATCACCCAGCTGGTCCGCGAACTGGACGTGGCGTTCCACGCGGGGAACAGGTCGTACAACGAGCGCAGTGTCGGGATCGAGCACGAGGGGTTCGTGGACCGCCCGGAGGACTTCACCGACGCGATGTACGCGGCTTCGGCGCGGCTGACGGCCGCGATATGCCGGCGGTACGGCATGGCCGTGGACCGCGGGCATGTGATCGGTCATGTGGAGGTGCCGGGGACGGATCACACCGACCCGGGAAAGCACTGGGACTGGGGGCGCTACATGGGACTTGTCCGGCGCGTCGGACAGGCCTGACACCGGGTTCCGCCCGTGGCTCAATCGTTATGCTGTGCCCGCGCTGCGCGCTGTCTGTGTCCGTTGCGTCCCGCACCCCGGTCGCCAACTGCGCGTGCTCAACTCGGCCTTCTTTCAGCGGAGTTAAGCATTACCGGCGTCCACGGCCGCTTCACAGTTCCCCCGGTTCGCTCCTAACTTCGCCCCAGATGTCACACAGTCCACAGGTCAAACATCCGGGGCCATGACGCACACCACGGATCCCGCCTTCGAGGCGGACAGCAACCACGAGCAGGTCACCGGCGGCGGCAGGCGTCGGCGTGCCAAGGGCGCGGAGGCCGCCAAGGCGGAGCACTCCAAGGCCGGACGCACCAAGGACGGCGAGCACGCCAAGGAAGGAAAAGCCAAGCGCGGCAAGGGCGTTCACCGGCGGAGGTTCCTCGGCGGCATGGCCGGGGTCGGTCTGGGCGCCGTCGCCGCGGCCGGCTCCACCTTCGCGCTGCTGGCCGACGCGAAGGGCAACAAGGCCGGCGCGGCGACCAACACCGCCACCCTGAACATCCCGGACCTCCTGGAGGGCACCACCTCCGGCAGCACCACCACCTTCACGCTGGAGGCCAGGACCGGCACCGCCGAGGTGCTCTCGGGGGTCACCAGCGACACGATGGGTTACAACCAGTCCTTCCTCGGCCCGACCATGAAGTGGACCAGCGGGGACACGGTCCTGCTCGACATCACCAACAGCCTGGGCGAGGACACCACCGTCCACTTCCACGGCGCCCATGTCCCGGCCAAGATGGACGGCGGCCCCCAGGTCGCCTTCTCCGACGGGGAGACCTGGTCCCCGACGTTCACGGTCAAGGACGACGCCAAGACGCTCTGGTACCACCCGCACGCCCTGGGCGCCACGGCCAAGCAGGCGGTGCACGGCCTGGCCGGCATGATCATCGTCGAGGACGACTCGACCGCCTCCTCGGACCTTCCCAGCACGTACGGCACCGATGACATCCCGCTGATCTTCCAGAGCCTCGCCACCGACAGCGCCGGCGACATCAAGTACAACCTCACCGGCTATCTGAGCAGCGGACTCAGCTTCCCGCTGCTGCTGAACGGCACGAACGTCGACGACACCACGCTCACGTTCACCGCGACCAAGACCCGCACCAGGTTCCGGGTGCTCAACGCCTCGCCGTCCGACATCATCACCATCCAGCGCAGCGACGGCGGCAACCTCAACCAGATCGCCACCGACCAGGGCTACCTCACCGCGGCCACCGAGGTGACCAGCATCCGGCTGGTGGCCGGCGCCCGCGCCGAGTTCGTCCTCGACCTGTCGGACGCCGTCACGCTCCAGGCCGTCGTCACCACCGGCTGGGTCCGTGGCGGCAGCGGGACCTACGACGTGCTCGCGATCACCGCATCCGGCACCGACACCCCGGACGACCTGCCGGCCTCGCTCAACACGATCGACCGGTACGACACCAGCGACTTCACCGCCCGGACGATCACGCTCGGCCAGAGCGGCACGACCATGACGATCAACGGGTCGGCGGGGACGAGCATGTCCTCGATGGCCATGATCAGCACCACGCTCGGGTCCAAGGAGATCTGGACGATCAAGAACGGCACCCAGCTGGAACACTCGTTCCACCTGCACGACGTGCCCTACCAGCTGATCTCCGTCAACGGCGAGGATCCGACGGGAGTCGACCTCGGCTGGTTCGACACCTACGAGGTGGTCGGCGGCGGCTCCATCGAGATCGCCATGGAGTTCACGGACTTCTCCGACGACACCTACATGTACATGCTCCACTGCCATCTGCTGCAACACGAGGACGAGGGCATGATGGCCTCCCTCATGGTCACGGACAGCTAGGCCTGCCGGGCAGGCTGCCGCCGGCGGTGGGAGTGCCGGCGGCAGCCGTTCGCGAGGTTCCGGTCACCGACAGCTCGCCGGAACACATCGGGCCGGCCGCAAGGGCCACGGAGCCGGGCCGGTGCCGCGTGCCGCGTGCCGCGTGCCGCGCAGGTGCTTCGCACGGGCAGGTCCGGTCAGCTGAGTCCGGCGGCCCGCGCCCGCTCCACCGCCGGGCCGATCGCCTTCGCGACCGCGTCGACGTCGGCCTGGGTGGAGGTGTGGCCGAGCGAGAAGCGCAGGGTGCCGCGGGCCAGGTCCGGGTCGGTGCCGATGGCCAGCAGGACGTGACTGGGCTGGGCGACCCCGGCCGTGCACGCGGAGCCGGTCGAGCACTCGATGCCCTGGGCGTCGAGCAGCAGGAGCAGTGAGTCGCCCTCGCAGCCGGGGAAGGTGAAGTGCGCGTTGGCGGGGAGGCGGTCCACCGGGTCGCCGCCGAGGATCGCGTTCGGTACGGCGGTACGGACGGCGTCGATCAGCGCGTCGCGCAGGGCACCGATCTCCCGGGCGAACCATTCGCGGCGCTCGGCGGCGAGGTGAGCCGCCACCGCGAAGGAGGCGATCGCCGGGACGTCGAGGGTGCCGGAGCGGACGTGCCGCTCCTGGCCGCCGCCGTGCAGCACCGGGACGGGGGTGTACTCGCGGCCGAGGAGGAGGGCGCCGATGCCGTACGGGCCGCCGACCTTGTGGCCGGAGACGGTCATCGCGGCGAGGCCGGAGGAACCGAACTCCACGGGGACCTGGCCGAAGGCCTGGACCGCGTCGGCGTGCAGGGGGATGCCGAACTCGTTCGTCACGGCGGCGAGTTCACGGACCGGCAGGACCGTGCCGATCTCGTTGTTGGCCCACATGACGGTGGCGAGGGCCACGTCGTCGGGGTTGCGGCCGATCGCCTCGCGCAGCGCCTCCGGGTGGACCCGGCCGTAGGTGTCGACGGGGAGGTACTCCACCGTCGCGCCCTCGTGTTCGCCGAGCCAGTGGACGGCGTCCAGGACCGCGTGGTGTTCGACCGGGCTGGCGAGGACCCGGGTGCGGGCCGGGTCGGCGTCGTGGCGGGACCAGTAGAGGCCCTTGACCGCGAGGTTGTCGGCCTCCGTGCCGCCGGAGGTGAGGACGACCTCGCTGGGGCGGGCGCCGAGCGCTTCCGCGAGGGTCTCCCTGGATTCCTCGACCGTGCGGCGGGCCTTGCGGCCGGAGGCGTGCAGGGAGGACGCGTTGCCGGTGACACTCAGGGCGGCGGCGAGTGCTTCTACCGCCTCGGGGAGCATCGGGGTCGTGGCGGCGTGGTCGAGGTAGGCCATGGTGAGTCGATTCTACGGGGGGCGGGGTGAGGGTCGCCCAGCCGCCGTAGGGGCCGAACACCGTTTGCGGGTACCGGTGGGCCGTGGCCTGCCGGGCAGGTCCCCGCGCCCCTTGGGGCGCGCTGTCCTGAACCCCGCTCACAGGCTCCAGGACACCGTGTTCGAGACCTCCATCGCGATCGCCAGGACCGCCAGGTCCGCCACGCCCAGTGCCAGGCCCAGGTATGCGCGGCCCTTGCGGACGGTGCCGCGCCACAGGGAGACCAGGGCCAGGATGATCGCGATCGGGCCCAGGAACAGGTTCAGGACCAGGAGGCCGAGGAGACCCAGGATGAAGGACGCCACGGCCATGCCGTCGGCGTCGCGGGTGCGGGTCTCGGGGCGGGGGGTGGCCGGGGCGGTGAGTTGCATCATGCTCAGCTCCTCAAGTGAGCGGGGACGGTGGTCAGTTGGCCGAGGTGTGGCGGCGGCGGGCGAGGCGCTCGCGGAGTGCGAAGACGGCCAGCCAGACGACGATCACGGCGGCGAGGCCTGCGGTGACGTCGAGCGGCGCATGGGCCACGGTGCCCAGCACCACCCCGAGCAGCATGAGTGCGGCGACGAGGAACAGCATGGGTCGATCCCCCTCCGTTACATTTGGGTGAACGGTTGTAGTAACAGTTGTTCACTGACTTTGAGTCTAGCAACTCACACCGCTTTCCAATTCCAGAGAACAGTTGTTAACTGGATGACATGAGTCACACCCTCGGCATCCGGCAGGCCCAGAAGCAGAAGACCCGCCAGGCCTTCCTGGACGCGGCGCTCGCCCTGTTGGAGGAGCAGAGCCTGAGCAGCCTGGGACTGCGCGAGGTCACCCGGGCCGTGGGCGTCGCCCCGACTGCCTTCTACCGGCACTTCCGCTCCACCGCCGACCTCGGCGTCGCCCTCGTCGACGAGGCGCTCGGCAGCCTGCATCCGATGGTCCGCACGACGGTCGCCACGCCCGGCGCGGAGCGCATCACCCGGGCCGTGCGCCTGATCGCCGACCATGTGGCCGCGCACCCGGCGCACGTCCGGTTCATCGCCCGGGAGCGGCACGGCGGGGTACAGCCGGTGCGGAAGGCGATCCGGGACCAGCTCGCCCGGTTCGCCGAGGAGGTCAAGACCGAGCTGGCCAAGGACTCCGAGGCCGAGGGGTGGAACGACGACGACCTGCTGATGCTCGCCCACCTCTACGTGGACCAGATGCTCATCACCGCCTCGCTGTTCCTGGAGACCCTGGAGTCCCCGGAGCCCTCGGAGGCGGAGCAGGAACGCGTCGCCCGGATCGCCACCCGGCAGATGCGGCTGATCAGCCTCGGCCGTCAGCACTGGCTCGACTAGGCGCCCCCGGCGGGCAACACACAGGGGCGGGGGGAGCGTTAGACGGGCGCGCCGCCCCCCCGTCGGAAGAGGCCCGCCGT